>QKDR01000009.1 GCA_003252515.1 Candidatus Delongbacteria bacterium | reverse complement strand
GCAGTGGTACCCATAACGGCACCGAGAGCGGAAATACCGTCAAGATTCCCTATTTTTTCCTTAAGCTCGAAAACGATCTTCTGCGCGGTTTTTTTCCCTACACCGTGAGCCTGAGATATCAGAGTAACATCAGCAGTTGCGATCGCGTTGAAAAGCCTGTCATACTTGATCTCGGAAAGTATCTGTATGGCGGTTCTTGCCCCGATACCTGATACAGAGCTCAATTCAAGAAAAAGTTCTTTTTCTTTTTTATCAGAAAAACCGTAAAGCGACATGTCATCCTCTCTTACCTTGAAGAAAGTAAATAGAGTCTGTCTGCTGCCGATATCTCCGATAGAGGAATATGTATGAGAAGAAATGAATACGGAAAATCCGATCCCTCCGCAGTTTATAACTACTTTTCCCGGTTCTTTATAGAGAACTTCGCCTATAAGTATCTCGATCATTTATCGCTCAGAATTTTTATTTTTGTTTTGAATTTATATGTCTGAATGAAAGATAATGCTATAGCTACGGCATCCGCGGCATCGTTCGGTTTAGGGACTTTTGTGAGTTTGAGGATCGAAGTGACCATGAACTGGACCTGTTCCTTTGATGCATTCCCGTTGCCTGTAATATTCTGCTTGACCTCTCTTGGTGAGAATTCCAGAACGTCAAGACCTGATCTTGCCGCGGCGACTATAGCTGTACCGCGCGCCTGACCCAGCTTGAGGGCGGACTGAACGTTCCTTCCTACAAAGACCGTTTCTACGGCAAGATGTCCGGGTTCAAGTGAATTTATCACCTCTTCGACACCCTCATAAATGGTTTTCAGTCTCTTAGGGAGCGGGTCAGCCGGAACTGTTCTTATGACGCCCAGCTCCACGAGCGAAACAATACCGTCATCATTCTGGTCAAGAACAGCGTAGCCTGTGCAGGATATTCCGGGGTCGATCCCGAGCACTCTCATTACTTGTCCATCGCTTCGATATCGGCTTCATCAATGTCAGCGTTGTTATAAACGCCGTTCACGTCGTCAAGGTCCTCAAGCGCTTCAAGCATAGTTATGAGGTTTTTAACTTTATCGGACGGTACTTTTACCGAGTTGTCGGCGATCATTGTAATTTCGTTAGACTCGAATTCATATAGTTTCTCAAGTTTATCACATACGCTCAAATAATCTTCGTATGCAGTTGTTATAATAAATTTGTCATCCTCCCTTTTCATGTCCTCCGCACCGGCTTCCAGAGAGTCTTCCATCAGTTTGTCCTCATCCTTGCCTTCAGCATCTATCACGATCTGCCCTATCTTACGGAACATCCACCCGACAGACCCGTTCTCTCCCAAATTTCCACCGTATCTCGTGAAAAGGTGCCTGACTTCTCCGACTGTTCTTACCTTGTTATCCGTCATAGTTTCGACTATCACAGCTACTCCGCCGGGACCGTAACCTTCATAATTAATATCTTCATAGTGAACACCGGGGAGTTCTCCGGCTCCTTTCAGTTTTGCTTTATTGATACTGTCCGAAGGTACGTTAGCGGATTTTGCCTTAGCAATTGCCGTTTTAAGCCTGGGATTAGCGCTTTCATTACTTCCTCCCAGTTTAGCGGCAGTCATTACCTCCTTAAGGTATTTTGTGAATATTTTGCCTCTGGCGGCATCGATCTTTTCTTTCTTTCTCCTTATTGTAGCCCATTTGGAATGACCTGACATAAAAACTCCAAAAAATTGATTAATTATCCGAACTTATTTCTATAATTTCCACTTCGATCTCGCCCATAGGGATGTTGATTTTAAATTTCTCACCTGTTTTTCTTCCCAGAAGACCTTTTCCTATGGGAGAATCTGCGGATATTTTACCTTCCGTGGGGTCGGCTTCCGCCTGCGATACAAGCGTATAAACAAGATCCTTGTTCCTTGTGTGGTCCTTGATCCTGACAGTGTTCAGTATCCTTACGACATTCTTTTTGCTGTGAACTTTCTTTATTATCTGACTCTCTGCGATGTATTTTTCAAGCTCGGCAATACGTATATCTATATTTGTCAGATCTTCTCTGGCAGCTTTATAATCGCCGTTCTCTCTGAGATCGCCGAGTTTTCTTGCCTCCGTAACCCTCTTAAGTATTGCATCCCGTTCGATATGTTTGAGATTATACAATTTCTCAACGATCTTTTTCATTCCCTCTTCAGTCAGATAATTCATAAAAATCCCGGTCTTTATTTTTTTAACAATATTGATTTATCAACTTTGTCTTCGATCTTCTTCATTTCAGCTTCAGCTTTTTTTCCCAGTTCCGAACCTTGAACGAGTTCTGTGACTTTGCTGAAATAAATATATGCTTTATCAAAGTTGTTGTTCTTTAAGTTGTTCTCAGCTGTTTTCATGTACGTTTCGGCTTTCTCTTTATTTTCATTCTGATCTTTTACTGAGATCTTCTTTGTGACTTTCGGTTCTATTTCTTTCATATTCTGTTTTATGTTGATACCCAGCTCGCCGGGAATGTTTTCGATCAGTTTAAGACAGCCGTAGCAGTTGTCGTACTGCTGAAGAGCCGCATAATTTGATGCCATGTTGGTATACAGTTCATAAAGGCCTTTGAAGAGGTTCTCAGCAGTAATAATAATGACATCCATCTTTGTTCTTCTTTCCGGCTCATAATCTTCAAGTATGAATACTGGTATGTAATTAATCCCGTATTTCTTTATCAGTTCTTCGTTTGAAGGGTTGTTGATATTTATTCTGTACATAACGAATGTGTCGGAAAGAAAATCTATCAGTCCCGCTTTAATCAGGCTTTCGAATTCAATACTCTTTTCATTACCGTCAGCATAAAAATACATAAGAAGCGGAGACTGGTTTTTTTCAGCTTCTTCGACTGCAGCTTTATATGAACTTTTCCATGATAGCGCGAACAACACTGATACGGCTGTCATAACAACCGCTATTACGTACTTGTATGTTCTCATTTTCAGTTCTTCCTGTAAAGTTCTTTTCTTTTTGTTACTCTTTCAAGGTAATCCCTTCCTTCTTTCGGGACCTTTTTCTCAGTCGTGAGAATAGTATACGTCTCCTCGTCGGATTTATCCAGCAGCTGATGTGTTTTATAAGCATTTTTCAGGATCGTTCCCATTCCCTGGTTATATGAGGCGATGGAATAATATTCGTTCTTTATGCTGCTGCTTGTTCTTTTGAAATTCTTTTTCTCATAATTCGACCACCATTTTGACAGCCATTTCAAATACCATGTCCCCATTCTGAGGTTGTTCTCGGGGTCGAAAAGATATTCCGATTCAACTATTTTATCTGTTCCGAACAGTGCTTTGTGGGCATCTCTTCCGGCTTGTGAAGGAATTATCTGCATAAGCCCGCAGGCCATCGGTGTACCGTCCGGTCTTCTGGAGAAAGCTTTCGGGTTGAACGCGGATTCAGTGTGGATCAATGCCATAACAAGAGTAGGATCAAGATCGTTCTTTTCACTGTAAGTTTCTATTAAAGAAATGTAGTTTTCGGCTCTTTTTTGTATGCTGTTAGGTACCATTTCAAGAGTAACGGAGAATTTGGTTCTTGCCTTACCGTCCTCACCTACAACGATCTCTTTTTTTACCTGATGTTTAACCTGATCTTTTACGAAATCTTTACTGTTGGAAGCGTCGACCGTCTTCATTATTTTATTTTCTTCTTTAGCTTTTTTTTCGGCAAGCTTTCTTTTCTTCTCATTTTCTGCCTGCCTGATTTTAGACT
>QKDR01000061.1 GCA_003252515.1 Candidatus Delongbacteria bacterium | reverse complement strand
TGAATGGCACATTGTGCGACAATTCACCCGACAGATTTGCTTCTCCTTCCTGATCAGGTACGAATATTTTCCTGTAGTTCCTGAAATAGAATTTATTGAAAATGACTGACAGCAATTCAAGAATACTTAATTTTCCAGGAAGTTTAAATCGAAGCTGATGGGTAATAAAATATGAAGGTACTTCCTTAGAAAATATTCCGTATCTGTTATCCGATACAATCCTGTCTATATTCATTTCTACGACCAGTTTCTCGGTAAATTTATGTTCTTCTCTGAGCCTTAGAAGTATCCGTGGTAGCTGTGAGGCCAGTGAAAAAAGAAGCGACCATCCTTTTTTTGTATATTTAACTGAATAATCGGGATGATCTATAAACTCGGCGTTACTGATTTCCGATCTGAGAAGTTCCAATGTTCTTCCGGTAGAAAGTATGACGACGTCATTATCCTTCACAAGCTGTCTTATTATCGGAAGCGACCTTGTTCCGTGTCCGAGGCCCCAGTTCAAAACGGCGTATAGAATCTTCTTTTTCTTTCTCATCGAATGTTCCCTTATTCTGACCGATATGAAAAAATACAAAATTTAACTTGACTTCACAATGGGAAAAACCTATATTTGGGTCGCTATCGCGGGATGGAGCAGTCTGGTAGCTCGTCGGGCTCATAACCCGAAGGCCGTAGGTTCGAATCCTACTCCCGCTACTAAGAAAAAGAGCTTATTACAAGCTCTTTTTCATTTTCCGGATTTCCTGAACCTCTTATATACCTCGCTGGATCTTTTAACAGCAGAAATACTTTTTACAGGTTCGATATGTTCTCCTGTCACAGGATCTGTACCTAGAAAATGTGCAACGCTCGACAACGTGATCGGAAGAGGAACGAACATATTTATATCACCGATTTCAACACCTGTTTGTTCGATCTGAGACAAATTGTACCGTACTTCTTCTTCCGACTGCCCCGGCAACCCCGCAGATATGTTTATCCTGAACTTTAAGTTCTTACGGTATTCACCGGATCTTTTAATAAGAAATCTGATGTCTTTAATTATATCTTCCGATGTGTCAAGGCCGGACGCCTTTCTTACTTCATCTTTAAAAGACCTGACCGTAATATCCACATTGCCGTCATTTCTGTTAACGAGAAAATCCTTATATAATTCTTTCTCTGAAAGCAGCAGTTTAATATCACTGCATCCGCCGAAATAATTGTTCCTGACATTAGGTATCGAGTCTATAACCGACATAATGCCGGTTATAACGCCGTTTTCTGTTTTTAAATTTTTACAAACGTCGGGCATGGCGCAGCTCAGTCTTTCACACTTTGCGCACATTTTTCTGTTCCCCGGATGAGCTGAATAATGATTGAAGTACGGTCCTCCGAACACTCTTAATATCTTATTATACAATTTGGATTTTATGAACTTCAGCGCTTCCTTCTTAACCCATTCAGCCGATCTTGAAGAAACGAATCTCCCTTCGGTAAAAATATCCTGGGAATCGTAAATATCGTTCAGACAACCGCGATGCGATACAACAGTATCTTTAACGAACCTGTATATCGGTATTTCTTCTTTGTATTTTGGATGGGGCCTTTTAAGGAATCCGGCATTGATCACTTCATCGGTTTCTTCCGCGTCGAGCGGATTAAGAGCTTTGTGGATCACGAGATACCTGTTCAATACTTTTTGGATAAGTATTTCTGAATTGTAAGGGTTCTGGTTTTTATGGATCATTATATGATGCAACGCAAGAATTTTCGGGTCCGATACTATCTGATCATGCTCCGGAAGGAATTTGAAACCTTTTATATCGGAAATATCCTTCTCGATATACGCTGTCCCGTTAAGTTTCTTTATTTCCGAAATTTTGTACCGGCTTCTCAGAAGTTCGCAGATCTTAAGCAGATTATGTTCGGCATTGCCGAACAGTACCATATCCGCCTTTGAGTCGAATAGTATCGGTTTCCTTAACTTATCTGTCCAGAAATCATAATGGGTCGACATCCTGCATACTGCTTCTGCCCCCGTCAGGACTACGGGGACATCCTTAAAAAATTGTTTGATCTTTCCGCAATATTTTATGCACGCTCTGTCGGGTCTGTGCGTCCTCTTGCCTCCCGGTACGTAAGGATCTGTGCTTCTGAATTTCCTGAACGCTGTATAATTCATAGCCATTGAATCTTCTTTACCCGAGATAACAAGGAACATAAGTGCCGGTCTGCCGTACAGCGTCCAGTCTTTATCTTCTTCAACATCCGGCATATCGAGTATTGCCGTTCTTATTCCGTTATTGTTCAGGAACCTTCCGATCGCGGCTACCTGAAAAGCCGCATGATCAATGTACGCATCACCGGTAACTATTATCACGTCAGGTCTTTTCCATCCCAGATCGTCTACTTCTTTTTTAGTCGCCGGTATGAATCCTTTAAGCATTACTGCCTCCGTTTACACTCAAATGAAATCTAAATAAAAAAGCTGCCATAAGACAGCTTTTTTATTTCATTCGTTCAGAGAATATATTTATTTGCCCACTCCGATGTTTCCGACCAACGCATAAAGTTCTTCTTCTCCCAGTTTGCTTCCGTCATTGAATTCTACGTACGGTACTATCACCCAGTTGCCGGTATAGTCTTGAGTTTCTTCATTCCACTCATACTCGTCCCATACTTTCTCTGCCTTCAATTGACCGATCTGAACGTCATTCTCATATATATAGCAGTAAACATAATCTCCCGAATTAAGCCCTGCAACAGCTTCGTCGATAGTCAGAGTCTCCGATCCCATAAAAGTATCCATTCCGACGACATCAGCCCAGAAATCTATATAATAATCTCCAAAGCCGTACCCAAGATCAATCTCACTTACTTCCTCGAGTGTACCGTCGGTGAAAGTTATAACAGCGTCAAAACTCATCAGAGTATTCTGATTCTCTGTAAGTGCCATGGAATAATTCAGAACGTTAGCGACAGTATTCGTATATGTTACATTAAGCACATAAGGCGTCAGTTCTAATACTACCGTTAAGTATACCGGCATTACGTCGTCCATCGCAGTCATATACTGCCAGTCGGCGTTGAAATCGAGATCAAGAACTTTTGTACCGGCTGAATATACTTCCATATCGATCAGAGTCGGGAAATAATCATAATAATAGTATTGATCAGAATCGTACCATGAAATATACTCGTCAACATAATTGTTCAGCACGAGCCTGAACTCTTCACCGTTATCAGTATATTGCGACGGAATTATTATGATTATATTTGTCGTGTTTGTATAATCTCTAGTCCACGTTGCAGAAGCGATATATGTTTCACCGGTATAATCATCGACTGCGTAAGTAACGTTATCTAAGGTGTAAGTTCCCAGCCAGTTCGAGAAAATAAAATGATCTTCCTGCTTTGCTGTAGTTTCAGACACCGGAAAAATCTTTTTCAGGATATCATTCTTTGCAATGCTTTCGACCGAGTTGATTCTGTTGAGTGAGCCGCTAATGTTCTTGACCGGCAGACCGAAAGGAAGATAATTCATAGCTTCCATATTATTTGTTAAGGCAGTAGCTCCAGGTGTTGCGATAACATTCGTCATTACCGAACTCATTTCACTTTGCAGAGCTTCTGAGGAGTTCAGTTTAGGTTTAGTACTTTCAGAATCTGAACACGACATCAGAAAGATCGCCGCCGACAACGCCATTACTACAAAAAATCTCTTGAACATTGGTACCCCCGTTGTTTATTATTTATCCGTAAAGCTAATATACAAATATTTTTTTTCTGCCGCAACTATTTATTTTCTCAAAATTTAGCTTGAGTTTTTCATAAAAAATTGTTTAATTCTTCATCTGATATAAACAACTTTAACGGAGAGTGGTTTGTTCACGAAGATAGCATATAATTTCATAGTTATTCCGGCTCTTTACACAGGATTAAAGATCATGTCCCTGTTCGATAAAAAGATCAGAAGATCTGTCCGTGTCAGGAAAGGGATAATAGAACAACTGAATAAACACAGGTTAAGCTTAAATCCTTACAGCATAACCGTTTTTTTTCACTGTTCTTCAATGGGAGAATATAAACAGATAATTCCCATTGCGGAAAAACTGTCGGAATTACAAAGTGAGGATTATAATCTTGTACTGTCACTTTTTTCACCTTCCGCATACGAAAATATCGACAGAGAGAATAGCGTTTTTGACTTGATCACATATACTCCTTTCGACTTCTACTTTGAGACCAGAAAGTTCATAAATACTGTAAATCCCGATATCGTCCTTATCTCAAAACACGATATCTGGCCCAATTTCATATGGGAATTAAAAAGAAGAGATGTTCCTGCATATCTTATCAACGGTCTCTTCGCGGACGATACTAAAATGGACAAATGGTATGTGAAAACTTTTTTCAGATCTGTATTTTCAGATATGACGGGGATTTTTACTATCAATGAAAAACACAGACAGAGATTCTCAAAATTATTTCCTGATCCTGACAAGATAATCGTCTCAGGCGATACAAGATACGATGCTGTTCTTCTTGAATCAGGTGCAGATCAGGATATTATACCGTTCGATCAGCTTGGAAGATCAGGAAGGGTCTTTATTGCCGGAAGTTCGTGGCCTGCGGGAGAGCGGCATATATTAAACGCCTGGAAAAAAGTTAAGACCGGTTTCCCGGATTCTTTTCTTGTCATCGTTCCGCATGAGATAGGTGCAGATCATATCTATAAGATCGAGAGCCAGTGTCAGGAAAGCGGGTTCAGAACTCTTGTCCTTACAGAGATGAACGGTACGGAAAAACTGAAGGAGCATGACGTTCTGATCGTCGACAAGATCGGTCTTCTTGCAAAAATATACAGATACGGCAACATTGCTTATGTAGGAGGCGGGTTCTCAAAGAACGGCCTTCATTCCGTAATAGAGCCTGCAGTATATGGTCTGCCGGTAGTTTTCGGTCCGAATCTGGACAAATCTCCCGAAGCACAGGAAATGAACCTTATCAACTGCGGGATCATTTTCAATAACGGAGAAGAACTTTTTAATATAGTAAGCAGCTTGTGGTCGGATGATGACCTGTACCGGAAGATCTCCGAACTGAGCAATGAATATATTCGCAGCAGAAGCGGAGCCACTGATCTAATTATTAAGGTTATACGTGAAAAGACTTCTGTACCTAATATCGACAAAAAGAACTCACTTACCGAAGAAGAATTCGAGAAAATGATAAATGATGAGAAGTGATATTAAATGTTAGATTTTCTTTCAAGACAATACGAACTGACTTTTAAGATATTTCTGATCTTCGTTACGTTTCTTTTTGTTTCGATCATGCTAGGATATTACTGGCTGGTCATGGAATCTCACAGCGCAAACAATGCGGAACTTATTGACACTGTAATCGGATTCTACTATCAGGCCCGCATGACAGATCATGACAACAGCTCCCGTGAATTAAAATTCAAAAATATAACGGAGATATTAGCCGATACCGACAGATCTTTCCTTATAACTGTTCTTTCAGCAGGAAAAGAGACGCCTGTGATCTGGAACGGACCGCCCGATAATTCAGACCCGAATAAAATTCTTGAAATGTTCAGGAGCAATAGTTCGTCTGTGATAACTCTTAAGACAAGAACTCAGCATAAAAACCTGTACTATATTCCTGACGATATGATCAGTAAAATGAAATTCTACCCTTTCTTTCTTATCTTGTCCCTCGTCCTTGTTTCTTTCACGATCTTTTATCTTTTCATGTTTATCAGAAAAAATGAAAAACAGTCTATATGGATAGCCATGTCAAAGGAAACGGCCCACCAGCTGGGTACGCCTCTGACTTCATTGAAAGGGTGGAAAGAACACCTGTCTTTACTTGGCAAAAACAATGATGAGCTGAACGGTGTTGCCGACGGTCTGGCTGATGACATCGATAAGATATCAACGGTGGTCAACAGGTTTTCCAACATTTCTTCCGATAAGGATTTCAGAATGTGCGATACAGGTAAGATTCTTGAGAGAGCTGCAGACTATATTTCTAAAAGGCTCCCACTCGATCACGGGAAAATCTCACTTAAGAAAAATATAAAAAGCTCTCCTCAGATATACGCTAACGAGGTTCTGCTTGAGTGGACGATTGAGAATCTTCTGAAGAATTCCATGGAGTCTCTTCACAACAGGAGCACAGGCGTTATCACGATCAGTCAGTATGAGGAAAAAGACAGGATAATAATCGAAGTAAGTGACAACGGTGACGGTATACCTTCATCAATACGTAAGAACATCTTTGAAACGGGTTTCACCACGAAAAAGAGGGGATGGGGACTCGGGTTGTCTCTCAGCAAGAAAGTAATCGAGCAGTATCATAAAGGAAAACTTTATATAAAACAGACAGGACCTGAAGGTACTGTTATGCGCATCGAACTTAACAAATATATCTAGGAGTTTCAATATATGTACGGAGATATGAACTTAAGTAGTGAATCGTCAAAGATCGTGAACGGTCTGATCTACAGAATAGTACCTTCAAAAGAAAGGATACCTTTTCCCGGCAATATTATCTCTTTGAGCGTAGAATCAGGTCACTTTACAGACATACTGGAAGAAGCTGAGCTCAATGATTCTCTTATAGTACTTCTGGGTAAAAAAAACCAGTATGCGTCGGATTTTTCCTCAGATTCATATTTCAGTTTCGGGTGTATCGCAAAAGTCGTTCAGGTAATAAAATTACCTAATTTCGGGAACAAGGCAATAATCCGATGCCTGAAAAGAGTGCGTGTGACAGAATTTCAGAAACGCAATCTTAATCTATACGCGAGAATAGATACTGTTGAGATCAATACAGAGACCGACGACGTACTGAAAGCTACACTCAGGATCCTCAGAAAGCTGTATATTGAGTTTCTGGAGCTTAATCCTCAACTTGAGAAACCGGAATACCTTCTTAACATAAATGACGAACTTGTCAATCCTCTGAAACTGACCGACACTATACTCGGCAGCCTGAATCTCAATTATCAGAGGAAGCAGAGGATGCTTGAGATCAGCGATTTCAGATATCTGGTTTCAGAACTTCATACAATACTGCTTAACGAAATAGAATTCTCAAAGCTGGAAAAGAAGATCGAAGCGGAAGTTTCTCAGAGGACAATGAAAGAACAGAAGGATTATTTTTTAAGAGAGAAAATAAAAGGCCTGAGTTCAGAACTCGGATCAGATGCTCTTCAGATCCCGGAAGTTGAAAAGATCAACGAACTTAAGTCGAAAGGGGAACTTTCAGAACAGGCGATTCAGAAAGCCGAAATAGAGATAGAAAAACTGAACAAGCTGCATTCTATGTCTCCCGAGTACGGTCTTCTGAGAGATTATCTTGACCTTATAATCAGTCTTCCGTGGAAGAAGTCAGGTGAGATCAATATAGATCTGCATTCAGCTGAGAATATACTTAATGACGACCATTACGGACTGATCAAACCCAAAGAAAGGATACTGGAATACCTTTCAGTTCTTAAACTTGTCGAAAAACTTAAAAGCCCGATACTTTGCTTTGTCGGACCACCCGGAACCGGAAAAACTTCACTCGGTAAATCAATAGCGAGAGCTCTGGGAAGAAAATATATAAGGATAGCTTTGGGGGGTCTCCACGACGAGGCTGAGATCAGAGGACACAGAAAAACATATATCGGGGCAATGCCGGGAAAAGTAATTCAGTCTATAAGAAAGGTCGGAGTGAACAATCCTCTGATCCTGTTCGACGAGATCGACAAGATGTCGTCCGATTTCAGAGGGGATCCGGCTTCCGCGCTGCTGGAAGTACTCGATCCAGAACAGAACAACACTTTTACCGATAATTACCTTGATATTGAGTTCGATCTGAGCAATGTTCTCTTTATTGCCACCGCGAACGACCAGAGCAGGATACCGGTTCCTCTGCTTGACAGAATGGAGATCATCAGGCTCGACGGATATATTGATCTGGAGAAATTCATGATAGCGAAGAACTTCCTTATACCTGAACAGAAAAAAGTAAACGGTCTAGGCGAAAATTCCCTCACGATTTCGGAAAGTGCCGTATATAAAATAATCAATGAATTTACTCTTGAGGCGGGAGTAAGAGAACTCGAAAGAAAGATAGCCAAGATTTGCAGAAAAACAGCCAAACTTATTATCGACGCACCTGCAAAGAAAGTCAAAGTTACCTCAACGAACCTTAACTCATTTCTAGGGATCGAAGAATACAGGGATTTTTCGAATGTTGAAGGTAAAAAGATAGGAGAGGTCAACGGTCTTGCCTGGACAGTATCCGGCGGATCCGTGCTTAAAGTGGAGACTAACATCATAAAAGGAAAACCAGATCTCAAACTTACAGGTAAACTCGGTGATATAATGAAGGAATCCGCACAGGCGGCTTTAAGTTATATTAAAACATTCTGCGATAAATTCTCACTTGATCCTAAAATCTTCGACGAGAACGAGATACACCTTCATTTTCCGGAAGCCGCAACACCCAAAGACGGTCCGTCCGCCGGGGTCACGATAGTGGTATCGCTGATCAGTGCTCTTAAAAAAATTCCTGTATCTCAAAACATCGGAATGACAGGAGAAATTACAATACACGGCGACGTTCTGGCGGTAGGAGGTTTGAAAACTAAACTTATGGCCGCAAAAAGATCTAAGATCAAAACTGTATTTATACCGGAACAGAATAAAAAGGATCTTGAACCAATTGATAAGGAGATCAAAAATTCACTGAATATCATTCCCGTATCACATGTAAACGAGATAATCAACCATATTACCGGGAAATCAGATGAGTGAAACTGAATTCAGGATACTAAGCTCGGAATTTATAGTAAGTTCAGCTTCCGGAAGAGATATTGTTGAAGATGAACTGCCTCAGATAGTATTTACCGGCAAATCGAACGTCGGAAAATCTTCTCTCATAAATTCGCTGCTTAACAGGAAAAAACTGGCTAAAACCGGCAACCGACCCGGTAAAACGAGACTGATAAATTTCTTCCTGATAAACAGCTCATTCTATTTCGTCGATCTTCCGGGATACGGATACGCCTCAGTCTCGAGATCCGAAAAACAGAAGTGGGGTCAAATGATGCGGACATATTTCACAGAATCCGATAATGTAAAACTGGCGTTCTCGATAATTGATATTAGGCATGATCCCGGTGAACACGACCTTAAACTTATCGAAATGCTTGATGGATTGAAGATACCTCAGATAATACTTCTGAACAAAAAGGACAAACTGTCGAACAATCAGCTTTTCGTAAGGAAGAAAGCGTTCGCGGGTGTTTTCTCGAGTTTCTCAACTATAATCGATATTCTTCCCTACAGCGCTACAATACATTACAACAGGGATAAAGTACTTGAGCATATTGAAAGAATAACGGCGGGAGCGGAAAATGATCAGTATTAATAAAAAGGTATGCGACAGGTGCGGATGCTGTGTCGCTGTCTGTGAAACCGACTGTATAACTGTATATGAAAGTTTTATCGAGATAGATCACGACAAATGCATATCCTGCCGTAAATGTGTGTGGATATGCCCTCTTGAAGCACTCGAATACGAAGACAAAAAAACAAAGGAAGGATGATGTGCGGAATTGTAGGTTATATTGGTAATTCCGATTGTGTCAGGTTCCTGATCGACGGTCTGAAAAGGGTCGAATACAGGGGCTATGATTCTGCCGGCGTTATGATATATTCAGGAAAAGACAGGTCCAACGTTCTTATAAAGAAGACCGGAAGAATACTTGAGCTTGAGAAAAACATTGATAAGAATATATCCGGCAATATCGGTATAGGCCATACGAGATGGGCTACACACGGCGAGCCTAACGATGAAAATTCACATCCGCATGTTTCGAATAACGAAAAGATATTTCTTGTGCACAACGGGATCATAGAAAACTACATGAGCCTTAAGAAAAAACTCGAAAAGCACGGATACAGCTTCTATTCCGAGACCGACACTGAAATACTCGTAAATCTTATTCAGTACAATTATAAAGACGATATTGAGGAAGCTGTGAAGATCGCGCTGGCGGAAGTCAAAGGTACCTACGGTATCGGCGTTTTCTGTCTTGATGAACCGGATAAGCTGATCGCCGCAAAACTCGGGTCTCCTCTCCTTATCGGGATAGGGAACGGGGAAAATTATTTTGCTTCAGATCCCGCCTCGATCCTTAAAAGCACTGCCGAAGTGGTTTATATGGAGGACGGTGAGATCGCCGTGATCACAAAGAACAGTGTTGTTCATAAAACACTTACTGACGAGATCGTGAAAAAAACAGTTGAGACTATCTCGATTGAGCTTTCCGACATCGAAAAAAGCGGATACTCTCATTTTATGCTCAAGGAAATATTCGAGCAGCCGAGGACTATTAATGACACGATGAGAGGAAGACTGATGCTTGAAGAGGGAGCTCCCAAACTCGGAGGACTGACACAGCATCCTGAAATATACAAATCTCTTTTAAATGCTGAAAAAATATTCATAGTTGCCTGCGGTACGAGCTGGCACAGCGCTCTTATAGGTGAATACATGCTCGAAGAGTACGCCAGAATACCTGTCGAGGTCGAATATGCTTCCGAATTCAGGTACAGAGATCCGATAATCACACCTAAAACTGTCGTTATCGCAATATCGCAGTCCGGAGAGACCGCTGATACACTGGCTGCAATAAAAGAAGCTAAAAGAAAAGGCGCGGTCACAATAGGGATATGCAATGTTGTAGGATCGACCATTTCCAAAGAAACTGACGCCGGGGTTTACCTTCACGCCGGTCCGGAGATCGGAGTGGCTTCTACAAAAGCTTTCACTTCACAGGTTATCACGCTGGCTCTTATTACGCTCGACATCGCACGGCATAAAGACATGTCGTTCAGGCAGGGTTACAAAATAATCAAAGAACTCAAACTTCTCCCTGCACTGGCTGAATCGATCCTCGAGAATTCTGAAAAGATCAGAGAAATAGCTCATAAGTTCAAGAATGCTTCGAACTTTCTGTACCTCGGAAGAGGTTATAACTTCCCTGTCGCGCTCGAGGGCGCTCTTAAACTTAAGGAGATATCTTATATTCACGCAGAAGGTTACCCGGCAGCTGAAATGAAACACGGCCCTATTGCTCTGATCGATGAGAATATGCCTGTTATCTTTATTGCGATCAAGGATTCCATATACGATAAGGTCGTAACCAACATCAAGGAAGTAAAAGCCCGGAACGGGGTCGTAATCTCCATCGCCAGCTACGGTGATGATGAGATCGAAAGTATTTCGGATTATGTAATAAAAATACCTGAAACGACTAATCTGCTCTCTCCTGTACTAACCGTTATACCTCTTCAGCTGATGGCTTATTATATCGCGGTCGAGAGGGGGCTTAATGTCGATATGCCCAGAAATCTGGCAAAAAGCGTAACTGTTGAATAAACCCGGGATCACAGAATGAAAGGACTTCTTACAATACTTATATCCACGGCCTTACTTTTCTCAATAGAGACAGATAAAGTTAAGAACCTGTACGATTCAGGCTATTATTCCCAGCTAATAAATTATACTGATTCGATTACAGGCAGCGGTCCCGACTATAATGCTGTAATGCTTTACAGAGGCCTGGCGTTCTATAAGATCAGAGATTTCAGGGGAAGTAAAAGAATACTTGAGGCATTGATAGAAGTCTGTAACTGCGAACCTCTTAAAGATACTGCTCTTTATTATACTGCTCTATCCAAGATAAAACTCGGTGAAAATGTTGAAGGTGCCGTGATACTTACACGGCTGATGAATTCCTCCTCTCAGGAAATTTCGGAAAATTCCAGATCCGTACTGGAGAATCTTATATACTATAAACTGGAAGATGCCGATTACAAGGATATCAACGCAAGAATATTCGATAAAGAGGTTTCAGAATTTATAGACAGAAGCAGTAATGCGCTGAAGATACTTGCCGTTCTTCCGACTACCGGCATTGACCAGGAAGCGGGAAAAGATATCCTGACCGGACTTGAGTTCGGATTAAAAAAACTCGGAACAAAACATAAAAACCTCAGGCTGGATGTAGTGAACTCTGAAGGCAAGATTGCCGTTATGACAAAAAAAGTCATCGAAAAGCTGAATTCGACTAGATATAATCTTATTATCGGTGAGTTGAGGTCTGACGCGACTGCAGCGCTGGCCGGGATAGCCGAATTAAAAAAAATACCTCTTGTTTCTCCAACTGCTTCCGCAAAGGAGATATCCGAAATATCAGATCAGGTATTTCAGCTGAACACGACATCATATACCTTCGGAAAGCAAATTGCTGAATATGCAATCGACTCACTGGGTTACAAAACTTTCGCTATACTCTCCCCTCTTACCGAAGACGGCAATGAATCAGTTTCAGGATTCACTTCGAAGGTCGTGGAAAAAGGATGCTCCGTCATCGCACTCGAATGGTATTTCGAATCTTACGACCTCAACAAGCAGATACAGAGGATAAGAGAGAAAGTCATGTCGATCGACTCGCTTGATACTGAAGAATATATGTCAACAGATTCTCTGAAAGCCGTACCGGCCGGAAAGATCGATGCTTTCTTCCTTCCTGTTCCCGACTCAGATACAGAATCAGTCCTTTCACAGGTGTCGTATTACAATTTTACGGCCAATACTCTGGGAACTTACGGCTGGAACGATGAGAAAATACTTAATAAGCTTAATGCTAACGCTGACAGTCTGGTATTCATTAAAGAGAGTTCTTATAACATTGAAAATTCCGCGTATACTGATTTTGCATACAAATTCAGAAATGAATTCAACAGGAACCCGAAGTATCTGGAAATTCTGGGCTATTCAATTATGGATATGCTTGTAAGCCTGAAAGACAGCAATCCCGACAGATCAGTTTACAAAATACTGTCCGATCTGAAGAATTGCGAAACCATTTACGGAAAAATGATATGGAAGGATTCAAGATCTAATTCGGCTTCTGAACTTTATATGTACAGGAACGGAAAAGGTCTTAGGAAGCTGAACTTCACAGAAAATGATGATCTCGACAGCCTTACAAATGCTAAAAAATTCTATAACACCGCCTATGTGAATGAGATCACCAGGCATTATGAAAAGGCTGCGCTGAATTACGAGAAAGCACTTAGCGAATACAAAAATAATCTCACAGTTTCCGACTCTCTGTTTGAAAATGACCGGCGTATAAAAAACATCGTTAAAAGAACAGGGGAAGCATATTTTATTCTTGGCGACTATTCTAAGGCAACATCTTATTTCGACAGATACCTGGCTGTAGATCCCGAAGATCTGCAGGTCAGATTTAAGAATGACGTCTCCAAAGCCAACATTGATCCTGATATTTCTCCGGAAGTTCTTTCTGAATACACTTACAACACTGATCTTGCATCAGATGCTTATTTTGAAATGGGAAATATGTACCTGAAAATGAACGAAATAAAGAAAGCAATGGATTATTTCAGCGCGGCATCAGAACTTAAGAATAAGAATGCGGATAAAATCCTTAAGCAACTGAGAGAAGAAGAAAAGAAAAATAATGAAAATAAATTTGAATGGTAGGTTAATGATGACAGAAACAACAATGGAAAAAATAGTATCTCTTTCAAAACGCAGGGGGTTCATATACCCCGGATCAGAAATTTATGGCGGACTGGCGAACACGTGGGATTTCGGACCGCTCGGAGTCGAGCTTTTAAATAATGTTAAGAATTACTGGCGGAAGAAATTCATAAAGGAGATCCCGGAAAACGTGGAGATAGATTCCGCTATACTGCTTAACTCATTAGTATGGAAAGCTTCCGGGCACGTCGGGAATTTTTCAGACCCTCTAATGGATTGCAGAAAATGTAAAACC
>QKDR01000016.1 GCA_003252515.1 Candidatus Delongbacteria bacterium | reverse complement strand
ATATGCAGTATCGTATCATCAATTACAACAAAAAAAATCAAATTTTTAAATCTGTGAATTCTTTTTTGCAGTTAGGACAAATATATCTCAAGATCCCCGTTTTTTGTTCATTGATCTCTTCTAGAATACTGTATCCGCATGACATGCATTTATGTTCAACAGGTTTATTCCAGGACGCAAAACTGCATTTAGGAAAATTAGTGCAGCCGTAAAAGAGTCTGCCTTTCTTTGTCGTTTTATCCTTAATAATGCCGTCACATCCTTCAACAGGGCATTTAACACTTATATGTTCAGTATGTACGTACTTACATTTTGGATAAGCGTCGCAGGCAATAAATTTTCTTCCGAACTTGCCTTTACGCTCAACCAGAGTGCCTTTACCGCACTTAGGACATTTCCCGAATTCCTTCCTTGCCTGAGGCGCTGACGAATTACTTATACTGTCTCCGGCAGGATCGAGAGAAGTAGTATATTTACATGAGGGAAAATTACTGCAGGCGATAAATTTTCCGTTCTTTCCCCATTTGAATATTAGTGCTCCTTTTCCGCATTTCGGACATACTTCACCTACAGGCTGTTCAGTATTCTTCTTTATTTCCATAGTTTTGCCCGATACAGTTTCCAATGTCTTTTCAAAAGGTTTATAAAATCTGTTCAGCATTTCGACCATATCAACTTCGCCGTATTCGATCTTATCAAGATTTGCTTCCATCCTTTTAGTAAATTTTATATTGAATATTTCTCCGAAATTCTCAACAAGAATATTATTTACAAGATTTCCAAGCTCAGTTGATATAAGCTTCTTTTCTTTTTTCTCAATGTATTTCTGAAATATCAGTCTGTCAATTATTGTAGCATAGGTAGAAGGTCTGCCTATCTCCTGATCTTCAAGCTCTTTTGTAAGAGAAGCTTCGTTGAATCTGGCAGGAGGTTTAGTAAAATGCTCTTCCGATTCAACATCATTCAGGTTCACTATCATTCCGACATCGATCTTTTTCGGGAGTCTCGTATTGGAATCTTCATCTTCTTTATCAACTCCGAAATCGCTGTCCATAAATACCTGCTGATATCCTTTAAAAACGTTCTTCCTGCCCGATATTCTGAATTTATATTTGTCATTTCCGAGATCAATTACTGTCTGTTCGAACACAGCTTCCTTCATTTGCGTGGCCACGAATCTGGTCCATATAAGCTGATATAACTTAAACTGCTCTTTAGTCAGGTATGAGACGACTTTCTTTGGTTCAAGATTGATATCGGTCGGTCGAATAGCCTCATGCGCATCCTGAATGTTTTTTTTGGATTTAAATTTTCTTGCGCTGGAAGACACAAAATCTACTCCGAACTTTTTGCTGATATAGTCCCTTACTTCATCAACAGCTTCATTTGAGACTCGTGTAGAGTCAGTTCTCATATAAGTAATCAGACCGACCACACCTTTACTTCCCAGTTCGACACCTTCGTACAGGTTCTGGGCTATCTGCATAGTCTTTTTCGAAGAAAACCCAAGTCTGTTCACACTAGCCTGTAGTAGAGTGGAAGTAATAAAAGGCGGCATCGGGGATTTTCTTATCTTGGTTTTATTTATATTCAATACAGAATATTTTGACTTCCTGATATCCTGTATTATTTTTTCGGATTCATTACTGTTCTTAAGTCTGAAATCTTCATCGTTTATTTTAACCAGATCAGCAATGAACTGCTCTTTTGAAGTCGAAAATTCCGCTTTAATCGTCCAATATTCTTCAGGAATAAACTGATCGACTTCCTTATCTCTTTCACATATTATTCTTAAAGCCACAGACTGAACTCTTCCGGCGCTGAGACCGTTAGATATGGCTTTCCACAGGAACGGACTAATCTTGTAACCGACCAGCCTGTCCATTATACGTCTGGCCTGTTGAGCATCAACCAGATTTTTATCTATGGAACCTTCATTTTTCAAACCGGTTTCTACACCTTTTTTTGTAATTTCGTTGAAAGTAACTCTGAAAATTCGCCCCTGCGAATCCTTGAGTCTGTTGCTGATATGCCATCCGATAGCTTCACCCTCGCGGTCAGGGTCAGTTGCGATCAATATTTTTGAACTGCTTTTTGCCAGAGTTTCAATTTTTTTTAATATTTTGCTTGCCTGACCTGCATTATCTATGATTTTATATGAAGGTTTAAAATTGTTCTCAATATCTACTCCCAGTTCTTTCGCAGGCAGATCGATGACATGTCCGTTGCTTGCTACCACCGTGTAAGATGAACCTAGATATTTGCTTATTGCCTTAACTTTCCCTGGTGACTCGAGAATAACGAGATTTTTGATCATTTTGTCTTTCCTGTTGTTTTTTCTATTCTGCGCCGTGGCAGTTCTTATATTTTTTCCCGCTTCCACATGGGCACGGGTCATTTCTTCCAACTTTGTCCTGCATATTCTTTACGGTTTGTTGTGACGGTTTCGGTTTGCCGGCAGTATTCTGTGTCTGGAGACTTTTCAGTCTGTCCTGCTCTTTTCTTCTGTTTTCCTCTTCCTGACTGATTTCTACCTCTATCTTAGCTTTGAAAATAAACTCAAGAGTCTGCTGGTTTATTATAAACAGCATTTCTTTGAAAGCTTCGAACGATCTTCTTTTATATTCCACGAGAGGATCTTTCTGTGCGTGGGCCATCAGAGAGATACCGCTTCTGAGATCGTCGTCCTCTCTTAAATGCTCCTGCCAGTTGATGTCTATCAGTTTTACGATCGCGATCTTGGACAGAACATCCATCATCCTGTCGCCTACCACCGATCTTTTATTATCATATTTTTTGACGGCCAGATTCAGAATCGTATCGTAAAGGTCTTCAGGCGAATTGATCTCGGAAAGTTCAGGATTGAACTGGATAAGCATCGTTTTCATCAGGTTGTTTTCGATAAACTCCCAGTCCCAGTTCTCGGGGGACCTTGATGAAGAACAGGCTGTGAAAATTATGTCTCTGACGAAATCCTCAAGCAGCTCATGAACCTCCTTGAACATTCCCTCGTCCGGATCAATCCCGTATTCCTTCGCGAAAGGTACTTCCAGACCTTCACTTACGGCACCTTTGATCAGGGCGGCCCTTCTTCTCTTGTAGATAACGTCTCTTTTTTTGTTCATAACGTCGTCATACTGAAGAATGTGCTTTCTCATTGAGAAGTTATGCATTTCCACTCTTTTCTGAGCCCTTTCGATAGACTTGGTGATCCACGGATGCGCAATAGGCTCGCCCTCGTTCCTACCGAATTTATCCATGATGCCGGAAATCCTCTCGGAACCGAAGATACGCATAAGATTGTCTTCAAGAGAAACATAAAATCTTGATGAGCCCGGATCTCCCTGCCTTCCAGCTCTGCCTCTCAGCTGCCTGTCTATCCTTCGTGAATCGTGCCTTTCGCATCCTATGATCGCAAGTCCACCTTTCTCTTTAACGTCGGCGCCGAGCTTGATGTCGGTTCCTCTTCCTGCCATATTCGTGGCTATAGTGATCATTCCGGATTCTCCGGCATCCTTTATGATCTGAGCTTCTCTCGCATGATTTTTAGCGTTCAGAAGATTATGCGGAAGTCTGCGCATATCAAGAAGTCTGTGCATCACCTCGCTGACCTCAACATCAGGAGTTCCAAGCAGCACGGGACGACCTTCGCTTCTCAGTTTAGCAACGTCGTTTATGATGGCGTTATATTTCTCTTTCTTGGTCATATAAATATAATCCTGCTGATCGTCCCTGATAACAGGCATATTCGTAGGTATTACCGATACTATCAGATTATATATTTCGAAAAACTCGTTCTCTTCGGTGACCGCCGTTCCTGTCATACCGCTGAGCTTCTTATACATTCTGAAATAATTCTGATATGTGATCGCAGCTACTGTCTGAGTATCTTCTCCTACCTTTACTCCCTCCTTAGCCTCTATTGCCTGATGCATTCCGTTGCTGAACCTGCTGTCGTATTTCAGCCTTCCCGTAGACTGATCCACTATTATAACTCTTCCGTCCTGAACGACGTATTCAACATCCTTTTCAAAAAGAGAATACGCGCGCAGGAGCTGATTTATCGTATGTATCTTATCGCTTTTCTCCGCATAAGAGGCATGCAGCGTCTCAATCATATCCTCTTTCTCTTTATCCGAGGCGGACATTTTCTCGATGTTCTGGATCTCGGTAGCAAGATCAGGTATCACGAACATATTCTTGTCGTCGTCGTTCTTCGTGAGCAGATCATGACCTTTTTTAAATATGTCGACAGTGTTCGATCTTTCTTCTATGGTGTAAAACAGATCTTCCGTCACCTGACTGAACACCTTGTCTCTCAGAAGTTCGTTCTCAAGCTTGTTCACGTTCGTTTTAACCGAAGGTAATGTAAGAAGTTTCATAAGTTTTTTATTCTTAGGGGTAGACTTAAGGGCTTTGAGAAGTATCATCAGCGCTGATCTGTCCTCGGGATCGTTCTCAAGCTTTTTCTCAGCGTTCCCCAGCCATTCTCCGATCATTCTCGTCTGCTCTCTTACAAGATCGAATACTCTGGGTTTCAGAATATCGAACCTCTGATTGTCGGATTTAGGAACGGCTCCGGATATTATAAGAGGCACTCTCGCTTCATCGATCAGAATGGAATCGACTTCATCTATCAGACAAAAATTGAACCCTCTCTGAACCATATCAGCAATATCGACGACCATATTATCTCTCAGATAATCGAATCCGAATTCATGGTTCACTCCATACAGAATGTCTTTGTCGTATTCTTCTTTCCTCTTTTCATGATCTCTTAGTTCCGATGTTATAACTCCTACCGTCATACCGAGAAATTCAAGCACATAACCCATCCATTCCCTGTCTCTTTTCGCGAGGTAGTCGTTAACTGTGACAATATGTACACCTTTTCCGGACAAGGCATTCAGATACGAAGGGAATAATGCGACAAGAGTCTTACCTTCACCTGTAGCCATTTCGGCGATCTTCCCTTCTGCAAGTACAACTGCTCCCATAAGCTGAACATCGTAAGGGATCATGTTCCATTCCTGTATCCTTCCGTCGATCATCCAGGACTTACCGACCATTCTGCGGCATGCTTCTTTCACAAGGCCAAACGCTTCAGGCAGAATATCGTTCTCGGTCTCCCCTTCCTTTAAACGTTTTCTGAATTCATCAGTTTTGGATTTGATCTCACTGTCATTCAGTTCTTTGTATTTTTCATACCATGAATTTATAGTTTCAACAATAGGCAAGAGCCTTTTTACTTCCCTGTCCTGTTTTGTCCCGAAAAATTTATTCAATAAAAATGTCAGCATTGTTTTCTGTTTTCCTTAATTTTATCTTCCAACCATAAGTCTTTCGCCAAGGAACTCGTTCAGGCCGGCTTTGACTACTTTCTTATATACAGATTTGATATCATACTCGACTCTTTTCAGCTCGTATTCATTACCGTCAGTATTCCAGATGACGAAACACGCCTTGGGATTACCATCCCTCGGCTGACCGACAGATCCGACATTCACTATCAGCCTGTTGTCAACTGATCTGAACATTTCGGCTCTGTGCGAATGACCTATAAAACATGCTGTTTCTGTAAAATAATTAAAGTGCTTCTCTGCGCTGTGCTGGGTCAGAATATAATTCCAGTCTTCAGGGATCAGCGGTGTCGAATGTACGAACAGAAGATCGTGCTCACTGATCTTTAAAGGCAGATTAAGAAGATACTCATAATTATCGTCCTTTATCATTCTTCGGGTCCATTCCGTAGATTCTCTGGCGTATGAATTAAACAGCATCATATCAGTCTGATTTATGACTGCACTGTCATGATTTCCGATAACCACTTTATCCGTAACGGATTTTATCAGATCTATACATTCGTTCGGACTGGGACCGTACCCGACAACATCACCCAGGCAATATATTTTATCGGCTTTTTCGTTTTCGATCTCTTTGAGAACTGCTTCCAATGCTTCCAGATTGGAGTGAATATCGGAGACAATCGCCAGTTTCATAATTCTTCCGTGTTAATTTTCGGTTTTTCTCAATTCGTTTTTTAATTTATTCAGTATTCCGTTGATAAAGATATTACTTTTTTCAGTACTGTATTTCTTGCCCAGTTCAATCGCTTCATTAATAACTACTTTCGGAGGTATATCCCTGAAATACTCAAGCTCCAGGATACCCATTCTCAATATGATCTTGTCAATGATTGATATTCTTTCGAAATCCCAGTTCTCAAGATTACTGATAATACGATCGTCAATCTTTTTTTGATTTGCAAAGTAAAAAGAAATGTATTTCCTGAAGAAATTAAGATTTTCTAAATTCCCGTAAACTGTATCTTTAACACTCTCACTTTCCGGCAATTTCAATTTAGCTGTCAGCTCTAGAGATTTTGACAAGAACCCGTCGAGAACATTATGGTTATCCATCTCTTCAAAAGTCATTGAAACAGGTTCGTTCGAATGAGATAAAGAAAATTCTATTATATCCCCGGGTTCAAGTTTTATAATTTTAATATTATCAAATATTTCTTTGATCGATTCTCTCACATTTTCATATCTGTCTTCTTTTTTCATATCACCGACAGATTCAAGAAATCTTAATGATTCGGCATCTGTAATAGTATGGTTCTTGTCCTTAAATTCTCTGCTGTAGAAGAACATTAGCAGGTTCTCTCTTGTATTTCTTCTGTTCGATAATAAATTATTAGCCGGCATAATTGGTCATTTTAGTTTACGTTTCTGGTTATCTCTTCACGCGCCATTTTGTCACATTCCTCATTGTAAATGTTACCGTCGTGTCCTTTAACCCAGTTGAAATTAATATGATGTAATGACATGAAAGCTACGATTTCTTTCCACAATTCAATGTTCTTTACATCTTTTTTCGAACTGGTTTTCCATCCGCTCCTGATCCAGTTGGGAAGCCATAAAGTCGCTGATTCCGTCAAATATTTCGAATCCGTATACAGATCTATATTACATTTTTCCTTTAATATCTTCATTCCTTCAATGAAAGCTGTGAGTTCCATAATATTGTTAGTAGTCTCTGCGGAAAAGCCGGATACTTTCCTTATCTTGTCGCCGTAGATCAATATCGCTCCCCATCCGCCGGGTCCGGGATTTCTGCTGCATGCTCCGTCAGTATACATCGTAACCTTTTTCATGGTTGTTTTCAGACCTCCATTTCAGAAACAGTAAAATTATATCATTCCGTCCGAATTTGCAAAAAATATTTTGACTATTTTTCTATAAGAAATCAGGAAAATCGATAAAATTTTTCTGTTAAATCGCTAATAAATTTGTTAATTTTCATCAGTTATTTTATCAAATGGAGTAAACAGATGTTAAAAGGACTGTACACCGCTATACCTACTCCTTTCGGAAAAGACGGGGGAATAAATTATGAAAGTCTGAAGAAGTTCCTCAAATTTCAGGCAAGATCAGGAGTTAACGGTATTGTGCCGGGCGGTACTACCGGTGAGAATCCGGCGTTTACTGAAGATGAGTTTTTTGAGCTGTATTCTTTTGTTTGCAAACAGGCTTATATATCGGGAATGAAAGTGATAGCTGGGTGCGGGAGCAACTCAACCGGGAAAGCAATCTCCCTTTGCAGAACGGCTTCCGATGCAGGTGCGGACGCTGCACTTGTGATCACGCCTTATTACAATAAACCAAATCAGGATGGCCTGTACAGACATTTTTCAGAAGTGGCGGACAGATCACCTTTACCGGTCGTTATGTATAACGTTCCTTCAAGGACCGGGGTCAACATGCTTCCCGAAACCGTAGAAAAGCTTTCTCTTCATGAAAATATTACGGCACTTAAAGAAGCCTCGGGATCTGTTTCACAGGTACAGAAGGTTATATTCGCGGTCAACGGCAGAATATCCGTACTTTCCGGCGAGGATGATCTGACCTATTCCATCATGGCTATCGGTGGTACCGGAGTCATCAGTGTCACGTCAAACATAATTCCGAGACAGATGTCCGGGCTCGTAAATGCCATGCTCGAAAAAGATTATGAAAAAGGATTATCCCTGGCGAAATATACGAACGAACTTTGTGCCTCTATGTTCATGGACACTAACCCTCTCCCGGTTAAAAAAGCTCTGAACCTGATGGGTTTTGACATGGGCGGACTCCGGCCACCTCTTTATGAGCTCGATGACAAAAAAACTTCTCAGCTGATAAAAATACTCGAAAAATACGATCTGATCCCCCATTAGAATGAACAGGAACTTTATTATAATACCGGTTGGAGACCTTGAGGTAAACTGTGTTATTTACAGATGTCCGGAAACCGGATGTGCCGTGATCTTCGATCCCGGTGATGAGGCCGAAAAAATAGTTGCTGCGGTCGAGAATTTCGGGGCCGTACCTAAACTTATTCTGAATACCCATTGTCATTATGATCATATCGGGGCCGTGGAGAAACTCAAAAAGAAATACTATATCCCTTTCATGGTCCATAAAGATGAAAAAGAGTATGCCGTCGACCCTGAAAAGAATTTCTCGGTTTACTCAACGGGTCGGATATCTATTGAACCGGACGGATATTTCTCGAATGGGGAAAAGATCCCTGCAGGTAAATCTGAAATACTCGTCATACATACCCCGGGTCATACTCTGGGAAGCTGTTGTTTTTTTATTGACGGTACGATCCTGTCCGGAGATACTCTGTTCGCAGGTTCTGTCGGAAGGACCGATCTTTATGGCGGTAATGAAATGCAGATCATCCGTTCCATAAAAGAAAAACTGCTCAATTTTGATGATAATACAACGATAATACCTGGCCACGGCAGAATTACGAGTCTCAAAGAGGAAAAAAGATTTAATCCGTTCCTGCAGTAGTGCAAAATAAAATCATTTAACGGCAATACATCCGATCTCAACAAGAGCACCGACCGGCAGAGCACTCACTTCATAAGTCATACGCGCGGGTGTCTCATTTACGAAATATTCCGAGTAAACTTTATTGAAATCTTTAAATTTACTGATGTCGGCAAGCAAACATGTACACTGAACAACGTCGCCGAACGTGTAACCTGATTCATTCAGGATGGCTCTCATATTATCCAGGGACTGTTCTGTCTGTTCCCTGATCCCTCCTTCGATCATTACGTTATCCGACGGTTTCAGTCCGATCTGACCGCTGACGAAAAGCATCCCGTTAATTTCAGTTGCCTGGCTGTACGGTCCGACTGCTTTCGGAGCGTTTGAAGTTATCACTATTTTTTTCATACCGCCTTCCTAAGTTTGATCATAATTTCTGATAATATAAACAAGATAATCTCCTAGATATTTAAATTTATATCTCTCATACAGTCTTACAGCTTTGATATTATCTCTGTGTACTTCGAGTTTTATCTGAAGTCCTGATCTTCTGCTGAATTCAAGGGATATCTCGAGCAGTTTTTGCGCAAGGCCGGTCCCTCTGTATTCTTCCCTTATCCCGAAATGATGAATATAATTCCTTCTTTTATCTGTAGTTATCCATGAACTCCCGATAATCCTTCCCGATATTTCTTTTACGACTATGAGCTTTCCACCGATCCGGATCGAGTCAGAGATTATCTCGTGCGTGTCACCCCTTGTTGCTCCTCCGAGATGAATATCCTCCCAGAGTCTGATCAGCTCCTGATAATCTGCTTTTGCATAATCTTCGAAAGAAACATTATTGATCTCCATACTCACTCCGGTTTTATAAAAAATGATCCTGAATAACTTTCTTTACCTCTTCGATCTGCCAGATAGGCGTTGAAGCGCTTCCTGAGACCCCGATCGTATCACCTTCTCTGAACCATGAAAAGTCAATATCGGATTTATTCTCGATCAAATAGGATCTTTTATTGAACAGGCTGAATTTATCATACATTACTTTTGTGTTTGAGCTGTTCCTCCCGCCGATAAAGATAATGACATTGTTCTCCTTGGCGAACTGAATAAGTTCCAGCTCTCTTTTCTCAACGAACGGACATATTGTATTGGAAATAACAAGATCTTTTATTTTAGGTGAAAGATTCTTTATAAAATATTCGAACCGTTCCGATGATACTGTTGTCTGAGCGATGAGGAGTGTTTTTCTGTCAGTATCTATCAGATCCGTGTCTTTGTCGTTGAGAATACAGATACCCTTGAAATCGCAGTATCCCAGCAGTCCTTTTACTTCAGGATGTTTCTCTTTGCCTACTATGACTATCTGATATCCCATTGAACAGTATTTTTCAATTATTTTTTGAGAATTTGAGACTTTAGGACATGTTGCGTCAATTATATTGTTCTCGTTTCTCAATGCAAGCTCTTTTACTTTTTTTGATACTCCGTGCGTTCTTATGAACAATATACCCGATCTTATCTTTTTAACATCCTCTTCAACTTTCAGTCCGCAATCGACAAGTCTTTCCATCTCAAGCCTGTTATGAAGCAGTTCACCGTTAACGTAAATTTCTCGTCCCGATCCTTTGCCGATCTCTTTCTCGATCATCTTTATCGCTCTCTTTACACCCCCGCAGACACCGGACCTTTTATCTATGACGACTTTTATCTTCATAATTTCTTTTTTATATATCCGATTATAATCTCAGCCTGTTCTTCAACAGTAAGACCTCCTGTATCTATAAGAACAGCATCTTGAGCCGGTCTTAAAGGGGAATTCGATCTTGAACTGTCCCTGAGATCCCTTCTTTCAATATCGTTTCGTACGTCTTCAAAAGTCAATGCGATACCTTTTTCTTTCAGTTCTGCAAGTCTTCTTTCAGCCCGGATGTTTATATCGGCTACCATGAAGAACTTCAGGTCGGCGTCAGGAAAAACCACGGTTCCGATATCTCTGCCGTCGAGGATAACGTTCCCTTTTTTACCCATTTCACGCTGAAGACTGACAAGTTTCACCCTGACTTCGTCTATTTCACAAACGCTTGTAACGCCTTTCGAAATTTCGGGAGTTCTTATTTCGTATGAAACATCTCTGCCGTCAAGATATGTTCTTGTATCACCGCTTTTTGTATCTATCGTCTGCTCTATAACTGTGTCGTCAAGTAGAGAGCACACTCCAGCTCTGTCATCGAACGGAACTCCGGCAAGTTCAGCTTTTACTGTCATTGCCCTGTACATCGCACCGGTATCGATATAAAGGAAATTCATCTTGGATCCGACCAGTTTTGCAGTTGTTGATTTTCCTGAACCCGCAGGTCCGTCTATAGCTATTATCATAACACCTTCTTTAGATTCTTCCGTTTATAAGCTGATGGATGTACCATTGAATAATGATAGAGTTCCTGTTCTCTCCCGACATATCAGGCTCTCCACCTGCTGCTTTAATATCCTCGCTCATTTTATCGGTCACACCTATATTAAAGTAAATATCGGTATTTATTCTCAGTTTTTCCTTATAAAAATCAATTATTTTCTTTGGTACGATCTTTTTTATCGAATTCTTGGCATTCTGTATATTTATTTCATTAATGGCGGGATTTGTCTCATTATCAAAATTCAGTCCGTATCTGCTGAAGAAATTTTCCTTCAGAACGGAATCGTACAGCTTCTTTCCGAGCTTCAGATTCGGATCTACCCTTGTAAAAACATCCATGAACCGGTTATCGACGAGCGGCATTCTGTAACCAAATCCGAAAAATTCATATATTCTGTTTGAATTAATTATGAACTTGCCGTGGCGTTCTTTTAAAATCCAGTTCTCGTAATCCAGATGTGACGGCGTACCATCTCCCAGTGACCCTTTCAGCATTTCAGAAAATACTGATCTGTTCTTATCACTTACCGATTTCATGTTAAAATGCCTGGAAATGATCCTGTTCACTATTACTTCTTTCGATGCCGGTTCAATAACTTCACTGCATATATGACTTCCTGCAATTGTATCGCCTGAATGACCCGGTATTATAACCGCGTTTTCCGGAAGTTTCGACCTGAGCTGTTCAAGCGCAAAATATTCCTGAAGGTAGAACATTGATGTATATCCTGCTGAAAACGGATAATAAGACCTGAAATCTTCTGATCCGAGAAAATCCTTAACCGTGTGATCATTATATTCTATGAATTCCCATTTGAATCCGAGTTTATCAGCGACTTTCCGGGAAAGTTCTATTTCCGGATTATTCTTTCTTCCGTAAGTAAATGTAATTACATCCTCGAAACAGTTCATTTTCAGAAGAACAGCTATAAGCCTTGAGTCATATCCACTGCTTAATGGAACGACTGCTGTTCTGCCTTTAAGTCCTGCGCAAAGATCATTTCCTATCCCGGTCAGAATTTCAATAATCTCATTTTCCAGAATTTCATAATCAGAACAGAATTTATCTGCTGACAACTTATGGTAAAATTCTCTTTTTAAACCGCTCTTGTCAGAATAAAGATATTCTCCCGCCTGGATCTGAAAAAGGTTCTTTATAAGTGTTTTTTCACCAGTAACAAATCCTGTATGCAGAAATACTCTGATCGAATAGTCGTCCGGTTCCTGCTGCAGATCAGGCTGTGCCGGTTCGTCAGTTATGACGAGTAGATCATTTTCAAAATAGTAAAACAGAGGAAATGACCTCATCCTGTCGCAACATGCCAGGACAGAACTACCGTTCTCATACACAAATGAGAACACTCCGTTCAGCATTCTGATCTGAGTTTCAGGATCGTCCGACTCGCCTACTGTTTCTTTTAAATATCTAACAGCATACTCTCCTTCGATAAAAACACCGTTGTCATACAGGTATCCTTTAAAATTCATACCGTGCCCTGAGAACCAGAGAAATCCTTTATTCCTCTGAAGTCTTACATCATACGACTGCATTTAGTATTATCCTGCTAATAATTATGGGAAGCATTATGTATATCAGTCTGTATAGAACGAACAGTATTATTTCTCCATGCTCTTTACCTGTTCCTGATATTTTCACAACATAGAAAGAATAGAATGTCCAGAAAATGAAACCGGAAGCGGCATAAAAGAACACAGCCGCAAAAACACTCTTTAATATCAAACCTCCGACAATAAAACTTGCAACTCTGACGATCAGAAGAACAATATTCAGAATCATGCTGATCTTTTGTTTTTCCAGCGTAGCAAATATTATGGAAAGCGGAGATGCGACAAAAACCATAAGCATCCAGGGAGAGAGCATAGAAGCATAAAGACCTGAAACCATCCATTTTTCACCTAAAATGAATCCAAAAATATAATCACCGTATCCTGAGATAATCGACAGAGGTATAATACCAAGCATAAATAATTTCCGATAAATATCAGCCGTTGTTCTGCCCAGATCCTGATCGCTGTTGACCATGTCTGAAGATTTTTTCAGATAAGCCTGTGATATCGAAGAACCCAGCATCATCATTGGAACATTAATGAATCTGTGAGGAATTGCATACAGACCTGCCGCCGCAGTATCGAAGATATTGGTAAGAAATAAAATTGGAACGTTCGTTGAAAGGTTATTCAGGAACTCACTCGGCATAAAATATTTAGGGAAATTTTTATATCTTCTCAGAGAGTTTCTTACCGATAAGGCAGTAATACTACTTCTTCCTGAATAAATTTCTTTTACGATTGATCTCATCTGAACGGCGGAGCCTATCATATATCCTGCGATCGATGAAATGATCAATCCGATAGAAGACTGCAGATAGTATACACCGTTAAACAGCTGCAGAAGTGAAACTGAGAAAGCTCTTGAAATATTTCCTGCCGCAGTTACATGAAATTTATTGTTTCTGTTATTCCAAAAGTTCAGCAGCCTGAAGATGGCCATGACCATAGCCATAACTATAATAAGATATGCAGTTTTACCGGATATCCCGGATACGGTAACGATCCCGAGTATTTGAAATGTGAAGAATATAAGGAATATGAATAATGAAAAAACTGTAAGTGTGATAATAAAAGAACCGCAAAATACGCTCAATGATTCTTTTTTATCTTTCGGTATAACTATAGCGAATTCATAATTA
>QKDR01000053.1 GCA_003252515.1 Candidatus Delongbacteria bacterium | reverse complement strand
TATATTAAAATATGGATAACGACGACATAAAACCTTATCTTTTCGTAACAATAAACAAGCGGACGGACCATGAAACTCTCAAAAGCATTCCTCTTCACTACCAAGGAATACCCCAAAGACGCCGATGTGATAAGCGATAAACTTCTGCGTAAATCCAACCTTTTAGTCAAATCGCACGCGGGATTTTTTTATTTCACCCCACTGCTCAACCGCACTCTGAAAAAGATAAGGAATATAATTTCGGAAGAGATGGACGGAGCGGGAGCACAGGAAGTTCTCATGCCTATTCTTATGAAAAAGGAGCTCTGGGAAGAATCCGGAAGATGGGACACGTACCTAAACGCCGAGATCATGTTCCACTTAAAGAACAGGAAAAATGTTGAAATGTGCCTGGGACCGACTCACGAGGAAGCGGTGACCGACCTTGTCAGAAAGTTCATAACTTCATATAAGCAGCTGCCGGTGATACTTTATCAGCAGAACACGAAATTCCGCGACGAGATAAGACCCCGTTTCGGACTGATGAGAACTTCGGAATTCATCATGAAGGATGCGTACAGCTTCGACAGCTCGGAAGAAGGGCTGGATATTTCATACAGGACGATGAGAGAGGCTTACAGGCGGATATTCAAAAGGATCGGGCTCGAATACATAATCGTACAGGCCGACTCCGGCGCAATCGGCGGAAGCGGATCCGAAGAGTTCATGATCACTGCCGATTCAGGCGAAGACACTATTCTTTACTGTCCTGAATGCAGATACGCGGCGAACCTTGAGAAAGCGGGTTCCGTTCTGAACCCCGTTGAGTTCAACGACTACAACAAAGAGCTTATTAAACTGCATACGCCAAATATCAGAACGGTCGAGGAACTTGTCGGTTTTACGGGCATTCCGGCGCATCAGATGATCAAAACGATCATATTCAGGCTTATTTATAAGGACTCCGAAAAATTCGCGGCCGTTATGATCCGTGGCGATCTCGAGATAAACGAGGTCAAACTTTTGAATTATTTCGGCTGCCTTGACATGATCAAGGCCACAGTGGAGGAAATCGGCTCTCTAACGGGTGCTGAGGTCGGCTTTGCGGGCCCGTTCAATCTGAACTCCAAAATTCAGCTCGTCGGAGACAGGTCTATCGCCGAAGTGAATTACTTCCTCTGCGGATGCAATGAAACGGACTATCACAACATTAATGTGTGCTTCGGCAGGGATATGGAACTTCCGCCTTTAGCCGACCTCAAGACTGCGAGGGAAGGAGAGATCTGCCCTGAATGCAGGAAAAGCGCGCTCGTTCAGAAAATGGGGATCGAGGTGGGGCACATCTTCAAGCTGGGAACGAAGTATTCGGAGAAAATGCGCGCACTGGTCACTGACGAGAGCGGAGCCGAGATCCCTATGATCATGGGCTGTTACGGCATCGGGACTTCCAGAATAATCTCAGCCGCGATCGAGCAGAACCACGACGGCAACGGGATCATCTGGCAGAACTCGATCGCACCTTATCACATTCTGATCATTACGGTCGGGAAAGAACCTCCCGTAACGGATATAGCCGAAGAACTGTATAAATCACTTACGGAAAAAGGCTATGAAGTCCTCTACGACGACAGGGAAGTCTCGTTCGGGTTCAAAATGAAGGATGCAGACCTGATCGGGGTACCTTACAGGATCGTAGCAGGCAGAAAAGCGTCAGAAGGTATATTCGAAGTGTCTAAAAGAAGAGACGGGATAAAGCAAGAGATGGATATTGACTCAATTATAACTTTCCTGGAGACCGAGCTATGATATTCGATAAACTGACAAATCTGCATAAATACTCGAAACTTCACCACCGGTTCGAAAAAGCATTCGAATTTATTAAGACCGCTGACCTTGACTCTCTTCTTTCGGGAAGGCATCTGATAGACGGAGAGGACATCTATATTTCCGCCGCCGAATATTTTACCAAGGACGAAGGCTATCTTGAAGGCCACAGGGAGCACATCGACATCCAGCTGATCACCAAGGAATCGGAAAAGATCGGTTTCGCGCTTCATACGGATCAGGTGGAAAAAGAACCTTACAATGAGGCGAGGGACATCAGCTTCTATCACGGGCATTGCGATCATGTCACACTCGTTCCCGGAACTTTCGCGATATTTTTCCCCGAAGACCTGCACAAGCCGGGCATTATGGACAGGAAACTCGTCGAAGTGAAGAAGATCGTGGTCAAGATAAGAGTTTAATCTCGTGCCTGTTGTCAAATACATACAGGCTAAAACGATACTCTCGCATGTTAAGGGTAAGGACGACTGGTTCGGGCTGAAGTACAACATGAACCTGTACCGGGGTTGCGCTCACGGATGCATATACTGCGATTCGAGAAGCGAATGCTATCAGATCGGGGATTTCGACGGCGAAGTGCTGGTCAAGGAGAACGCTCTTGAGCTTCTGAAGAAGGAGCTGCCGAAGAAACGCGTTGTCGGGACGATCGGTTTCGGATCGATGAACGACCCTTATCAGCCTGTCGAGAAAGATCTTAACATGACCGGTCAGGCGTTAGAGATCATCAGCGAATGGAAGATGCCCGTCCACATCATCACGAAAAGCGACCTTGTATTGAGGGATATCAAACTGCTTAAAGAGATCGGAAAGATATATTCGGCAGTGACTTTTACGATCACAACAGCTGATGACGAACTTTCAAAGATCATCGAGCCGCATTCTCCTACAAGCTCGGAAAGGTTCAGAGCCATCGGAATACTTTCTGCTACGGGAATACTTACCGGGATCACTCTCATGCCTGTACTGCCGTTCATTACGGATTCGGAAGAGAACATCCTTTCGATCGTCGAAAAAGCGAAAGAGGCAGGAGCAAAATACATTATCCCGTCGTTCGGGATGACGCTGCGGGACAGGCAGAGGGAGTATTTTTATGGTAGACTTGATGCTCATTTCCCCGGTTTAAGCGAAAAATACAGGCAGAAGTACAAGAACTATTACTCTGCCGGCACTCCGGGTTATAAAAAGCTTTCGAAGCTCTTCTTCGATAAATGCACCGAACTCGGGATACTGACCCGAATACCGAAATTCAGTCCGGGCATTGAAAGGCAGGAAACACTTTTTTAATTTATAGCGGAGGTTATTTTGAAAGAATTCGATCCCGGATCATACTGCGGTCTCTACTGCGGAGCCTGCGAGATAATGTCCGCGTACAGAAAGCATCTTGAAGGCGGAGAGGAGCCTTCATGGGAGAAAATGCCCGAAATATTCAGGAACGCGATCAGTCACCACGAGATAAAGTGCTACGGTTGCCGTACGGACGAAGTTTTCACGGGATGCGGGGGCTGTCCCATCAGAAAATGCGCGAAAGACCACGGTCTGAGTACCAGCTGCGCCGACTGCGCTGAATACCCCTGCGAACTGTACAAAAAAGCCGAGTTCCTCCAGCCCGGCAACAGGTTCGAAGAGATTATCCCCCACATAAAAGCGATGCAGACCGGAATAACGACGATGCGCGAAAAAGGTTACTCCTACTGGCTGGACGAGCAGAAGGAAAAGTGGAAATGTCCGGGCTGCGGGGCTCAATTTACGTGGTATTCAGATATATGTAAAAAATGCGGAAAGGAGTTAAAGTGAATATAAATAAACCAGACATTTCAAAATACAAAGTACTGATCTTCGACCTGTTCCATACTCTTTCATCGATCCACCATTCGAACGTACCAGGACAGAACTCGCATGAAATAATCGGCATATCCAGAGAAAAATGGCTTGAGTCGCTAT
>QKDR01000135.1 GCA_003252515.1 Candidatus Delongbacteria bacterium | reverse complement strand
TAAAATTCAAGACGGAATTTGCAGACGGAGACAATGTCAGTCCGTCAGCAAGAGTTCCGCTGATATTATTTATTTCCAGATTATAATCAATTGTTGAATTATTAATTGTGTTCTTCAGCTTTGGTTGACCATCAGAACCATTTGAAGAAGTGATCGTTATTGTCCAGCCGTTTACACTACTGTCATTAATTACTATTCCGGTTACAACATCAGTAAAAACCGTACCCGTTCCGTCGGAAATATTAATCGGTATAACCTGAGAGACAAAAGCCGCCGTACCCAGATCGGTCCCGAAAATCTCAAACAGCATTCCAAGTACCAGAAACAGTATTTTCAAATACGGAAATTTCAAATCAGACTCCCTTAAAAATATAGAAAAGAGGGCAGAATTCAACCCTCTTTTCATTACATATCAATTAGTCGTCTGAAGCCAGAGTAAGACTTAAAGTCTCTTTGTAGTCTCCTGCGAGTTTTCCAACGGTAGCAGCATCTGCAATTGTCATAAGAAGATCAAATGTATAGCCTGAAGTTGATGTTGTCGCGGTACCGGTCGGTGAAATCACGGCATCTCCCGCCGTGAAAGTAAGTGCCGTGCCTACTGCCGGATCCAAAGTCAAGCCGGTTCCTAATGTTCCTGAAACATTTCCTATTTCAAGAGAATACGCGATTGTTGCCGAGTTTGTAGCGTTTACCAGGTTTCCATTTGTCTGTGTCACGGTCAACGACCATCCTGCAATGCTGTTATCTGTGATAACAATATCGTCAACGACAAGGACATCAGTACATCCTGTACCGTCTGTAATTGCAGTCGGCGTTCCGGTCGAGGTGTTTGTAGGATAGCTGGCTGCGGTTAAAGCCGTCGTAGAAGCGATGTTCGCCGCTATCTCTCCGTTGTCCGTCAGTGCAGCGAAAGAAGCTGCGCACATCAGTACTACTGTCAGTCCTGTTAGAATCTTTTTCATTTTGTTACTCCTTTTTTTTGTTTTTGGGTAGTGCCCGTAAATTTTTCATGAGTTAAATTATTGCATTTATCATGCCAAACAATTTTTTATGCGTGAAACTTCGACAATTCTTTAAAAACCGTGAAGACATAAATAATATTATTGTTGCATTTATAATATTTTTATTACATTATTACCGTAATTGTTTTGAAATAGATTTAAGGAGTGAACCAAGTGAAAATATTTTATTTAATCATGAACAACCTTGTACATGTTGAAAGAAATACAAAGATTTGCAGTCTTTTCGAGAATGAACCCGGGATCGAATTTTTCCATTTTAATTCGATAAAAGAAATGTCTGAAAATATAAAAAACAAGATGCCGTACTATATTTTTCTTCATGAAAGTGATATGTTGGCGGAAGAAAAAGAATTCCATAAATTTCTGGAGAAAAAAATATGTAAAGTAATTATTTTTTCCGGAGGAATATACGGCGTTGAGAAAACAGCATCCGATACGATCGAGATTAATTACAACATTCTGATCAGTAACTTTACCGATATAATAGATGATCTCTTAAAAACGCAGGATATTGAAGAGAATAAATACTCGGATACCATAAAAGACAGTGGCACGACTTTTAAATCAGAATTAAAATCACACAGCAAACTGCTTCCTGAAGACTTTGAGATCATTGTAGATATTTTAAGCAGGAGAAAAGAACACAGGATTCTCTTCGTCGATGATGATTTGCCTAAAAAGATGACTAATCTGTCAAGTGACAAGGTAATACTGTGCCGGGACTATAAAACAGCTGAGCGACTTATCGATTCGGGCAAATTTGACCTTTCGATAATTGATCACGACCTTCATTCGAGAGAAGGTAACGGCCTTGACCTTAAAGAGAAGATCATGGTTAAGCATAAAAATTCTCATGTGATTTTACTTACCGGAAAAGATGATTTTATGACAATTTTTTCTTCATTAAAAGCAGGGATAAAACACTTTATTTCAAAATATAATTTCAACAGAACATATTTCAAACGCATACTTGACCTGATAGATTTTGAAGAAGCTCCTTTAATGATCGGAAAAAGCAAGGTCGCAACAGACATGTTCGAAGATATTTCATTCTACTCTGCACTTGATGACGATATTTTAATTTCCGGAGAGAACGGTACGGGAAAAGAACTTGTTGCAAGGACTGTTTACCACCTTAGAAATTACAAAGGGCATTTAGTAACTAAAAACTGCGCAGGAATACCTGAAACTTTATTTGAGAGCGAAATGTTCGGTTACAAGGAGGGTGCTTTCACCGGAGCCTTAAAAGGAGGAAAGATCAGTCCTTTTGAGGAAGCTCATAACGGAATTATCTTTCTTGATGAAATTGGCGAGCTTCCCGCTACTCAACAGGTTAAATTACTGAGGGCGGTACAGGAAAGACAGATCAATCATCTCGGATCCAACAGATCTGTCCGGTTCGGAGCAAGAATAATTTATGCTACAAATAAAAATTTAAGGAATGAGATACGCCTCGGAAATTTCAGACAGGATTTCTATTACAGAATATCCGGTTGTGAAATCATGGTACCCGCTTTACGTGAAAGAAAGGAAGATATAGAAATGCTTGCATCATATTTTTCCTATAACTTCGTAAAAAGGAATCCTTCTTTGAAAGCGGATATAACAGGAATCGACAAACAATCTCTGACCGAATTAATTAATTATGAATTCCCGGGTAATATAAGAGAATTGGAAAAGATCGTAAACCGGTCTGTTGTAAAAATGATCATGAACAAATCTACCGTTTTGAAATTTATTTTACCAGTAATCGAAAAATCAGATACTTTTAATGGAAATGAACACAAAACTGACAGTGTGAGTATTGATCTGATAATAGAATTACTAAAATCGAAAATAATATATTCAAAAGGATTAAATCCTGAATTGAAGAAAAAAATAATTCAGCATATGTCTCAAAAAAACAGCTGCAACAGCGAGATAGCGACTCTTCTCGGTCTCAGCGGTCAGTCTCTGAGGAATCTGCGGTCAAAATTAAAAATATAGATTTGTTTTTTATCACTGATTTTATTAAATTTCGTAATGAACTTATTATATGGAAATAATAATGGAAAAATCTGAGAGCATAAAACTTTTCATTGCAGACAATGACGAGAACATTATAAGTTCTATATCGAGAAATATCAGATCCAGATTCGGTGATATGATTGATTTTTCCACCGATCCAGATAAGGCGCTGGAAAAAATAGCTGTAACCGATCCGGATATAGTGATAACTGATATAAATTTTGGTAAAGGTGAAGCTGTAAAAAACAATGAAATGCTTACAGCCGGAGTCACGCTCGCAAGAAAGATCCGGACAGAACATCCCGATATCAAAATAATAGCGATCAGCGGATACAGGAACAATGATTCTGTATTCGAGAAAATAACCGAAAAAGACTGGTACGATGTCTTTCACACGAAAGGAGGAGATGATCTGTATGACAAATACTCCGAATTAAGAAGATCAGTCATCAACAAAAAAACGGGGCTGATCCCGTACCTTTCCAGGTTTTTTGCTCCGCTTAACCATAATTGGGAACCTGAAAAAAGTATTTACAGGATAATGCATACAAATTATGACAGGAACGAAAATCTTAAATATCTTCCTGAAATAAAAGACTACTTCAATACTTTTAAAAAAATGCTTCAGAAAGAAAATGAGGAATTTCTTGAGAATATTTTCAATATATATAGAGCGCGCGATCTGACAAATGAAGAAAGGTCAGAGATTAAATCGAGATTCCATATTAAAACGAATAACCTGGAATTCCTGTTCGACCAGATAAGATCGACGATTTACGCTGAAAGTGCTTTACTAAAAGAGATCTGGGATAAAATGATCTCAGAAACAAAAGATCACGGAGATATCCATTCGGCGGTTTTTAAAACTGAATTCCCTGATCATTCCGTTGTTTTCTCAATAGCTCAACAGAACGAGTTCGATTTTGACGGGTTCATTGAATCTTCAAGAACATTGAACTTATACAAAAAAATAGCTAATTACGGTGATGTATTCATCAGATCCGGGAATATCAATTTCAGCTCGGTAAGCGGTAAGTTCGGCAAAAATAATAAAGATATTGACGGAACGGTTCTGGAACTTATTCTGAAAATATAGAATTCGGGAAATATTCTTTTTTATCATCGCAAAAATTAAATTTATTCCATATATTACAATCTGAATGAACTACGGAAATCCTGTAATGAAAAAAATCCGACTGATCGTCTTATTACTTTTAACGGCCCTGCTATTCCCTTTCGGGAAAAACAAGGTACAGCATCACGACTTCGACTGGAAATATATCGAGACCGAACATTTCCGTATATACTATTATCAGGGCGGAGAAAACCTGGCCGACTTTACTGCCGACGTCGCCGAGAAATCTCTCAAGAGGCTGAAAAACGACATGATGTTCGTACCCAGATCGAAGATACATGTTCTTGTTTACAATTCGCATAATCATTTTGAGGAAACGAACGTTATGGGCGGTATCCCCGAAGAATCGGTCGGGGGATTTACGGAGTTCTTCAAGAACCGCGTTGTCGTTCCCTACGAAGGCAACTGGGAAGGTTTCCGCCATGTCATCCACCATGAGCTGACCCACGCCATAATGAACCAGATGCTGTTCCAGGGCAACTATCAGTCCATTGTCTCAGGCATCAGTAAAATGAACATGCCATTGTGGTTCATTGAGGGAATCGCGGAATACGAAAGCCGCGGAGGGTGGGACAGCGAATCGGACCAGACCGTCAGAGACGCGGTATATCACAACTATATCGGCAACGTATACTATCTCAACAACTACATGGCCTATAAGGGAGGACAGTCACTTTTCAAGTACATAGCCGACACTTACGGAAGTAAAAAGATCGGAGAGATACTCAGGGCCATCAATATTATAAGATCGGCGGAGGACGCTTTCCTCGATGCCATAGGCACGAACTTTACCGAACTTTCCCAAAACTGGGACAGATGGCTTAAGACTAAATACTGGGATACGCTGATAATTACCGAAGAACCGAAGGCAGCGGCAACTATGCTGTCAGACCATGAGAAATACGGCAACTCGATCAACAATTCACCTGTCATCAGCCCCGACGGCAAGAAGATAGTGTTCCTGAGCAACAAATCGGACTACTTCGACATATATCTTATGAGGACTTTTGACGGTGAGATAATCCGTAAGATCGTATCAGGCCAGTCCACCGGTGATTTTGAGGAATTCCACTGGTTAAGACCGGGGTTCGCGTGGTCGCCGGACAGCAGAAATATCGCTTTTTTTACTAAAAGCGGTGATCAGGACGCGCTTTTTATTTACGAGGCCGAAACAGGCAAAAGGATCAAAAGGCAGAAATTCGGGTTGGACGGGCTTTATTATCCGGATTGGTCGAAAGATGGAGAACATTTATGCTTTACCGGGATAAAAAACGGTTATTCCGACATATACATTTATAACATAAAGACCGGTGAACTTAAAAAACTGACCGACGATATATATTCAGACAACGAACCGAGATTCTCACCGGACGGTAAAAAGATCGTTTTTTCTTCGGACAGGCTCAATGACCTTACATTGAACAAAAAAGAACTTTCGAACGTAATGGGAAGGAACCTAAACGTAAAAGATATCTTCATTCTTGATATAGGATCGGACAACATCACGCGCGTCACAAAAAACAACGAATACAGGGAATTCTCCCCTTTCTGGCTTGGTGACGGCAGAATCGGATACATCTCAGATGCCACAGGTATTTCAAACATATATTATACCGAGCTTGGTTCCGGAGAATCGTCAGGGCTCACGAATTTCATGACAGGATGTTCTCAGGCTTCATATAATGACAACAAAATAGCCTTCACAGCCGTTTTTAAAGCAGGATACGATATTTTCATGATTGACGATGCCGAAAAGCTGATCGAAGAGAAGAAACAGCCTCTCAGCGTCAGATGGTACGAAGAGACAGATTTCTCGGCGGAACCGGCGGAAAAAGACACAACTTTCGATTATTCCAAAACCGATCTGAGGAAATTCCGTTTTTCAAAGAACATGCTTGAGAAAAAAGCCGAGGAGGTTCTGACGGAAGATCAGAAGTCGCAACTCAGAAAGCCCAAGCCGTACGAAATACATTTTACGCCGGACATCATCACCGTGAACGCCGGATACGCAACCGGTTACGGGGTGGTCGGATCCGCTTATCTCCAGTTCTCAGACTATCTTTCCGATCACAGTTTCGCGATAGTGACCGACCTTAATCAGGATCTTCTTAACTCTAATCTCGGATTATATTATTACTACCTCAGGAACCGCATCAATCTGGGAATAGGATTGAGCCACGACGTCGTTTACTATTATATCTGGGACGAAGAGGATGATTACGAACCGGACGAATGGTACAGGGACAGGCTTCTCGGAGTGCATTTCATGGCACAGTACCCTTTCAGCAGGTTCACGAGGGTCGATTCGTATCTTAACCTTAAGAGCATCGTGAACGAAAAATACGACACTTCCGCGGAGGATTATCAGCACGATCACACAAATACAGTCTTCACGGCGGGATCGGGATTCTCGTACGACAACGTGATCTGGGGATATTACGGGCCCGAGAACGGCACCAGGGTCAGGCTGGATGCCCTGTATGGTTCGGAAACAGAAGACATCATGCTCAAAAAAGAGAATACCGGATATTTCTCGACTTTCTCACTGGACTACAGGAAATATTTCAGGATCAAAGGCGACTACCTTTTCGCGCTGAGGCTGTCCGGGGCGGCGAGCGAAGGGAGTACCCCGCAGAAGTTCTATCTGGGCGGACTGTCGAACTGGTTCAACTACAGATACAACGACGATTATGACTTCAAGAATTTCATGGACAAATACTATTCCGAGCGGGAATATCCGCTCAGGGGATACAGGATACTCGAGCAGTCCGGCAACAGATACGCGCTGGTCAACGCGGAATTCCGATATCCGTTCATAAAATATCTCGCACTGGGGTTCCCGTTCCCGATGGTGCTGGGCAATATAAATGGTGTCCTGTTCACCGATATGGGCAGCGCATGGAACAACGAGGATTTCAGAGGTACTTATAAAGACGAAGACGATAACAGGCGGCTGAAGGATATCCTGTTCTCATCAGGGATCGGGTCAAGAATGAACGTGGGATATTTCATCCTGCGCTACGACGTTTCATGGTCGTGGGATTTCGGATCGACCTGCTCGCCTCCTATGCACATATTCAGCCTCGGAACGAATTTCTAAAAGCATTTTAGGAGAATTTATGATACACATCGCACCATCGCTTCTTTCGGCGGATTTTACTGACCTTAAAACTGAAATTCAGAGCGTTTCCGACGCGGGAGCGGACTGGCTTCACCTGGACATCATGGACGGTCATTTCGTTCCCAATATCACCTTCGGGCCGTTCATAGTCGAATTCTGCAGAAAAGTCACGAACCTTGTACTGGACGTGCATCTTATGATAGAGAATCCCGAAAAATATATAGAAGCTTTTGTTAACGCGGGTGCCGACATGATCTCTATACATGCGGAGACCTGCCCTCATATCCACAGACAGATTCAGTTCATAAAATCTCTCGGAGTCAAAGCGGGAGTCGCCGTAAACCCCGCTACGGGGATAGATTTCCTTGACTACGTGATCGACGATCTTGACATGGTGCTTTTCATGACGGTCAATCCTGGATTTTCGGGACAGAAGTTCATTACTCCGGTCCTTAAGAAGATCGACCTTTTCAATCAGAGATACAAACACCTTCTCAAGAAGGATTTTATAATTCAGGTGGACGGCGGTGTAAATGCCGAGACCTGCGGAATGCTCACGAAAAGAGGCGTCAACTGTCTGGTATCGGGCAATTATTTCTTCAAGCATCCCAACAGAAAACAGGCCGTAGAGATCCTTCGCGGAGGGGATATATAATTTTATGAACGGACTTTTTGATATAATCGAAACGGAATTCCTTCCTTTCGTTACAAAACCTTTACGCTATTCCGGAGTGGAGAAGAACACAATTACGAAAGATCATGAGGGCAGAACGAGCATAGTCCTCATCTACCCCGACAAATACGAGATCGGGATGTCTTATAAAGGTTTCCACATTCTTTATCATATACTTAACAGCTTTGACGATATAGTCTGCGAGAGAGCGTTCATTCCTGATAAGGACGCGTGCGACCTGCTGAGGAGTAAGAACATACCGCTTTTCAGCCTTGAGACGAGAACTCCTCTTTCGGAATTCGACTTCGTGGGGATCACTCTCCCCTACGAACTCTGTTTTACGAACATACTCGAGATACTTTCGCTTTCGGGTATTCCGCTTTATGCTAAGGACAGGGAAGGAAAGAAACCTCTCGTGCTGGGAGGAGGGATCAACGCGATAAATCCTGAGCCCGTCGCGGACTTCTTCGACCTGTTCCTGATCGGGGACGGTGAGGAACGCCTGCCTGAACTTTTAAAGCTGTACGCGAAAGAATCGGCGGGAGCAAAGGACAGGACCGGGCTGTTGAAAAAGCTTTCAGAACTTGAAAGTATATATGTTCCGTCGCTGAAGACGGAGAAAACGAAAGTAAAGAAAGCCGTGGCTATGCTGAAGGCGGAGAACTACACGGACAGCCCGATCGTCCCTTTAATGGAGATCACGCAGGACAGGATCTCTGTGGAGGTCATGCGTGGCTGCGACCGCGGATGCAGGTTCTGTCAGGCGGGCTACTATTACCGTCCTTTGCGGGAGCGCTCCACAAATGACATCGTCAGACAGGCTTCGTCCATGATCGCCCGCTCTGGCTGGAAGGAGCTTACGCTTTTATCCCTTTCCACCTCGGACTACACGAACATCGAGCCGCTGCTTGAGATACTCTACGAGAAATGCTCGCTGAAGGGAGTGAAGCTCTCCTTCCCTTCCATGAGAGCGGAATCGTTTACAGAGGAGATAGCGGTAATAGCCTCGATCGGAAGGAAAAGCTCCTTCACTTTCGCGCCTGAGGCCGGCTCGGAAAGGATGAGGATGATCATCAACAAGCCGATCGAGCTGGAGTCCATATTAGACGTGATGGGCAAAGTGCTGAGGCTCGGCTGGAAGAGTATAAAACTTTATTATATGATAGGTCTGCCCTTCGAAACGGACGAGGACATCATCGAAATGGCGGAAATGATAAACGAGATCGGCAGGTTCAGCGCGTCCTTCGGCAGGATCAAGATCAACGTGTCAATCTCCCCTTTCAATCCCAAACCCCACACTCCTTTCCAGTGGGCTGAGCAGGCGCCTCTGAATGTTTTCAGGAGCAGGATCGGCATACTTCTTTCAAGGGTAAGGACGGCCAACGTGCACATAACATGGCGTGATCCTGAAGTCTCCATACTCGAGGCGATATTCTCCAGAGGCGACAGAAGGCTCTCCAAAGCAGTTCACGAGGCTTATAAGCAGGGCGCGCTCTTCGACGCGTGGACGGAAAGCTTCGACTTCGGACTGTGGAAAAAAGTCTTCAAAAAGACCGGCGTAAATCCGGACGACTACCTTTCGGAAAGGAAAGTGAATGAACCTCTCCCCTGGGACTTCATAGACATAGGAGTAAGCAGGAAACTCCTCAAATCGGAATGGGAGAAGGCCCGTAACGAAAGTTTGACGAAATACTGCCTCAAACAGTGCCAGAAATGCGGGATCGAAAAGGAATATAAATGCAGGGAGCTTCTCGCGGAGAAAGTGAAAGCTCCGGGAATAAAAGAGATCGTAAAGGAACATTCGGAAGTGCTGGGTCACAAGGCCGAACCAGTTCCCAAAGCTGACGTCAGGTACAGAGTCAAGTTCAGAAGGCTGAGATCGTCGAGATTTTTATCCCAGAGGAACCTTAGCGCGTATATCGAAAGGGAGTTCTTCATTCACGACATCCCCGTAGCATACACGAAAGGCTTCCACCCCATGCCCGTACTAAGCTTCTCTCACCCTCTTTCCTTCGGCTTCACCTCCGACTGCGAGTTCGCTGACATCGGCTTCAAGGACGATTACATCGGTGACATCGAATCCGACATGAGAAAGGTGTTCTCCAACATCACCGAATTCGTCGAGGTCAAAAAGCTCTCCGGCAAATTCACGCCGCTCATGCATTTCATCGACTACACGGAATATTATATCATCATACCCGACAACGCCGCCGAGTACTTCACAGAATGCATACTCAAATTCAGATCCAGGAAGAAACTGATCATAACGAGGGAGAACAAGGGCAAGGTAAAAGAGATCGACATCGTACCTTTCGTGCAGAAACTGGAGTTCGACGGGGACAACATCATAGCGGGAATCGGCTTCATAGACGGCGCGTCGGTCAAGATGAGCGAAATTTTCGAGCACGTATTCAAAATATCCGAAGAGGATTATTACAGATATCACATAAAAAAAATCAGGACGGGAAAGATGTCCGAGGCAGGACTTATCGACCCGTTCGGCAATTAAAAGGAGGGATTTATGTTCAAGTGGCTGTTCAGGATAGTTCTGTTCGTAGTATTCGTGGTCGTGGTCGGTCTTTTCGCTTTAAAGATCTACCTAGAAAAATATTTCGACAAGGACATTATCGTCAAAGCCGTGGAATCCGAGACTAATTCGAGGTTCGAGCTTACGGACGTTAACATCGGTATTTTCTCTTTCACGCCTTCGCTAAAAATCGACGGGATCAAACTCGGAAAGAGAGATAAGTACGCGGACGAAAAAGTGCACATCGATCAGAGACCGAAGATGGAGGGTGAGATCGTCTCTATAGAGAACATCGAACTGAAAGCCAACCTGATCCCGCTCTTCGACAAGAGGTTCGAGCTGAACAAGTTCATCATTCAGAGACCGGTCGCCAGACTCGTTCTCGGCGAAGAGGGACAGGACAACCTCTCTCCCCTGCTGGGTCAACCTTCCGGAAAAGCTCAGGCGGCGGCTCCGGCTGAAACCGTAGAAGCGGAAAAGGAAGAAAAAGCAGTTGAGCAGGAGGAAGTTAAACCGGCTGAACCGCAGGAGGATTTCTCAGCCAAGGACGTCCCTATCGCCGCTACGATGAACCAGATCGGCGTGGAGAACGGCGAGGTCGATATTTTCTTCAAGACCACGCAGCAGCGCTTTCTGATATCGGACTTCTTCATGGTCATTGACAAGATCGACATTGATCCGAAGGATCTTGTCAACCACAACAAAGCTACCGTCACATTCAACACGAACATGGCTATATATAACAAGGAAAAGTCCGAACAGGCGAAGCTAGGTATCAAGTCGAACGCCGTTCTCAGACCGCTCGATCCCGAAACGGGCAAACCGAACCCGGAAGCCGTTTACGGTGTAACCCTTACGAAAGGGTCCTTCATCCAGGCGCTCGTGGCTCTTGAGAAAGCCAAATCTTCAATGGAAACTCTTGAGAAGGTCGGCATCAACCTGGACATCCTGAGCAAAAAAGCCGTACTCAGCAAGGACGCGGAAACAAAGATCAGCTATAAGAAAGGCAGAGTCGCGTTCGAGGAGGATCTCAAGGTCCTGACCGAGGATTACGATATCGTCATAAGGAAGGAAAGCTGGTTCAACGTAATGAACAATCAGCACAATTTTAAAGGCGACGTCACAGTCTCCAAAGCCGAATCCGACAAACTCCTCGCGCAGACCGATAAATTCATCGACGACAGCATGAAAGACGTCAAGATCAAAGGCATCAAGATAGACAAGCAGGAGATCAGGGACGAACTCCTCTCCGGGCTCTTAAAAGACGGAAGAATATATATCGAGTTCACATCCAAAGGCGACATATCAGACCCCGACGTCAAAGTATCCTTCATGCCCGTCAGCCTCACCGACCTCATAAAGAAGAAAGCCGGCGCGCTCGTTGACCAGAAGATCGAGGAAGTAAAACAGAAGGTCAATGAAGAAGTCGACAAAGCAAAAGCCGAAGCGCAGGCAAAAATAGACGAAGAGAAAGCAAAAGCCGAAGCCAAAGCGGCGGAGGAAAAAGCCGCAGCCGAAGCCAAAGCCAAAAAAGAAGCCGACAAAGCAGCGGAAGAAGCAAAGAAAAAGATCAAGATACCCGGATTCTAAGTTAAACGAAGGGCTGACAGAACATCAGCCCTTTTTTATTCCAGAAGTTTAGATTTTTCTATTCTCTCTTTGGCCTCCACTACTGCAGTTTTGATCTTATCTTCAAGCACTTTCTTAGGAGGCAGTTCAGTCCAGTATTCCGCAACGAGAATATCGTCTTTATGCATTTCAAGTAATTCAATCTGTTCTTTACTTGTTTCAGTGCAAAGTATAAGCCCTACAGGTGGGGCTTCTTCTTCCTTCCGTTCGTATCTGTTCAGCCATTTCAGATATAACTCCATTTGCCCTTTGTACTTAGCCTGGAATTTACCGATCTTCAGCTCAATCGCTACCAGTCTTTTTAAATTTCTGTTATAGAAAAGAAGATCAAGATAAAAATCCTCACCGTCTATAATCATTCTCTTTTGTCTTTCTATGAACGCAAATCCTTTACCGAGTTCCATGATGAAATTCTCAAGATCGTTCAGTATCGCGCTTTCCAGATCTTTTTCAAGAAAATTATTTTTCAGTCCGAAAAAATCGAGCATATACGGATCTTTGAATTCTCCCGACATTCTGCTATCCTGTAACGACAATTGAGAATCTGCTATCATTGATCTTTCGAAAGCTTTCAGCGATATCTGCTTTTTTAAATCGCGCACACTCCAGGACTCTTTTAGTGCTTTATGCCCATAAAACACACGGGTGTCAGCATTTTTTATCGGAAGTAATAGAAGAAAGTGCGACCATGTCAGTTTTTGTGCAAGTGTAACGACAATTTCATATGTATTGAACAGCTCTGCGAACTGCAGCATTCTACGCAGGTTCTTAGCTTCGAAGTTATTACCGTGAATCTGTACCAGAAAGTTAGAAAGTGTCACGACAATCTGTTTCCCGTATTCTGCTCTTCTGTTCATAAGAACATGATCATTTACTCTCTTCCCAACTCTCCAGAATAATGTAATCAGTTCGTTGTTCGCTAAATCCGAAATCCGATTCCTGCTGTTATAGATCAATTCGGAAAGTTCTTTTAACAATTTTTCTTCACTTTGAGCGATATTACCTACAACACCTCGATTCTGACAATTCAACTTCTGCATAAATTTCTCCGACCATATTTTCAGCAATATATCATCGGGGGTAGGTCAAATGATGAGCTACCCTAATAAATTAATTCATGATTATTGCTAAGGCTGAAGTGATGAAAGAAGTCGATAAAGCAGCTGACAATGCCAAGAAAAAAATCAAGATACACGGATTCTAAGGGAATGAAAAGAACTTAAAATTGAAGTGACCCACTAAAAGTGGACATGAAAAAGTGACAATCTAAGTCGCCTTTTTATATTCTACAGGCGATTCGGTTGTTATTTTCTTAGCATATTCTTTTAATTTCCTTGGATTAGGATGCCCATTTTTAATTGCAATGTTAACGTTTAAACTTAAATCCCAACCTAAAGATCTTATACCTTCTTTCAATAATTTTCTAATTTCTTTTTCGGATTCTTTTATTGTATCGATAAAATGAGCATACTTGTAAAACCATAACTCAAGTAATAAATCTGTCTCATAAGTTTTAATTAAAGAAAAAGCTTTATCTAAATATTGTGTTGCCTCATCAATTCTGTTTGAAATTAATAAGAATTGAGCATAATTTCCATTAAGTCCTGGATCATCAGGTTCGATTGATAATGCTTTAAGATGATATTTTTCAGAATACTTATAATCCTCTTTATATCTTTGTAAATAAATAGCATAACTTTCATTTATCCATGAATCATTTGGTTCGAATGATAATGCTTTATTATGATATTCTTCTGCTTTTTCATAATCGTGTTTATCATCGCTAAGAAAATCTGCATATATGCTAGATAACCAGCCATATTTCGGATCGATTGATAATGCTTTAAGATAATATTCTTCTGCTTTTTCATAATTTTTAATATCTTTCAGGAAAATTGCATAAACTCCGTAAGAATGAGCATCGTTTGGGCCAATAGATAAGGCTTTGAGATAATAATTGTTAGCATTAACATAATCTCTTTTTTGGTCAGAAAGAAAATTTGCGTAGTT
>QKDR01000067.1 GCA_003252515.1 Candidatus Delongbacteria bacterium | reverse complement strand
GGAGTGGTGGAATTGGTAGACACAAGGGACTTAAAATCCCTCGGTACTTGTACTGTGCCGGTTCAAGTCCGGCCTTCAGCACTATAAAGGAGAGAGATCTCCTTTTTTTAAAACAGTCGTTATCAGCGGGAATAGCTCAGTGGTAGAGCATCAGCTTCCCAAGCTGAGGGTCGCGGGTTCGACCCCCGTTTCCCGCTCTCATTTAATCATCCCGATAAATATTCTAAATTATTAATGGCTTGGATATTATTTATTGACTTTTAAGGATTAAAAATTTATTTTTAGCACTGATTAATTAAAGGAGTGAAAGTATACAGTAATGAACGGTCTTCTTGAGATTAAAAAACGTATTCTGGACGATATAGTGTCTTCCGGATCTTACACCGAAACTGAAGAGAAAAGGATAAAATATCTTTCAAAAAAGGGTGAAATAACTTTACTCTTCGGTCAAATAAAAGACATTGAACCTGAGAACAGAAAGGAATTCGGTCAATTCGTCAACGATCTCCGAACCGAGGCGTTCGATCTTATCAATTCGCTGAAAGAGAAATATTCCGAAACATCTGCTGAAACAATCGACCTGACACTTCCTGGAAAATTACCCGGGTCAGGTTCATATCATCCTCTAAACATGATCAGGGACGATCTGAAAAAAATATTCAGAAAAATGGGATTTTCTGTAGCAACGGGTCCTGAAGTAGAGACCGAATATTATATCTTCGATGCCCTGAATATGCCGTCCTGGCATCCGGCAAGGAAGACAACAGATTCACTTTTCCTGAGCGAGGGAAAATTACTTAGGACTGAAACCTCTTCTGTTCAGATAAGAACCATGGAAAAAGGAAAGCCTCCGTTCAGAATAATCGCACCGGGAAGAGTTTACAGGAACGAAAAGGAAAATGCTACACATACCGCAATGTTCTCTCAATGTGAAGGTTTATATGTCAACAGAGGTGTATCGTTCTCGGAATTGAAAGGAACTCTAAAGGAATTTTTCAAGATTTTATACGGAAAGGATACTGTTATAAGGTTCAGACCACATTATTTTCCTTTCACCGAACCTTCAGCGGAAGTTGACGTAAGCTGTTTTAAATGCAAAGGCAAAGGATGTTCCTTATGCAAGAGAAGCGGATGGCTTGAACTCGGTGGTTGCGGTATGGTACATCCGAAACTTCTTGAGAATGTCGGAATTGACAGTGAAGAGTTCACGGGATTCGCCTTCGGTCTCGGTATCGAAAGGCTGGCAATGCTTAAATACGGCGTTAACGACATCAGGGATTTCACAGAGAACGACCTGAGATTCCTTGATCAGTTTTAAATAATTCGGACTTGAAGAAAAATGAAAATTTCCGCTAAATGGATAAAAGATTATGTTGATCTTGAAATAAACGAGAGTAACGTTGATGATATTGTTCACAGGCTTGCGATCCTCGGATTCGAATGCGAGAACGTTGAGCATATCAAAAGAGATTATGAAAATTTCGCTGTCGGGAAAGTGCTTGAATGCATAAAACATCCGAACGCCGATAAACTGAGCCTGTGCAGGGTTGATGTCGGTACCTCGGTACTGCCGATAGTGTGCGGAGCGCCGAACGTTGACGCAGGGCAGACTGTCCCTGTAGCGCTCGAGGGTGCGAAAGTGAAAGACTTCGTGATAAAAAAGACAAAGATCAGAGGAGAAGAATCGATCGGTATGATCTGTGCCGAAGATGAACTCGGGATCTCGGACGATCACGAAGGGATCATGGTACTCGATGACGGACTGACTGCCGGAACGCCGCTGAAAGACCTTTTCGGTTACGAGGACTATCTTCTTGAACTTGAAGTGACCTCGAACAGGGCCGACGCGCTTGGTTATACAGGGTTCGGCAGAGAACTCGCGTTCATGACGGGAAATGAGCTCACCATCCCGAAAGTGATGATGGAGGAAGCCGCTGAAAGAACGACCGACAATATCACGATCGAGATACTTGACCCCGGCGCCTGCCCGAGATACTGCGGCAGGGTGATAAAGAATATAAAGATCGGGGAAAGTCCTGAATGGCTCAGGCAGAAACTTATATCTGTAGGACTTCGCCCGATAAACAATGTTGTGGACATAACCAATTTCGTGATGCTTGAGACCGGACATCCCCTGCACGCGTTCGACCTTAAGAACATCTCGGGCAGTAAGATCATCGTACGTAAAGCAAAGAACGGCGAGAAGTTCGTTACGCTTGACGGTAAGGAACTTGAGCTGAACGACAGGATAGTGATGATCTGCGACGCGGAGAAACCCGCGGCGCTCGCCGGGGTCATGGGAGGCCTTAACAGCGGCGTGACGGAAGAGACGACGGAAGTTCTTCTTGAAGTCGCATACTTCAATCTGGCCGACATAAGAGAAACCGTAAAGTTCACCAATATACATACAGACTCATCGAAGCGTTTCGAAAGAGGTGTCGATCCGAATGATTCTGAATATGTCATAAATAGAGCCGCCGCACTGATAAAAGAACTTGCAGGAGGAAATATCCTTAACGGGATCTCGGATAATTACCCTTCCGAAATAGCGTGTAAAAAAATCGAACTTAGACTTTCAAGGACTGAAAAAGTTCTCGGGTTCGCGATCGGGGCTGATGAAATTGTATCGGGGTTCAACCAGATAGGACTGAAAACTCATACGAAAGACAATGATACTCTTTCTGTTGTTGTGCCTACGTTCAGACCTGACATCACAAGAGAGATAGACCTGATCGAAGAAGCCGTCAGACTGTACGGATATGATAAGATACCTGAACAGAACATTTCCGCCGTCAGTTTGGAAAGCACAGAAGACCCTGATGAAGAGCTGATTGATTCCGTAAGAGAAAAGCTGAAAAACCTGGGGCTTGTCGAGACATTCAGCAAAAGCATGGTCGACGGGAAATACTGCGTGCCTTTCGGAAAAGATCCGGTAAAGATCGAGCATCCGCTCAACGAGGAGATGAACCATCTCAGGAACTCGCTGGTACTTCCGCTTATGGTTACCGCCGATAAGAATATAAGAAGAAAGAACGCAAAAATAAACATTTTCGAAACGGGAAGAATATTCTACTACGAAGACGGTAATATCTGCGAAAAAGATTCGGCTGCCGTTCTTCTGACCGGAACTAAAACGCAGCAGATCTGGCATACTTCCGAAGCATCCTATGACTTTTATGACATTAAAGGGATTGTCGTTCAGCTGCTGAAAGACTTCAATGTCAGTTCTCCGGAATTCTCGAATGAAGACATTCCGGCATATTTCGATAAAAGCCAGTCCCTCAATATTATCGCAGGAGGAAAAAAAGCAGGTACTTTCGGTCTCATATCAAAAGAAACTGCCGCGGTTTTTGACATAAAACAGAACGTTTATTGTTTTGAAGTCGGAATGGACCAGATAAGGCAAATGATGTCAGCGTCTGACCATTCTATAAATGAACTTTCAAAATATCCGAAAGTCATCAAAGACGTATCTGTACTTATGCCTGTTACGGAAAGCGCTGAGAAAGTGGAGAAATACCTTAAAAAAATATCGGGAAATATTCTTGAGGATGTATACGTCGCGGATATCTATCAGGGCGAACAGGTAGGAAACAAAAAATCATATACGTTCAGGATGTCGTTCCAGCCTTATGAAAAAACACTGAGCGACAAAGATATAGAAAAACTTCTTAATAAAATAATTAACGGGTTGAAAAATGACCTGCAACTTGAAATAAGATAGAGGATGCGCCTTATGGATTATAACGACATTAAGGAAAAGATCACCCTTGCCGCCAAAAAGATCAAACAGCTTCAGGGTGAACTTAAAGAAAA
>QKDR01000176.1 GCA_003252515.1 Candidatus Delongbacteria bacterium | reverse complement strand
GGGCTTTTTTATTTTATTATACGCTGAAGTCCTTTAACAAAAATAGTAATTAAGGAGGACTAAACTTGAAGAAGAACGAAAATAAACGAATAACTTTCTCAAAGATCGACGATGTGCTCGAAATGCCGAATCTTCTGGACCTTCAGGTACATTCATTCGATAAATTTATTCAGAAAAGCGCAAAAGGCAACAAGAAAAGAAATTCCGGTCTGCATCAGGCTTTCAGAAATACTTTTCCGATAACTGATACAAGAGAGAAATACCTTCTGGAATATATTGATTATTCCGTCGGTCAGCCCAAGTATTCAGTCGTAGAGTGTCAGGAGATAGGAACGACATACAGCGCGCCTTTGAAAGTGAGACTGAGATTGTCAAAAAAAGCAGATGATTCAGATGAATATCAGCAGACAATAGAGTCCGAGACTTACTTTGGTACAGTACCGATGATGAGCCCGAAAGGCACTTTTATTATAAACGGCGCTGAAAGGGTCATCGTTACACAGCTTCACAGATCTCCAGGAGCATTTTTCTCATCCAGGGTTCATCCAAATTCCACAACACTATTTTCGGCAAAGATAATCCCGTTCAGGGGATCATGGCTTGAATTCGAGACGACGATCAATGATTCTATGCAGGTCTATATTGACAGAAAGAAGAAGTTCCCCGTAACTATTTTCCTTAGAGCGATGGGATTTTCTTCGAATGAAGAGATTTTCGGGATGTTCGATCTGTATGAGAAAGTAAAGATCACGAAAAAAAGTTCCACGGAACTGGCTGGAAGGATCCTTTTTAAGGAAATTATCATTCCGGGATCAAAAAGTAATGAAAAAGGTCAGCAGGGGCAGCCGGTTATATTGGCAACAGGAACAAAATTGACATCCGGTCATCTGGAATTGTTATATGAGAACGGTGTAAGTTCAGTGATCCTTGTCAATGCAAAAGACAGACTTAAATTCAATCTTTTATACAATACAGTGAATAAAGATATCACAGCTAATCAGGATGACGCCCTGATGTATATCTATGAGCAGCTCAGATCTACCGAATCACCTGATATTGATACTGCAAGAAAGCATTTCGACAGGATGTTCTTTGACGACAAACGTTACGATCTCGGAGAAGTGGGCAGGTACAGGATCAATCAGAAGATGGGGCATAAGATCGAGGACCTTCTGGCTTATTTTAAAAGAATGAATAAAAAAAGAATGGTCAGGCTGAAAGTTTCACAGGATAATTATCAGTACTTTCCGGTTGATAAGGTTGTGAAAGCTCTTGAGAAAGCAAAGGACGAGGATAAAAAAGACCTTTTCGAAAAAATAAGAGAAACATACCTGGACACTATCCTTATCACTGATTTCGATATCATAGCTATAGTTCAGGAAGTTCTGGATATAAAGAACGGAAAGAGGATAGTTGACGATATTGATCATCTCGGGAACAGAAGGATCAAGACAGTAGGCGAGCAGCTGGCGAATCAGTTCGGGATAGCTCTTTCAAGAATGAGCAGAACGATCAAGGAAAGAATGTCGCTTGCAAAGCCTGAAGACGAACTCGCGATCGCAGACCTTATAAATATTAAAACCCTTTCCAGTGTGCTGAACGCGTTCTTTGGTACCAACCAGCTGTCACAGTTCATGGACCAGGTGAACCCGCTGGCTGAGATCACCCATAAGAGAAGACTTTCAGCATTGGGTGCCGGAGGTCTGACAAGGGACAGAGCCGGGTTCGAGGTTCGAGATGTTCATTATACTCACTACGGACGTCTGTGCCCGATCGAAACGCCTGAGGGGCCGAATATCGGTCTTATCTCATCCCTCGCGGCATACGCAAGAGTGAACGACATGGGTTTTATTGAAACTCCATATAGAAAAGTGAAAAAAGGTAAAGTGACCAACGATATTGAATATCTTACCGCTGATGAAGAGGACAGGAACATTATCGCTCAGGCAAACGCTCCGCTGGACGATAAAGGGAATTTCTTGAGACCTGAGACCATATTGACAAGGTACAGAGGCGATTTTCCGATCCAGACGAGTGACAAGATAAACTATATGGACTGTACTCCTACACAGGTGGTCTCAGCGGCAGCGAGCCTCATACCGTTCCTTGAGAACGATGACGCCAACAGGGCTCTGATGGGTTCCAACATGCAGAGACAGGCAGTACCGCTCCTGCAGACAGAAGCGCCGATCGTCGGAACAGGAATGGAGAAGACCATCGCGAAAGATTCAAAGGCAATGGTCGAATCGACTGTCGAAGGTATCGTTTCAAGTATTGATGCTAAGGGCTGTACAGTTAAGGTCACCAAGAAAAAAGATCCTAAAGATCCTGACGAAGTGTATTACAGGTTCGTAAAATTCTTCAGGACCAATCAGGATACCTGTATAAATAACGTTCCTTTAGTTGAAGCCGGCGACAAAGTCAAACCCGGTGATGTTCTGGCTGACGGTGCCGCTACAGAGAACGGAGAACTTGCATTAGGAAAAAACGTTCTCGTTGCTTATATGTCCTGGAACGGATATAATTTTGAGGATGCTATAATCCTCAGCGAGAGGATGGTCAAAGAAGATATTTTCACTTCTCTGCATATAAAAGAATACGAGACCAGTGTAAAAGAGACAAAAAGGGGTGAGGAAGAACTTACCAGAGAGATACCTAACGTCAGCGAGGAAGCTACAAAGAATCTGAACGACAACGGTATTATCAGGATCGGAGCTGAAGTGTACCCCGGGGACATTCTTGTCGGTAAGGTCACTCCGAAAGGAGAGGTCAACCTAACGCCTGAAGACAAACTTCTTAAGGCGATCTTTGGTGAGAAAGCGGGTGAAGTCAAAGACGCATCCCTAAGAGTACCTCCGGGTGACAAAGGTATCGTGATCGAAACGAAAGTCTTTTCCAGAAAGAAAAAAGATGCGTCCCGTAAGAGCAAAGAAAAAGACGAAATGAAAAAGCTCAAAAAGAAATACGACGAGGATCTGGCCGTTCTCGAACAGGAAAGATCTACAGAGCTTTTCACTCTTCTGAAAGATAAAAATATACTTTCGGATATCGTATGTCTGCAGAAAGACAAAGGAACAAGAGTAGTAGTTCTGGGAAAAGGCGAAAAGATCAGTCAGAAAACTTTCCTTAAACTGAACATAGAAGATTCCAATATCGCAACGGACTGGACTGACGACGATGCCATTAACGAAAAGATCACTGAAATTATTACCAATTATTCTATGGTAGTCGATCAGCTGAATGTTGATTTCCAGAGAGACAGACAGCGTCTGCTGTACGGCGACGAGCTGCCTCCGGGTATCATTCAGCTCGTAAAATGTTATATCGCCAAGAAGAGAAAGATCCAGATAGGTGATAAAATGGCCGGCAGGCACGGTAACAAAGGTATTGTTTCCAGGATCGTACCGGTTGAAGACCTTCCGTATCTAGAGGACGGAACACCTGTCGATATAATACTCAATCCTCTCGGTGTGCCTTCAAGGATGAACCCTGGCCAGATTTTTGAAACGAATCTCGGATGGGCCGGAAGAACTCTGGGAGAGAAATACGCTACGCCGGTTTTTGACGGAGCTTCGCTTGAGGATGTAAAATCAAAACTTAAGGAGGCAAAGCTGCCTTCGTCAGGCAAATCTGTTCTGTATGACGGACTGACAGGCGAGAAATTCGCTCAGGAGATCACAGTAGGCGTTACTTATATGCTTAAACTTTCACATCTTGTTGAAGACAAACTTCACGCGAGATCTATCGGACCTTATTCTCTGATCACCCAGCAGCCTCTCGGAGGTAAAGCTCAGTTCGGAGGTCAGAGGTTCGGTGAGATGGAGGTATGGGCGCTTGAAGCTTACGGAGCTGTTCATATTCTGCAGGAAATGCTGACTTATAAATCAGACGATGTGAACGGAAGAACAAAAGTATATGAAGCGATCGTAAAAGGACTTGAAATACCTAAACCGGGTATACCGGAAGCTTTCAATGTCCTTATAAAAGAGCTTTACGGACTGAATCTCGATGTCAAATTAGAATGATGTCGGTATAGAAACAGAATAAAGCTCGTCAGGTATTAAAAACAGGAGTTAAGAATGCCAAGATTGCGTCAGAGAGATATATTACATAAAGCCTTTTCAAAGTTCTCGATCAAACTTCTTTCCAGCGAAGAAGTTCTGAAAACAAGTAAAGGTGAAGTAACTAAAGCCGAAACTGTAAATTACAGAACATATAAACCGGAAAAGGACGGACTTTTCTGCGAAAGGATCTTCGGTCCCCAGAAGGATTGGGAATGTTCATGCGGAAAATACAGAGGTTCCAGATATAAGGGAATAGTCTGCGACAAGTGCGGAGTTGAGGTTAACAGAAGAAGCGTCAGAAGAGAAAGGATCGGTCATATTAAGCTGGCAGTTCCAATCGTTCACATATGGTTTTTCAGGTCGCTGCCTTCAAAGATAGGTAACCTGCTGGATTATACTGTGAAGACCCTTGAACAGATAATTTATTATGAAAAGTATGTCGTGATCAAGCCCGGAAGGATTATTTCCGACTACCAGCTTCTGATAGACAGATATTCCAAAACGTATCTAGAGAAATATTTTAAATTTATAACCGAGCTTGAAAAACTGCTGTATCTGTCGATAAAGGATGATTCCCAGAGAGAACTCATAGACGTGGTGCTTAAAGAGTTCTACGCGAATTTTGAGGAGAAACCTGAAGTAAAACAGATCTTTGAGACTCTTACTGAGAAAACTTACGAAGTACTTGAGATGATCGAAAGGTTCGTAGTCGAGAAATACAGGGAAAAAGATATTCGCGAAAGAGTATACGCGATCCTTTATGACGATTATGATTTTATGGAAACTCTTTCTTCATTCGTGAACTACGATAAAGATATCCAGGCGATACCTGTAAAGGATAAGAAAGACGTCACTAAATTCGACAATCTGATAAAAGATGCCGTGAATCTCAAATTTGTAAGTATAGTAAAAGACATAAAGTATAAATCGCTCATGTCCGAAAGTGATTACAACTCGGTAATTGAGAAAGTAGAAAAATATGAGAATGAGTATTCCGGAGAAGAGAATTTCAGAGCGGAGATCGGTGCTGAAGCTGTTAGACTTCTTCTGAAGGAAATAGACGTTAAATATATGTCCACCGAGATGAGAAAACTGATCACCGAAGAAAAATCGGAGCAGAATAAACAGGATATTCTTAAGAAGCTGAACGTTGTTGAATCTTTCAAGAATAACATGGAAAGCAATAAACCCGAGTACATGGTTCTGGACGTGATCCCTGTAATTCCTCCGGAACTGAGGCCACTTGTTCCTCTGGAAGGAGGAAGATTCGCGACTTCCGATCTGAATGACCTGTACAGAAGGGTGATCATCAGGAACAACAGGCTGAGAAAGATGCTTGAGATCAAAGCTCCGGAGGTTATCGTAAGGAACGAGAAGCGAATGATCCAGGAGGCTGTAGATTCCCTTTTTGATAACGGAAGAAAGAACAACGTCGTCAGAAGCGACGGAAAAAGGGCCCTGAAATCCCTTTCTGATTCTCTCAAAGGAAAACAGGGAAGATTCAGAAGCAATCTGCTCGGAAAAAGGGTGGATTATTCCTGCCGTTCCGTTATCGTTGTCGGACCTCAGCTGAAACTTCATCAGTGCGGTCTTCCTAAGGAAATGGCGCTCGAGCTGTACAAACCTTATCTTATTAGAAAACTTATTGAATACGATCCGAACGTGACGACCATCAAGAACGCTAAAAAAGAGATCGAGAAAAGTACCGATAAGGTATGGGAACTTCTTGAAGGTCTCGTCGATGCTCATCCGGTACTTTTGAACAGGGCTCCTACGCTTCACAGGCTCGGTATTCAGGCGTTCCAGCCGGTTCTTGTAGAAGGAAAGGCAATACAGCTGCATCCTCTGGTCTGTAAAGCGTTCAACGCCGACTTTGACGGCGACCAGATGGCCGTTCATCTTCCTCTTTCTCCGGAAGCCAAACTGGAAGCAAGACTGCTGATGATGGCTTCGCACAATCTTCTTCATCCCGCTACGGGAAGACCTATCGCTTATCCTACTCAGGATATGGTACTGGGAATTTACTATATGACCAAGAAGAAGATGGATAAGGAAAATAACCCGAAAATATATTCTGAGATCGACGAGATAAAACTTGCGCTGGATTTTAAGGTCATCGATTATCATACGGATATAAAATATCTGTACAAAGGTGAATTCATAGACACAACACCCGGAAGAGTATTATTCAACGAGGTGCTGCCGAAAGAAATGACCGAAAAGAAATTCTATAATGAGCTCATGGTAAGTTCACAGGTCGAGAAAATAATCGAGGAAGCTATAGAAAAAGTAGGTTTCAGTCAGACTTCTCAGTTCCTTGACAGATTAAAGGATTTCGGCTATCATTATGCTACAAAATCCGGTATTTCCATCGGTTTGGATGATTTCGTGATATCTCCGCTCAAGGACAAGGTATTGAGGTCAGCGGAAAAGAAAGTCGAAATGATAAAAGAGTCATACGCAGAAGGACAGATCACGGATACCGAAAGGTACAATAAAGTCGTTGACGAGTGGACAAAAGCGACAAACAGGATCGAGAACGATATGTATGATAACCTCAGGCTCGATAAAGGCGGCTTTAATCCTGTTTTCATGATGATGGACTCAAAAGCGAGAGGATCAAGAACACAGATCAAGCAGATCTGCGGTATCAGAGGTCTTATGCAGAAACCTCAGAAGAATATCGAGGTCTCATCGGATTCCGTTATTGAGAACCCTATCAAAACGAACTTCATTGACGGTCTTTCGATCCTTGACTATTTCATCTCGACGCACGGTGGTAGAAAAGGTCTGGCGGATACAGCTCTTAAAACAGCTGACGCGGGATACCTTACAAGAAAGCTTGTCGACGTATCTCATGATGTTGTCGTTACGGAAGAGGACTGCCATACTATTATGGGTATTGACGTGGCGGATCTTAAAGAAGGCGATAAAGTTCTTGAGAATTTTGAAGACAGGATATACGGAAGAGTGCTTGCCGAGGATGTTGTTGATTTCAGTGAAGATCCGAACGGCAAGATCATTTGTGAAGCGGGTACTCTGGTTGACAAGAGTATCGCTAAGAAGATCGTTAATCACAATATAGAGAAAGTGAAGATAAGATCGGTTCTTACCTGCGAATCCAAAAAAGGTATCTGCGCGAAATGTTACGGACAGAATCTGACGACCAGAAATCTTGTATCTGTCGGAGAGGCTGTAGGTATAATGGCCGCACAGTCTATCGGAGAACCGGGAACACAGCTGACTCTCAGAACTTTCCACGTCGGAGGTTCCGCTGATATCGCGACGATCAAATCAGAAGAATACGCCAAGTATGATGGTGTTATCGATCTTGTCGATGTCGATACAGTAACTTATGATAAAACCAGAATTGTAATAAGAAGGAACGGTCTTCTCAGGCTGATCGACGATTTCGGTAAAGAAGTAATGTCTGATAACATTCCGTACTCGACTGTTCTGATGGTCAAAGACAAAGAAAGAGTAACGAAAGGACAGCTTCTTTATAAATGGGATCCGTACAGCTATGTGATCCTGTCGCACAAGAACGGTAAGGTCAAGTTCAAGGACATCGTTGAAGGCAGTACTTTCAAGACTTCGTTCGATGAAAAGATCGGACAGAAATATAAAGTAATGATCGAGCCTAAAGAAAGGACTCTGAAACCGACTATTTTCATCGTTGACAAAGACGGTAACGAAATAGCTAAATACCTTCCTCCTTCAGGCGGAGCACTTCAGGTCGAGGACGGCGATAAGGTAAAAGCCGGACAGGCACTGATTAAAATGCAGAGGAGCCAGGGCAAGACAAAAGATATTACAGGAGGTCTGCCGAGGGTTAGCGAGCTTTTCGAAGCCAGAGACCCTAAAGATCCCGCTATTCTGTCCGAAATAGACGGTGTAGTAAGATACGGCGATTTCAAAGGTACTTCCCAGATCATTATGGTCGAAGACCTTAACGGTAACGAGGTAAGAACATACAGCGTTCCGCGAGGAAAGCACATACTTGTTCACGACGGGGATATTATATACGCCGGCGAAAAACTGACCGAAGGTTCTATTAAGCCTGACGACATCCTTCATATTCTGGGAACTACAAAAGTACAGCATTTCCTTGTTAACCAGATACAGGAAGTTTACAGAGGCTCAGGTGTGAACCCGAACGATAAGCACATCGAGGTAATTGTAAGGCAGATGCTCCAGAAAGTCCAGATAGTCAATCCGGGCGACACTACTTTCCTTGAAGGTGATAAGGCAAGTAAGTTCGTACTCTCAAAGAACAATTCCGATATATTCGATAAAGTAATAGTGGTTGATCCCGGCGATTCAAAATTCGAAGAAGGTGAAATGCTCATTACTTATGAAGTCGAGAACAGGAATAAAAAACTTGCGGAAGACGGTAAAAAACAGATCGGGTTCAGACCTGCGAGACCTGCTACTTATAAACCGCTGCTTCTCGGAATAACAGAGGCTGCTCTGCAGGTTGATTCATTTATCTCCGCCGCCTCTTTCCAGGAAACAACGAAAGTCCTTACGGATGCGGCTATAAAATCTTCCACAGATTATCTCGAAGGCCTTAAAGAGAATGTTATCATGGGTAACCTGCTTCCTTGCGGTACAGGTCTTGCCAAATATAATTATCTCAAAGTAAAGAATCAGTTCGATGAAGAAGAAGTGGAAGAAGAGATAGAGGAAAGGACTTACAGAGACTAGAAATGAGCCTTGAAAGACTTTAAAAGTTGCTTGACAAGGTTTTGAAATAATCTTATATTTGACCCCGTACCGATTTATGATGCCTTCTTAGCTCAGTCGGTAGAGCAAAGGACTGAAAATCCTTGTGTCCGTGGTTCAATTCCGCGAGGAGGCACCAGAAGACAAAGGCTTTGAGAGATCAAAGCCTTTGTCTTTTTAATAACAGGAGCCGTAATAATGAACGTACATAATCTCGACTGTATTTTTAAACCGAAAAGAATCGCTCTTGTCGGCGTGTCATCGAATCCCAACAGCGTTAGCGGTAAAGTACTGACCAATATAGTCTCCGCCGGATTTAAAGGTGTTGTTTATCCAGTAAATCCGGAATTCGAAGCAGTGATGGCAATGCCCTGTTTCCCTGATCTAAAAAGTCTGCCCAGAACACCGGATCTTGCTGTAATATGTACCGCCGCAACAGAAGTCCCCGACAAGGTAAGAGAATGCGGAGAGGCCGGTATCAACGGGGTTATTATTATGTCATCAGGTTTCAGGGAGACCGGAGAAGAAGGCGCCCTGTTGGAGAAGATGATTGTCGAAGAGCGTTCAAAGTTCAGGAACATGAGGATAATCGGACCGAACTGTCTCGGTATAATAGTACCGGAACTTAATCTGAACGTCAGCTTCGCTCCTGATTTCCCGAGAAAAGGGAATATTGCCTTCATTTCGCAGTCCGGAGCGCTATGCACATCAGTACTTGACTGGGCGAACGAGGAAAAGATCGGTTTCTCCAGTTTCGTATCGATAGGAAACACGATAGATGTTGATTACGGACATCTTATTGATTATTTCGGCGAGGACGAAAGCACAAGATCAATAATTCTTTATGTTGAATCAATTGCCGACGCAAGAAAGTTCATGACGGCGTCAAGGGCTTTCGCCAGAACTAAGCCTATAATAGTTTACAAAGCCGGAAGATTTCCTGAATCTGCCGCTGTGGCTGCTTCCCATACCGGAGCTTTGGCGTCCGAGGACAATGTTTACGATGCGGCATTCAGAAGGACCGGTCTCGCGAGAGTATACGATATAGGCGAGATATTCGACTGTACGGAGCTGATAGCCAGGAACAAGATCCCAAAAGGCGCAAAGCTCGGTATCGTCACTAATGCCGGCGGACCCGGAGTGATGGCTACTGACGCACTGATCAGCTCGAGAGGTAAACTGGCGAAACTTAGTGATGAAACTATCGCACTTCTGAACGAGAATCTTCCAGCCCAGTGGTCCCACGGGAACCCGGTGGATGTCCTCGGTGACGCCAGATCGAAAAGGATCGCCAAAGCTGTCAAGATAGTACTTGACGATAAGAACGTCGACGCTGTTCTGGTCATACTTACTCCTCAGGCGATGACTAACGCCGATGCGACCGCAAAGGCTGTAGGCGAATTGTCGTCAGCGGCGAAGAAACCTGTTCTGGCATCGTGGCTCGGCGGAAAGAACATGAAAGAAGGTTTGAAAATACTGAACGAATACGGGGTCGCGGCCTATAAAACACCGGAACAGGCGGTAAGGGCGTTCATGACATTAGTCGAGTATTCGAGAAATCTTGAAACACTTTACGAAACGCCTAAAGACATACCTGTAGAATTCTCTCTTGACAGGAAAAAGATAAGGGACGAATTCAAAGCGATCGTTAAGAATAATGTAAATATACTTTCAGAAGAGAATTCAAAGAAACTTCTTGCGGCGTATGATATAAACGTGACAGTTCCGGTTCCCGCTGCCGATAAAGATGAAGCCGTGAAGATATCCGAAAGTATCGGTTTCCCTGTAGTATTCAAGATAAATTCACCTGATATAACTCATAAAACAGACGTGGGCGGAGTTATAGTAGATATTAACTCTTCCGAGACAGCCGCATTATCGTTCGAAAAGATCGTTGCGAACGCAAAAAAAGCAAAGCCAGATGCGTTGATTTTTGGAGTAACGGTACAGAAAATGATAAGAATGAAAGATTCTACCGAGATAATTCTGGGGATCAAAAAGGACAGTATATTCGGGACCGTGATACTTGTCGGTGCGGGTGGAGTTACAGCAGAACTTTTCGGGGACAGGTCCCTCGGTTTTCCGCCTCTTAACGAAAGGCTGGCCAGAAGGATGCTGGAAAACCTTAAGATATGGCCGCTTTTAAAAGGGTACCGCGGGAAAACTCCTGCGGACATTGATAAGCTTATTGAGGTGATGATCAGACTGTCATATCTTGCTGCCGATTATCCTGAGATAACCGAACTTGATATCAATCCGCTTGCAGTTGGTCCTGAGGGTGTTTTTGCGCTTGACGCCCGGGTAATTGTAGATCTTTCACCCGAGATCAAGCAGACAGAAAAGTATTCTCACCTCGCTCTGAGACCTTATCCTGAAGAATTCGTAAGAAAAGGTATTCAGCTTGACGGGCAGGAAATTACTCTTAGACCTATAAAACCCGAGGATGAACCTTTATGGCTTGAACTGCTCGGAAGCTGCTCTAAAGAATCTATTTATTCAAGGTTCAGATATTTTTTTCAATGGTCATCCCACGACGTCGCTACGAGATACTGCTATATTGATTATGACAGGGAGATAGCTATAGTTGCCGAGATGAAAACAGGGGACGAAAGAAAATTGATCGGCGTGGGAAGATTGATCTCTGACCCCGAACAGCAGACCGTGGAATATGCCGTACTTATCACAGATAAATGGCAGAATAAAGATCTGGGCGGAATTCTTACCGGATTCTGTATCGAAATAGCCAGGAAATGGGGAATGAAGAAAATTTACGCCCAGACCACTTCAGATAATCACAGAATGATATCGCTTTTTAAGAAGAAAGGTTTTGACATACTTGAAGGAAATAATGATACGACCGTTGAAGTAGAGATGAATCTGTGACCGGAGATTACAGATAGTTCACTATTTCTTTCAGATCTATTCTCTCCGGAAGCTCTTTTCCGAATGATTTAACGAATTTCTCATTCAGTCTTACCAGTTCGATATTCAATTCGTCCATATCAAGAATGTTCTTTGAATTGAATACGGGGATTCTTTTCGTGAAGTTCATGTCGCAGAAAGTAATACTTTTTGAAAGCGGGTCTTCATCCTCACCATAAGCAAGAGGCAGCCCGTGAGTTCTGCATATTAATGGTCTGAACTCATATATCTGGCATAAAGAGTTCTTTAACATTGCGCAGCTTTCTTTTGTGATTTCCGGAGAGATCTTATCTTTCAGTATAGAAACAATTGAAAAGAACTCGATAGGAAGAATAGTCGTGTCAAGGCAGCAAGAGCTGCATCCTTTGTTGCAGACAATATCTTTCGAATGTTTCTTTTCCAGGTCTTTAATTTTGTCATCTACATATTTGATGAATTCGAAATACGCGTCAAAATAATACTGATTATTATCCATTTACTTTTTCCAGTTCATTCTCGTTTACTTTTATATTAACGCTGTTAATGGTCCTGAAACCGTAGTTGAGCATAAACGCCAGTACAATAAGAAGAAGTATAACGTAAAACAGCATTTTCTTTTTTGAGGATTTTATTCCCTGAGAGGAATAAGAACCTAATTTCATTCTTTCCTTTAAAGGTCTGCTGGTGTCGGTTTTAAGGCTTTTTGTAGTCGTATATGAGAATTTTCTCTTTTTCGGAGTGCTGCCGAACATCTATACCCCGTATTTACCTATTCTTGTATTCTTCCAATCCCAGCCTGATTATATTGACTGCTTTAACAATATCTTCTTCTTTAAGCACGTAAGCTATCCTTATCTGATTTTTACCGAGTCCGGGAGTAGCGTAGAATCCTGAAGCCGGAGCGACCATTGCGGTTTCGTTATTATGCCTGAAATCAGACAACAGCCATCTTGCGAAATCGTCCGCGTCGTCAACCGGCAGTCCGACAACCATATAAAATGCGCCTTTAGGCATCGGGACAGTGACGCCGGGAATTGCTGAAAGCTCTCTGTATGCCGTATTTCTTCTTTTTGTGTATTCCGTTATGACTTCACTGAAGTAAGAGTCAGGCGTGTCAACTGCTGCTTCAGCAGCCTGCTGGTCTACACTTGGCGGACACAGCCTTGCCTGTCCGAATTTCAGGATAAGCGCGAGCAGCTCTTTATTGCGGGTCACAATGTTACCGATCCTTGAACCGCACGCGGAGTATCGTTTTGATGTGGAATCTATCATTACGGCATTTTCTTCGAAATCTTCGAACTGAAGGATAGATGTCGCCCGACAATCGTAAGTGAATTCTCTGTAGACTTCGTCGGAAATTATGTAAAGATTATGCTTTCTGGCGAAATCCACAAGCTCCTGAAGTCTTTCCCTTGAGAAAACCGCACCTGTCGGGTTGCCTGGATTGCAGATCACGATGGCTTTTGTCTTCGTTGTAAGTCTGCTTTCGAATTCGCTTATTGAAGGCAGGTCGAAACCGTTATCAATGTTCGTAGTTATTGGTACGACTTTTACACCTGCCATAACAGCAAAACCGTTGTAGTTCGTGTAGAAAGGCTCCGGGATTATGACTTCTTCTCCGGGAGAAAGAGCAGAAAGAAGAGTAAAGATTATCGCTTCGCTTCCGCCTGTAGTTATGAATATATTAGATTCGTCTACATCGATATTAACCTTTTTATAATATTGCACAAGTTTTTTTCTGTAGGAAAGAATACCCTCGCTGGGACCGTATTCTATGACAGGCGGAATATTGTGATAAGCCTCGATCATATCCGGAGAGGTCTTTATATCGGGTTGTCCGATGTTGAGATGATAGACATGAACCCCTTCGTTTTTGGCTTTTACCGCGTAAGGAGCCAGTTTCCTTATCGGGCTGGACTGCATTATTTCATTCCTTGAAGAGAGTGTGAGTTTTCCCATTCTTTTTTACTCCGTTTAATGTTATAAACCGGTGAAAAAATAACAACCGTCATACGGTTTGTCAAGCAAAGTGATTAATAATATTTTCTGCTGTTTCAGAAGTTTCTCCTCTCCACGAACGCCTGTTTCAAAGTGATCTCGTCAGTGAATTCGATCTCCCCTCCTATCGGAATGCCAGTCGCCAGCCTGGTGATCTTTACTCCGCTGTCTTTCAGTTTCTCAGAAATATAAAGTGCCGTAGTATCTCCTTCGACCGAGTGGTTGAGCCCGATAATTATCTCTTTCACTCCGTCACCGGTGATTCTTTCAAGAAGAGAATTAAGATTCAGGGAAGAAGGTCCGATGCCGTCAAGCGGACTGATAAGACCGCCGGTAACGTGATAGACACCACGGTGGATATTAAGTTTTTCGAACATATAAAGATCGCTGAAGTTCTCAACTATGCAGATCAGAGACTTATCGCGGTTCCCGTCACTGCATATATCGCAGATCTCATGCTCGGTAAGATTTCTGCATATCCGGCATAATCCGAGCCTGTTCTTAGCCTCAGTTACGGCCTCAGAAAGTCTTCTTGAGACTTTTTCGTCCGAATTGATCAGATAATATGATATCCTTCTTGCAGATTTTCTGCCTATTCCCGGCAGTTTCGCGAAAGAGTCTATAAGATTTTGAAGTATTTCGGAGTGATTCCCCATTAAAATCCCGGTATCTTGAATCCGTCCGGAAGTTTAGGAACTATCTTTGACATTTCGTCGCCGGAAAGCTTATCAGCTTCTTCAGAAGCCTGATTTACAGCGGCAAGGATCAGATCTTCCAGCCCTTCTGAATCTTCCGGGTCTATAATTTTAGGGTCTATCTTTATCGATAAGAGTTTCTTTTTCCCATTCATACGTGCTTTTATCATTCCGCCTCCCGCAGTTCCCTCGACTTCCTGAGTCTCGAGCATCTGCTGTGACTTCTGCATATCCTCCTGCATTTTCTGAGCCTGTTTCAACAAAGAGCTCATATCCATGTTCATGCCGGCCATCCGTGATTCTCCTTTGATTTAATCTATGAATTTACAGTTGAAAGGTTCTTCGAATAAGAATTTTAACTGAGGTGCTTTCTTTAATAGCTCAGTTCTTTTCTCTTCGGTGGTCATTCTAGTATCTTTTTTGACTTTTATGATCCTGTCAGCCGGCTTAACCGTGCCTTCTACGAATTCCGCAGAAATATCCTGCAGCCCGAAAAAGAAATTCAGTTCATTAACGATCTCTTCCTTCTTTGAATCGCACAAATTCCTGAAAATACTGTCCTTTTTATCGAATCTGATATTTAAAATATTTCCCTGAACGGCATAAGGAAGACCGAATTCAAGTACGCCGAGCCTTGAGTTAGCTGAATTGATATGTTTTATGAATTCTTCCCATCTGGAGATTATTGTATCAAGAGAAACAGAAGACTTTTCTATTACAACGGGTTCTTCAGAAGTTTTTTTTTTATCTTCTTCTGCCGGTTCGTCCGGTTCAGGTATAGCTGATGTAAAAGATTTAATATCCAGTCTCGCTGAGATATCATTAACGATCCGGTCTATATCTATTTCCATATCGCCTTCGATCATGGAGAATTTCTTTATGATATCATCGATCTTTGCGACGGGTTCGTGGTGAAGTATCTTTAAAAGAACTATCTCGAAATCCATTCTCTGGAAAGGCGAGGATTTGAGTTTCTGGACCGACTGGCTTAATATGTCGATGAATAAAAGAATGTCTTTTTCACCGAATTTGTCTTTATGATTCTTCAGTCTTGTAAGATTGTCTCCGGACATATCGAGTATTCTTGCGTCGTTGACCGTTTTCAAAATAAGAAGGTCCCTGAAAAATTCCATCAGACCTTTTATGTATGCGATAATATGAAGTCCTTTTCCGAACAGACCGTCAATGTAGGTGATCAGATCGCCCGTGTCTTTAGAAAGGATGATCCCTGCGAACCTGAAGTATGATTCGATCGGCGGAATACCCAGAGCTTCGGCAGTAGTTGACGCCGTAATGCTGTTGCCCGAGAAAGCTATTACCTGATCCAAGGCTGATTGAGAGTCTCTGACTGACCCGTCGCCGGCTTTGGATAGCATTATAAGAGATTCCTCGTCTATCTCAACACCCTCTTTTCCGCATATTTCCTTCAGGGCCTTGCTCAGTACATCTATATCTACTCTTTTGAAGTCATGTCTCTGGCATCTTGAAAGGATCGTCGCAGGCACCTCGTTCACCTCGGTCGTGGCGAAGATGAAGACTGCGTGTTCGGGTGGTTCCTCAAGCGTCTTGAGCAATGCATTGAACGCCTGGTTCGTGAGCATGTGGACTTCGTCAATAATGTATATCTTCTTTCTGCTTTTCGCCGGCGAGAATTTGATGTCGTCCCTCAGGTCGCGGATCTCGTCGATACCTCTGTTGGACGCACCGTCGATCTCCTTGACGTCAAGACTGATGCCCTGATCGATCTCGACGCAGTTAGAGCATATTCCGCACGGTTCGGGAGTTACTCCGGTCTCGCAGTTCAGGCATTTTGCGAGTATCCTTGAGATCGTGGTCTTGCCCACTCCTCTCGGACCGGTAAGTAGGTAAGCGTGATGGACTTTATTGTTCCTTATCGCGTTAGTGAGCGTGGTAGTCACATGTTCCTGACCTATCACATCCCCGAATGTTAACGGTCTGTATTTTCTTGCTATTACCAGATAGCTCATTTCAGCGTTCATCCTTAATTTAAAGGGACTAAAATATAGTCATTCGGAGATGTTTTTGCAAGTGTGAAAAATATAAAAAGAAATAAAACATTTTTTGTTTTTTTATCCGGGAAAAATTATTATATTGTTTTTCAGTGAAAAAAATCTGAAGGGAGGATTAAATATGTATGTAAAAGAAATTCAAAGGCTCATCTGCGTCATCATCATTCTGAGCTTGTCAGCAGGAGCTTTCGCAGTAAAAGTTAACAGAACATTCGTTGATGAAAACGGTAATCTGATCGATGAGATCATAATAGACGGAAGGCCGCCTAAAGTACTTCCGCCGCCAAACACGGAACTTCCGAAAGAAAAAGTACCTGGTGTAGTAAACTATCTTGATAATGTTCCGGCGTACGACTGGAGTTACGGCTGCAGCGCTACATCAGTAGCTATGCAGGCGGGTTATTTCGACAATTCAGGATACCCCGATATTTATACCGGACCGGCCAACAGCGGCGTTCAACCGATGACGAACGCTGTATGGAATGCACAGGCTTCTCATACGGATACGGGCGAGTGCCCGGTATCGGCTTCCGCTCTGGATGTTGACGGCAGAAGTACAAAAGGGCATTCAGATGATTTCTGGAGCAGCTATCTTTCTTATGTAGATCCATACTACGGTAACTGGACCCAGCATGATATTTCAAGCGGTCAGCCATGTACCGCCGACTATATGGGTACGAACCAGTGGTATAACTATCAGAACCAGGACGGATCGACGACTTTCTATAATTATACTAACGGTACGGCGCTCTACGACTATACAGGATGCGAACCTTCACAGAGGGACGGATGCCACGGAATGAGACTGTTCTATGAAGCCTGCGGAGTTACGGTAATAGACAATTACAGTCAATATATTTACGGATATAACGGGAATACAATAGGTTTTACTTATGCGCAGTTCAAGACCGAGATCGATAACGGAAATCCCGTTCTGATTCAGGTCGAGGGGCACACTATGCTCGGGATCGGATATGATGATACATCATCAACAGTATATCTGAGAGATACCTGGGATCAGAACACAAGTCAGACAGCTCATTCGATGACATGGGGAGGAAGTTATTCAAGCATGGCTCATTATGCTGTCGGTGTAATACATCTTGAAGCACCTGCCGTTACTCCTGAAGCTCCTCAGAACGTAGCCACTTCTGTCAGCGGTTCTGATCTGACAGTCAGCTGGGACGCGGTATCTGGAGCAACTTCTTACATAGTATATTCTTCTGATAATCCTTACGGAACTTTCAGTCTGGTAACCACAGTAGGAACCAACAGTTATACTGTTTCAGTTTCCGAATCAAAGAAATTCTATTACATAATAGCATCCAACAGTAAGTCCGAAATAAAGGATACAGTTCAGGTGAACAAAAAATAAAATTAAAGAAAATATTTGTAAAAAAGACCTGAATTTTCAGGTCTTTTTTATTTCATCTCCGACAGAAACAGTCCCGCTTTCGAGTACTTCGGCAAAGAGAAAATGTTTTGGCAGCGGGCATTCGTTCTCAGCTTTTTCCCATGGACAGAATTTGAAGCAGGTCATCCCTTTTTCAGTGATTCGTATCTTAGCATCAGAACAGATTTGGAAAATATCTCCGATAGAAATTTTTGAAATGTCTATACCTTCTATAGTAAGAGTCTCGGAAAAGTCACCGGGACCGACTATAAATAGTTCTCCCTTACCTACTCTTGGGCAATGATATTGTTCAGTCAGAAGTTCGGTTGAAATTAAAGATATCTGTCTGACAGGCGGTTTGTTATAGGCGTCTCCTTCAAGTCCGACATTTTTGATCAGGTATCCTCCTGTCTCAAGCTTACGTTTCGGCTTTTTCTTTTCGTCAGATATATTTATTGATATAATTTTACCTTTCATAGACATCCTAAAATTCATAAAAACCGATCTTGTCTCCCGGCACATATTCTTTTTTCCCGGTCGCGCCGATGAGGAAACAGTCAGCATTCGAAAGAGAGGAAATGTCTGCCGAGCCGTTCGAAAAAACCGGTTCGATCTTAATAACTCCGTTTTCGTTACGATGAACTGCAGGGAAGAAGTTTACCCTGTCGCCTTTATGTATAAACGGTTTAGCAAGTTCTGCTTCTCCGTAAACAGGTAGAATATGTTCCTGAGCTGTTAATTTTCTCACAGCAGTTTTAACGAACAATTCGAATCCGACGAAGTTGGACAGCGGATTTCCGGGTAGGCCGAAAACAAGACATTTGTCCGTTTTCCCGAAAAATACAGGCTTACCGGGTTTTATTGCGACCTTATGGAATATCTGTTCAACGCCCAGACTCAGAAGTACTTTCGGGACAAGATCGAATTCACCCATGGAAACACCTCCTGAGATAAGCAGAATATCTCCTTTCAGACCTTCGGCAAGTTTTGCGGACAGGCTTTTCTCATCATCTTCAGCTATACCGAGATATTCGGCGTTTATGCCTATGTTCTGCGCCATGACGGCAAGCATAGTTCCGTTCGAGTTATAGATCTGTCCGTATTTCAGCGTCTGTCCGGGTTCGATTATTTCCGATCCTGTATTAAGAATATGTATGATAGGCAGTTCACGCACTTTTATATGAGAATAACCCGCGGCCACTATAAGCGCGATGTCCTGAGTTCTTATCTTCGATCCTTTTGCGAGTATCAGCGAATCTTTTTTTATATCTTCAGCCTTATAACTTACGTTCGCACATTTCTTAGGCATCAGATCAAACAGAACTTTGTTCCCTTCCTTCTTTGTAATCTCGACAGGAATAACTGTGTCAGCCCCGAAAGGCAAAGGAGCTCCGGTCATTATCGCGACGCAGTGTCCGTCCTCAAGCGGTTCGTCCATTGAATCTCCTGCAGCAATTGTCCTGTCACATATGTATTCGCTGATCCCGCCATTCCATTTAAATGCAAATCCGTCCATAGCGGACTTGTCGAACGGAGGCATATCTAGTTTTGAGTAGAGATCATAGGTAAGGATATATCCGAGAGTTTCGTGAACGGGCAGTTCGATCTCAGGCATGATCCCGCAATTCTCAATAATAAGTTCTAAAGCTTTATCCAGTTCGATCATAAGATCTCCGATTGCATTGGTTCAAATATAAGTAAAATGCCGTAAAATTAAAACGAAAAACCTTGGCATTATTCTTGCAATTTATTTGAGTGCCTGAAAATAACTAAGGAGACTGACATGAATTTCGAAAAAATGACAGTAAAAGTGCAGCAATATCTGAACTCGGCGATGAGTACGGCTAAAGAAAGAAAATCGCCGGAGATAAACGAACTGCATTTTATATTCAATGTATTAAAAGACGAAAATATTATTACTATACTTATAAAAAGATCCGGTGTCGATATTTCGATAGTGGAATCAAAAGTAGAGACCGAATTGTCAAAACTTGCAAAAGTGAATTCGACTGCGGCACAATTGTATTTGTCATCAGGATTCCATGAGATACTTGAGGGTTCATTTAAGACTGCGGGTGAAATGGGCGATGAATTCTTAAGTTTAGAGCATATCTTTCTGACCGTTCTGAAAGAAAAAAAGGGAGCTCTTTACAGGATTTTTGCTGATCTTAAAATAGATTACGATACGATATTAAAACTGCTTAAATCCGTGAGAGGTAATCAGAGAGTACAGGATGCTGATCCGGAAGCGAAATACGAAGTATTGAAAAAGTATACGCGCGACCTGAACGAGCTGGCGGAAAAAGAGAAGCTTGATCCGGTCATAGGAAGGGACACAGAGATAAGAAGAGTTCTTCAGATCTTGACGAGAAGGACCAAGAATAATCCTGTACTTATAGGTGAACCGGGAACGGGTAAAACGGCGATCGCGGAAGGGCTAGCTCACAGGATAGTCAGAAAAGACGTTCCGGAAAATCTGAAAAACAAGCGTATTATTGCACTTGACCTTGCCGCGCTGATAGCAGGAGCGAAGTTCAGGGGAGAGTTCGAAGAAAGGCTGAAAGCCGTACTTAAGGAGGTCGAAGCTTCCGAAGGGAAGCTGATACTGTTCATCGACGAACTTCACACTCTTGTGGGTGCGGGAGCGGCTGAAGGAGCGATGGACGCCTCAAATATGCTGAAGCCGGCTCTCGCGAGAGGGGAGATCAAGGTGATCGGGGCGACGACAGTGTCGGAGTACCGGAAGTACATAGAGAAGGACGCGGCGTTCGAGAGAAGGTTCCAGCCTGTCATGATAGACGAACCTTCGATAGAGGACACGATATCTATCCTGCGCGGGGTCAAGGACAAGTACGAGGTGCATCACGGGGTGAGGATCTCCGACGCCGCGCTGATCTCGGCTGCGAAGCTGTCCGCAAGATATATCTCCGACAGGTTCCTGCCCGATAAAGCGATTGACCTGGTAGACGAGGCTGCGTCGAAGCTGAAGCTCGAGATAGAGTCGCTGCCCGAAGACATTGAGATCCTTCAGAGAAAGATCATCCAGCTCGAAATAGAGAAACAGGCTGTCGCCAGGGAGAAAGATAAGAAGTCTAAAGACAGACTCGACGATATTAATAAGGAAATAGCCGAGCTGAAATCCGAAGCTGACGAGCTTAAAGTCCATTGGGAACAGGAAAAGGAATATATAGCCGTTATCCGCGAGGGAACAAAGAAGCTGGACGCGCTGAAGAACGAGGAAGCTATCGCTGAAAGGAACGGAGAACTCGAGAAAGTATCGAGGCTCCGCTATCAGGAGATACCTGCGGTAAAGAAAAGGATAGACGATGCCACGGCGAAAATGGAAAGTTTCCAGTCGGGCAGGAAAATGCTCAAAGAGGAGATTGGCGATAACGAGATAGCGGAGATCATTTCAAGGTGGACTCACATACCTGTTTCAAAGCTTCTTGAGAGCGAGAAGGAAAAGCTCCTCAAAATGGAAGAACTTCTCGGAATGCGAGTCAAAGGCCAGGACGAAGCTTTGAAGGTCGTCTCTGAAGCTCTCCGCAGGAACAGGGCGGGTCTTCAGGACCCGAACAGACCTATAGCATCGTTCATCTTCCTCGGTTCGACCGGCGTCGGGAAGACCGAGCTGGCAAGAGCGCTGGCGGAGTTCATGTTCGATTCGGAGAACGCAATGATCAGGATAGATATGAGCGAATACATGGAGGCTTTCTCGGTTACAAGGCTGATCGGGCCTCCTCCGGGCTACGTAGGATACGACGAGGGCGGTCAGCTCACTGACGCAGTGCGTAAGAAACCATTTTCCATCGTTCTCTTCGATGAGATCGAGAAAGCTCATCCGCAGGTGTTCAATATACTTCTGCAGGTTCTTGACGATGGAAGGCTGACCGATAACAAAGGAAGGACCGTTAACTTCAAAAATACGATAATCATAATGACATCCAATCTCGGATCAGACCTGTTCGCTTCGGTCGATAAAGTTACTGACGACAAGAAAGCGGAAGTCGTTTCCATGGTCAAAAAAATGCTCAGGCCGGAGTTCGTCAACAGGATAGATGATATTATCGTGTTCAACAAGCTCGGAAAAGACGTTATACTTCAGATCACGGAAAGGCTGCTTTCAGATATAAACAGGCGTCTTGAAGAGAAAGAAATAAGGATAGTAGTTGATGACAAGTCAAGGGAATATCTTACCGAAAAAGGTTACAATCCTGTATTTGGAGCAAGACCTCTGAAAAGGCTTATTGAAAAGACTGTTCTCAACAATCTTTCACTTAAGATATTGAACGGTGATATCTCTCAGGGTGATATTGTGGAGTTGAGCACTTTAATATAAAACGTTCATTATTGCGAACAAATTAAAATTTATAAATGTATAAAGCACAAATAAACATAGGAGAAAACCATGAAGACCATCAGAAATCTAATTCTCGCGGCAGTTTTTATTCTTCTAGGAGTACTTTTAACGGCCAGATTCGATTTTACGGATAAAGTATCAGCAGTTGAAAGCGGCGGTTCCGGGCTGCTTGATGTTTACGATTCTAACGAGGGGCATTCAAGATTCGCGGTCATAGCAAAAGATGTCATGCCTGCGGTAGTAAATATAAAAATAGAAAGAAGTTTCGAATATAATTATACTTCACCTTTCGACCGTTTTTTTGAGTCGGACCCTTTCTTTGACGATTTTTTCGGTGGCAGACAAAGACAGGCACAACCTAAAACCAGAAAACAGATCCAGCGTGGAGAAGGTTCCGGATTCATCTACACAACTGACGGATATATAATGACGAACAATCATGTCGTAGAAAAAGCCGATAAAATAATTGTAAGGCTCCACAGCGGTGAAGAATTTGACGCCAAAATAATCGGTAACGACCCCGAAACCGATCTTGCAGTGATCAAGATAGACAAGAATTTTGATGATGATAAGATAGCAAAGCTCGGAGATTCGGACGGTTTATGGGTAGGTGACTGGGTCGTTGCGATAGGATCACCTTACAGTCTTGAAAAGACAGTAACAGTAGGTGTTGTAAGTGCCAAGGACAGAGCGGGGCTAGGATTCCAGAACGGACCTGTTTTTCAGGATTTTATTCAGACGGACGCGGCGATAAATCCCGGGAACAGCGGAGGGCCTCTTTTAAATATTAAAGGCGAGGTCATAGGTATAAACGCCGCAATCAATGCTCAGGCTCAGGGTATAGGTTTTGCGATACCGATCAATATGGCTAAGAAGATAGCCGGCAATCTTCAGTCCGACGGTAAAGTAAAAAGAGCATATCTGGGTATAATGCCGAAAGAAATCACTCCCGCAGAGAAAGATGTTCTCGGTCTTAAAGAGGATCAGGAAGGAGTTCTGGTAGCTACGGTAGAAAAAGATACTCCTGCTGAAGAGTACGGTTTTAAGGCAGACGATGTTATTATAGAAATGGAAGGCAAAAAAATAAGAAATTTAGAACAGTTCAGGTTCGATCTGGCGGCCTTCGATCCCGGAAAGAAAGTCGATTTTAAAATATTGAGACAGGGGAAAGAAAAGAAGATCACGGTAAAACTTGGTGACCGTTCAACTTTGCTTGCTTCTGACAACTCATCTAATGTGGAAAAAGATGCCGAAGAGCTCTTAGGCTTAAAAGTCGAAAATCTCGATGATACTTTAAGAAAAAAGTTTAATATTTCTGTTGAAAATGGAGTGATTGTAACCGATATTGATGATAAGTCCGCACTGTTCGGGAAATTGCAGGCGGGGGACGTAATTAATAAGATCATAGTTTCTGGTGTGCATTTTGAAATAGGCAGCGTTGACGATCTGAAAAAAGCCGTTTCAAAAGTTAAGGGCGGCAAAGACAATTATATCGTCAAGTTCGTAAGGAACGGAAGGAACGATTACGTACTGGTCAAACCTTAACACGAACATTCGCTGCGAATCCATAGGAGGAATGTTTGGCATCCAGCAGCGGAAATAACGGACCGGTCAGGTCAAATCAGTTACTAGATAAATATCTTCAGGAGATCGGGGAGGAAGACCTCCTCACTCCGGAAGAAGAGATAGAGCTTTCCAGAAAGATGCATGAGGAAGGTCCCGACAAGGAAAAATTACTTGAAAAGCTTGTCAGGGCCAACCTGCGTTTTGTAGTCTCTGTCGCAAAGCAGTATCAGAACCAGGGTATGAGCCTTATCGACCTTATTAATGAAGGAAACATGGGTCTTATTAAGGCGGCTCACAGGTTCGATGAAACGAAAGGTTTTAAATTTATTTCATACGCGGTCTGGTGGATCAGGCAGTCTATACTTCAGGCACTGGCAGAGCAATCGAGAGTCGTCAGGCTTCCGCTGAATAAAGTAGGTGCGCTAAGCAAGATTACAAGAACAATGACACACCTTGAAAAGAAATTCGAGAGAGAACCGACTCCCGAGGAGATCGCCGAAGTGCTTGAGACTACCGAACTTGAAGTAACCGATACTCTTAAAATTTCGGGAAAACACCTTTCGATCGACGCGGAATTCGCACCGGGAGAGGACAACAGGCTGCTTGATGTTCTGAAAGAAGACAAATCTCCATCACCGGATAAGCAGCTCTTTGATGATTCGTTAAGGGAAGAGATAGAGATAGCTTTAAAATCACTTACACCGAGAGAGAAAGAAGTTATCATGCTGTATTTCGGTATCGACCAGGATCAGGCAATGACGCTTGAGGAAATAGGGGCGAAGTTCGGCCTGACAAGAGAACGCGTAAGACAGATCAAGGAAAAGGCTATCAGGAGATTAAGGCATACTTCACGCTCTAAAGCTTTGAGAGCATATTTAGGATAATTCGGAGAGATTATGGGCTTTTTTAATCAGAAAAGACAGATCGATACAGTGTCTCTTATTTCTATAGTTATTTCAACGGCGATCTTAAGTTTCTTTACTTCCTGGCTGTATTTCTCCGCGAAAGTTGATAAAATGAGATCCAGTTCCGAGATGAAATCAGAACTTCTTAAAGACCAGATAGAGACTCTTCAAAAATCTAATTCAGAACTTCAGAAAAAAATCGACAATGTCAGGGAAGCGATGGGAACAGGTGTGAATATTATTCCTGAACCTGCAAAAGAATAAAATAATAATTAGAGATATCCGGTTCATAAGTAAAATTAAGTGATTTTTTACTTGATTTGTTGTTTTAAAAACTCTATATTGCAATAGTACTAATTAGTAATAATGCTAACGGGCGGAAAAAATGAAAAATATCAAATCGTATGAGGAGTTGAAAGAGGAGTTGAAAGTGAAAGGAAAGGCTTTCCTTCTTCTGTATAAGAACGGCTCTGATATCAGCGACTGCGCTAATAAGAATATAGAAAAAGCCTCTGTAAAAGTAAAAGATTCGATCTTTATGAAAAGCGATGTGTCTCAGGTTAAAGATATTCACGGGCATTACAATATCACTTCAGTTCCTTCACTTCTGCTTTTCGAAGACGGCAAATTCATTAATGTCGTAAAAGGATGTCATGATGAATCGTTCTTCAATTATTATTTCAGCGGTCACGCCCAGTCATTGTCAGGGGAAAGAAAAGAAGCAAAGCAGAAACCGGTAACCGTTTACAGCACCCCGTCATGTTCGTGGTGTACAAAGCTCAAAAATTATCTTAAGGAAAAGAACATCAGATACAGAGATGTGGATGTTTCCCGCGATCAGAAGAAAATGAATGACCTGATAAGAAAAAGCGGACAGACAGGTGTTCCCCAGACTGAGATCGGAGGAGAAATGATCATAGGGTTCGATAAAGCTAAAATAAACAGGCTGTTAAATATAAATCAGGGAGAATAATAAAATGAAAGAGCTGATACCTCTCAACGAGAACGTACTGATAATTCCCGAAAAAACTGAGGATAAAACTGCGGGAGGAATAATAATTCCGGATTCGGCTGAGAAGGAAAAACCGCTCATCGGTACGGTCAAAGCTGTCGGGAACGTGGAAAATCCGGAAATATCGGTCGGGGACAAGGTCGTTTATAAAAAATACTCAGGTACGGATATAGACTTCGAGGAACAGGATTATATAGTTGTGCCTTATTCAGACCTTCTGGCAAAGATAGTGGAAACAGAAGAAATATGAGTACCGGACAGGGAATTCATTAAAGGCCGCTTTTGCGGTCTTTTTTATGTACTATTTTATAGGTACTACTGAAAGTTCTTTTCACGCCGGCAGGATCAGTAAATTCCAGAACAGATGATTCCAGAAAGAATTCGTTGAACCTGGATCCCGGATTATACAGTTTGTCACCGGCGAGAGGAATATCCATTCCAGCGAGCATGACGCGGATCTGATGGGTCCTTCCTGTTATAAGTCGTATAAGAACGTTGTACCGTCCTGACCCGTCGGGTAAAGGATTCACAGATAATATTTCAAGGAAAGAAGGTGCCCCTCCGCTTCTGACTATCCGGCTTTTTCCGTGTTCGGTTTTGATGAAATTTTTATGGGTACCGGTCAGTTTCTGGGGATCTTGAGTTTTTGATTCTACCCTCGCCAGATAATATTTTGAAAAGTTGCCGTTCCTGATCTGTTCGTTGTAGTACGCGACAGTATTTTTGTCGAAGCAGACCATGATAAGTCCGCAGGTAATTCTGTCAATCCTGTGCGGGAAGTATATATTTTTTTTACCGAGCAAGTTTTTCAGGATCGATTCAAGTGAATATCCTTTTATATCGTCAGACAGCTGTGTCGCAATACCCGCAGGTTTATATACCACGGCTTCAGTTTCAGTCTGATAAAGTATCATGATCTTTTCTTTCAGATCCGCGGACATCAGAATTTCCTCTCGGTCCATGTATGCGGAGTATTCTTATTTAAAATCTCAAGATCTATATGATACTTAAAAGGTTTCGGTCCCCTCTCTTTTATATATTCGACCATGGCTCTCAGACCTTCTCTGAGCTTGATTTTCGGGCTGTAACCTAACAGTTTTCTTGCCTTGTCTGCGGAACAGTTCGCGAACTGCACCTCCTGCGGCCGCGACTTTTCGTAAACCGGGTCGAGCATGAAATCAAGAATCTCTGCTATATGCCCGGCGAGCTGGTTGATCGTGACGAACTCGTCGTCCGGTCCGATATTTATGACCTCGCCGACCGCTTTTTTCTCGAACGCCAGCCTGTATAGTATGTCTATGTCATCCTGTATGAAAGAAAAGCAGCGTTTCTGCTCACCGTCCCCATAGATTATAGGCTGGCGTCCCTGGAGCATCAGGTTGATCATTATGCTCGCCACGTTCCGGTACGGGTCGTCATATTTCTGGCGCGGCCCGATTATGTTGTGCGGAACAGCGATCACCCAGTCCATGCCGTGAGTCTCGCACAGGTTGCGAAGATACAGCTCTGAGCTGTATTTCCCTATCCCGTAGGGATCCTGCGGCATGGGGGGCATGTCTTCCGTGAACGGGACTCTGTCCTGCGTGCCGTATCTCGCCATTGACGAGCACATTACGAACCTTTTCGCCCTGTTGGCGATCGCCGCCGTTATCAGCGACACTGATGACTGAACTATGTTCTTGGTTATAAAAAAAGGACTGAATACACTCAAACCTTCATAAGCTGTAGCTGCGCAGTGAAATATTATATCACAGTCCTTAGTTATCTTGACAATGGAATTATGAAAATTCAGGTCATACTGATAGAACTCGGCTTCAGACGGAACATTGTCAAGATATCCGCCGATCAGGCTGTCGCATCCGGCTACTTTATGTCCATCGGCAATGAAAGCGTCAGCGAGATGGCTACCGAGAAATCCGGCTATTCCGCTGATGAATATCTTCGGTCTTTTCGTCATTTCAGATCCAGTCCAAGGTTTAAGATGTTCTTTCTGATATTTGAAAGTCTTTTAAATTCCGTTAGTCCGGGATATTCTTCCAGCATCGCGAGATAGTTTTTATACCAGAATATGAAATCCTCGTGTTCCATATAGTTTTTCAGTCCTTTCTGTTTGAAATACCACGGCTTGAATCCTGAATAATGGCATCCGCACAGATATTTGATGGCGGGATATCCGTTAAAGGACGAGAACTTTATATCGATACTGTGCCATTTGCCCGACCACCGGACTGTAAAATACTGCATATCAGGCCACTTGAATTTATCACCGACAAGTTCTTTTATTTCAGGTCTTTCGACATCATCAATTATGCTTTCAAGTTCTTTCGCGGAAGTGTCGAAAACATAGATCGAGCCGTTCAGCCCGAGATTCGAGTGATCATGAAGCGGTCTGTCCGTAACTTCCTTCGGGATCGGAGCGCCGTGGGGAGCTATAGGTTCATATTGTTTATGCCAGTTCCATTTGCCTTCCGTTTCGATAGATTCAGGATAAACATATTTACCGCTTTCATCCCATTGCAGGCAGTTCGATTTCTTTTCGTTCAGCATTCCTGCAGGCGTAGATACATTGAAAAGCGCGTCATAATTTCTTACAGGATAGACATCGGCGTCAAGTATACATACTTTTTCGTAGTTAAGGCCGTAATTCCCGTCAGGACCGAGAAGTAATGAATTGAGCCTGGTGAACCACAAAGGCCTGTCCTCTCTTCCTTTTCTTTCTTTATGAGGTACGAAAATTCTCTTTACTCTGATCACATGGTCGTAGATCAGTTTTAAAGGAGAGATCGTCTGTTCGTCTATTTCTTCGGTGACCATACAGACAGTATCGGACTTTGACTTCTGTTTTTTCAGACCGTAGGCTAGAAGTAATGTCGAGGCAAGATAGCTGTCGTTCATCATAAGGAAGGTCACGAAAGCGTATTTCGATGTTTCGTCAGATCTTTTCATAATTTCCGGAGATTTAAACTGAGAAAAAAGATCTTTCATTGTACCGACCTCAGATAATCTTCCAGGATCACCTGTGCTGCAAGCATATCGATCTTTTCTTTATTGTTCCCTGTTTTTTTCCCCATGTCGTGTATGATCCTGTGTGCTCTGACGGAAGAGAAACTTTCGTCGTAAAGAATGACAGGTAAACCGAGAGTTTTCAGTTTTTCTGAAAATTCCTCGACCTGAACGGTTTTATTTGTTTTATTCCCGTTAAGACCAAGCGGGTGACCGAGGATTATTTTTTCGATCTCTTCTCTTATAATAATTTCTTTCAGTTCAGATAAAATATGATCCAATCCCGTGTTCTTCAGTGTCCTGTATGCAGACGAGATAATTTTCATGGGGTCTGTAAGTGCAAGCCCCACTCTTACATCTCCGTAATCTATTGCGAGAATTCTTCCCACTGCAGTCCTTAGAATTTTGACGTTAATATAGCAATTTTATATTATTTTTTCAATCAGGAATTTAAAAAATCAGGTTAAATATAATTATGAGTGAACATATAATAAAAACATTAAATCTTTCGGTATTTGGATTCAGATTTTCTCAGATATAATCCGAAAGACCAACACTCTCATCTGGGATTCAGAATAGACAAAAGTAAATAGTATTCTTATTTCACAGTATAATATAATCTGAAATGAGCGGACTGCAGCCTGTAATCTTGTTTGTCGTCCTCTCTGTTCAGAGTGAAATTACGGAAGGTTATCATGTATTTTAGAGTATCGTTCTCGTTCCTGACCGTCATTTCAGCAGGATCGAGCTGATTCCCGTGAGAAGGATTTTTGAGAGTCTTGAGAATATCATCTATATGCAGCCTTAGTTTGATTGAAAAAAGTTCAGAAAGAGTATCTTTTGAGAAAATGATTTTTTCTTTGCTGTATCTCAGATAAAGACCTTTCTTTTCATCGAATACCGGTTTTATTATATTGTTGTCGGTACAGTCTATCATATTGGTAAATCCGGAAATATCTTCAGATACAGGGTCGTATGTATATTTAAGGGACACGTTAATATAGTTCAGGCTGTTCTCTGTCTGCCATCTGCTGACCAGATCGAATCCGAACCCTTCCTTAACCAGCCTCATTCTCGATACGGCGTGTTCAGTATCTCTGTAATGTTTGTATTCTCCTTCCGGGTCCTTATTTTCCGCAGCAAGTTTCTGATACAGAGGTTTAAGGAAATCCACTTTATCTATACCGTGATTATCATAAAAATATTCTATGATCGAGGATATGCTCTTTCTGTCTGAAAAAGGAATAGATTCTTCAGTTTTCCTGACAGAACCGTCAACCAGTATTCCGTTTTTTCTGAGAAGTTCATGAAGAATAGACCGCTGGCTTTTGAAAGAAACGGAAAAACAGCTCCAAGGACCGTAGATCGCCAGTATAGAGAGGATAGACAGACTTACAGGAAGCAGTTTCAGGATCTTTTTCTTACTGAACATCATATATAGCGCCGTTCCTCCTAACCAGAATGCAAGTATCACGATGAAGTATCTTCTTTCGGTAACTCCGTACTGACCGATCCTTTTGAATACAGCCATGAACAGAACTATCACAAGAGGAATGAGCGCTCTGAAAAAATATTTCGAAAAAGTTCTTACCCATCTGAAATTATCGTCCTCGTCCAGCGGAGACATAAGGATTATGGAGATAATTCCTGCGAGTGAGTATGATATTATCAGGTATGAAACAATCCCTTCGGGCCACTTTTGTGTGAATAATATCTTTGCGATATATGCATAAAGGATCAGCATGTAGAGCGATACGAGCGGAATAAGTATATATTGAAGAAGTATCTTCAAAGGAGCGGGAAATGAGAACCTGTCTTTATCATCTTTTCTGTCATCGGGAATTCCGGAAAGAAAATAGACCGGAGCGAAAAATACGCTTATTGCAACCCAGAAATCACCGTATAGGTTTTCGTTAAAACCTTTACCGATAAGTAGTTCATGTATCGCGAACAGCGCTGAAGCAATACCTATGAACAATATTCCCGAAAAAACAGCTCCGGTGAAAGCCCTCATTATCAGTGTCGTGTTGTACCTTCCGAAATAAAGCTGATCTTCTTTTTCGGTATAAACGAACATCAGTGTAAAGAGAGACGCCGACAGGAAATTAGCGAAAATGATATAGTCTGTATCCCTGAACTCATCCGGAAGAGTCATGAAAAGGTATCCAAGAAGACCCAGAACTATAAGGTGCACGATGTATTTGATCTTATCTCTACTGAAGCTCTTCTCGATCCCGAGAGTGGAGACAAGTGTGAAGAAAAATCCGAGGACAGATATGAATATACTCTTGATGAGGACAGGAGAGTTTCGAAATATTGAATAATTCTCGATCTGAATTATCAGAAGAACCACTGTTATAACTGAGAAAATAACCGGCAGAGGAAATCTTTTTACGGTCCTTATAAATTCATCTGTCATGATCTTTAATGAAATACGCCTGAACAGTTTCATGTTCAACCTCCAAATATCATATAACAGTATAATAAGCAGAAAAACTTTTCATTCAAATAAAAATATTAATTATAAATTTTGTGTTTGAATGCCATTTGCAGTATATTACATAGCTAATGAATAAAAGGGCGTGAGTTTTGGGAATGACATTTTTCATAGAGACTTTCGGATGCCAGATGAATGTTTACGATTCTGAGCTGGTAATGAATATTCTTCTGCAGAACGGGTATGAAAAAGCTTCAGCAATAGGTAAGGCGGATATTCTTTTTCTTAATACCTGTGCGATCAGGGAGAAAGCTGTGGAAAGGGTTATTCATAAGATGGAACAGTATGCTCATTACAGGAAGAAGGGCAAGTTAAAGATCGCGGGTATCCTTGGATGTATACCACAATATTCAAGTGAAAGATTGAAGAAAGAACTGCCGTTTATCGACATCCTTTCAGGTCCGGACAACTACGACAAGCTTCCTCAGATGATTAAAGAAAGCATAAAAAATAAAAGGATTCACGAGGATATCAGGCTGTATAAAGAACAGAATTATGACAACATGCTGCCGTACAGAGAAAACAAGTTCTCAGCTTTCGTAACCGTTATGCGGGGTTGTGACAACTTCTGTTCTTATTGTGTTGTTCCTTATGTAAGAGGACGGGAAAGAAGCCGCAGTCTTAACGAAATCCTTAAGGATATAAATGACGCAGTATCTAAAGGTATTACGGAAATCACTCTTCTCGGTCAGAATGTGAATTCTTATAACTGGAACGGAATGACCTTTGCCGCCCTTCTCGAAAAAGTATCCGAAACAGAAAATCTGAAAAGGCTCAGGTTCGCGACTTCACATCCAAAGGACATATCGTATGAACTCATCGAAGTGATGTCAAATAATCCTAAAATATGTAAACATCTTCATCTGCCTTTTCAGGCGGGGAGCAGCGAAGTTCTGAAAAGAATGAACAGGGGATATACTAAAGAGGACTATCTCGGGAAAATCGAGAAAATCAGAGATTCAGTTCCCGGTATCGCTCTAACAACAGATATAATAGTAGGTTTCCCCGGTGAAACAGATGATGATTTCAAAGAAACACTTGAAGTAATGGAAATATCCGGGTTCGATAACTCATTTATGTTCATATACTCGGAAAGGGAACTGACTTATGCTAAGAAACATTATAAAGATGACGTAAACAGAAAAATCAAAGCGGAAAGACAGAAGCAGGTGATCGAACTTCAGAAAAGGATCGGACTTGAACAAATGAACGGTGATATCGGTACAATAAAAGAAGTTCTCGTTGAATCGGTCAGTAAAAAACGAAAAACCGAAATGATAGGTAGTACCGATCAGAACAGAAGCGTGGTCTTTGAGAACAGCGGAAAAATAAAACCCGGTGATTATGTTAAGGTAAAGATAACTGATGCCGGAAGTGTAACTCTTTTGGGAGAATTAATAAAATAAGAGCAGGAGGGATATAAATGTATTATTTAAAAAAGATCGTTCAGTTGTTGCTGCTTATATCGGCTATATGGCTGGGGATCGAGAATTTCGGTATTACGGTTGAGGGTATGTCTTTGTTTTTCGTTACGGAACTGCCGCCCACTTCGGTCGTTTTCATTATCTTTGCTTCCGTACTGATAGGTTTTGTAATTACAGCTTTTTTCTCGACTCTTAAGGAATGGAAAACAGTCAGAGACAATAAAAAGACGGTTTCTAATTTGAAAAATACTATCAAAGACCTCGAACTGAAAGCAAAAGACCTTCAGATTCTTCAGAATGAACTGGATAAGCTCAAGATAGATCATAATACTGCTTTAAATGAGATCAAGACACTAAAGGAAGTTCTTTCAACAAAGAATTCAGGGTCGGGAAATCAGGTCGAATATTAACCGGGAACCGGTATGAAAGAGAATGTTTATGATTATCTTGTGATCGGAAGCGGCGCGGCCGGGCTGTATTTTTCCATACTTGCCGCTGATCACGGAAAAGTGCTGTTGCTCACTAAGAACTCGCTGAAAGAATCAAATACTTACTACGCACAGGGTGGAATAGCCTCAGTAGACAGAGATACTGATTCATTCGAAGAGCATATTAAAGACACTCTGACGGCCGGTGACGAATTATGCAATCCCAAATCTGTAGAGATGATCGTGAACGAGGGACCTGAAATAATTCATGACCTGATAAGAAGAGGCGTCAAGTTCACAAAGGATCAGAACAGGGGAGAGTATTCTCTGCATAGAGAAGGCGGACATTCCAAAAGTAGAGTATTTCACTTCAAGGACATTACCGGAAGAGAACTGATACGCGCTCTGACAAAGAACGTGAAAGAGAATAAGAATATTACGATCTTCGAGAATACGATGTGCGTTGACCTTCTGACCGAGCATCAGAAGATCGATCCGCCTTCAGACTACAGGAATGTTACCTGCTACGGCGTATACGCTTTTAACCTGAAGAACAAAAAGATACAAAAGATATTATCCCGGTCGACAATACTGGCGACAGGCGGCTCGGGGCAGGTCTACCTGCACACATCGAACCCGGCGGTCGCGACGGGCGACGGCCTGGCAATGGCTTACCGAGCTGGCGCGACGATCTCTAATCTTGAGTTTTACCAGTTCCATCCGACAACTCTCTATACGGAAAAGGATAAAGAAAGCTCGTTCCTTATATCTGAAGCAGTCAGAGGTTTTGGTGGTGAACTCAAGACAAAGGACGGTAAGAAATTCATGCACAGGTATCATTCGCTAAAATCTCTGGCGCCCAGAGATATAGTAGCCCGTGCAATAGATACGGAAATGAAGAAAAGAGGCGAAGACCATGTCTATCTGGATGTAAGCAATTTTCCGGCAAAAAAAATTATAGCTTCATTTCCCAACATTTATCACAGATGCCTGGAAGAAGGTATAGATATCACGAAGGAAATGATCCCTGTGGTTCCTGCTGCTCATTATCAATGCGGCGGGATAGAGACCGATCTCCACGGAAAGACCGATGTGAAAGGTTTGTACGCGATAGGTGAAGTGGCGCAGAACGGAGTTCACGGCGCTAACCGCCTTGCTTCTAATTCACTTCTGGACGCGCTTGTTTTCGCCAAGATCAGTTCAGTCTCGGTCCAAAAATATATTTCAAAAAATATGACGGACTTCACAGGAATTAAGGAATGGGAGTATTATCATACTGAGAGACCTCTTGAGAAAGTTGTTGTCAGTTATTTGAGGAACACTATAAAGAGGCTCGTGAGCGAATTCGTCGGGATCGTAAGAAGTGACGAGAGGCTTAAAATGGCACAGAAAATGATAGATCTTCTCGCATGGCAGGCAAGGGATTATTATATGCAGACGAAACTCTCGAAAGAAACTATAGAACTTAGGAACATTGCTGATGTAGCTTCACTTATGGTCAGGTTCGCCAGCTTCAGAAGGGAATCAAGAGGACTTCATTACAATATTGATCACCCCCATAAAGATAATGAGAACTGGCAGAAAAATACAAGGATCAGAAGCAGCGGCAGAAGAAGTAAAAGCGAGATATCAAAATAGAAGGCGGACGGTATGCATAAAATATTATTTATTTTCATTATTACAATTATTTCTCTGCATATGATGGCCGAAACGATCACTTTCAATATCAATGATTATAAATTCTCCGATGATTCGCTTACGATTTCATATAAAGAAAAAGCATATAAGAAATATCAATTCGAAGTCACGACTGATGTTGTGTATCAAGAATTTTTATTTAACGGTAAATATGCGGATGCTATAACCATTAGTTCGTATGATTCTGTGCTAATTAAACCTGATTTAGATATCGCTTATTTTGAGAATCCCATACCTCAGATCGGAATAAAATTCCCGAGGACACCTCTTAATGTAGGCGCAAAAGGTTTTAAAAGGCATGCCGGGTTCTCCATTTTGGAACTTAACCCTTTTTTTGTTTATAATGATTCGCTTTTTTTTATTTCTAATGTCGAATTTGAATTTACAAATTTTAAAGAGCAGTCGTATAAATATTCGAAAGATCAGCTGTATGGTAAATTGGATCTTTTAATAATAACCAAAAATGAGTTTCAGGATAATTTCTCAATTTACATGGATTTCAAGATTAAGCAGGGTTATAAAACATTAATTAAAACAACAGAGGAAATATATTTGGAATATCCCGGTGAATCGGAAGCGATCAAGATAAGGAATTATATTAAGGATAAATACATAAATAACGATCTTGAGTACGTAATAATAGGTGGTGGATACAGTATAGTTCCAGTTGGAAAAGCACTGCCATATGTTTCTGATGAAACCGGAGAAATATTCACCGATTCTTTCTATAGTAAACTGGATGGAGACCCGGACTTAAATAAAAACGGAGTTTATTTTGAAAGTGCAGATTCTCCGGACTATTATGAGGATGTTTACGTAGGAAGATTTCCTGGCAATAATGAAGAAGAGATCAGTGCGATTATAAATAAGAATATTAATTACTATTCATCGGAGAGAGGGTTCAGGGCAAGTTTTAATAATTCATTATTTCTTCTTGGTATGAACGTTCATCAGGAAGGAGACGGTCAGTACCTGTGTAATAATATTAAGACTGAATTTTCTACCGAGACTTTTATCTTAGATTCTATTTACGAAGAAGAAACTACCGGATTTAGTAAAGATACGATCATGGCTAATTTCAACAGGGGGTATAATTTTGTATATTCTCAGTCTCATGGAGATGTACATGTTATAAGACAGGCAGATTACGATTTCAAGATCTGGAGCGATGATATTCTCAATCTTTCGGCTGTCTCAGGATTATATTATATCGGGGCCTGCGAATCTGGCAGCATAGGTCAAGATAGTTTTTCAAGAAAAGCGATGATAAATCATTCCGGAGGCTGCACTACATATATTGGAAGTTCTGGAGAAGAATTCACTGGTAATTCATACAATTTCAATGCGTATTTCTTCAGACAGATAAACCGGAACAAGGATTATGGTCATAGTCTGGCGGATGCGAAAATAGTTTTAGGAAATATTTCTGCAAACGGTAACGGTAAATATCTGAGTCATACATATTTGTTGCAGGGTGATCCATCAAACAGGCCGTTTTTAAAAGAACCGAATAATATCGGGATTTCTTCAGTTTCTCCTTTTAAGAAAGGAAACGGATCTGTATCTATCAGTTTAGATACTCAACCTTTAGATACTCTTTATGTAACACTGACTGACGGAGAGAATATATTGTCAGTTAAGAAAACTTTATCTAAAGATTTCGTCATTGATTATGAAAATATAATCTTGGATTCTGTTTATTTAAACTATTATTCTCAGGAATGTTTTCTGACTACTATCGGTTATTCGACTGTTCCTGCGGAAGAAATCTCTTTTAATGTGGAAGATATTACAGTTACCGACGAAAATGCTTCAGGTATAGTGGAGTGCGGTGAGAATTTCGGATTTAATTTTAAATTCCTGCTTAATTCGAATCCGGCGGGTATTGACAGTCTAGTAGCCAAAGTAACAGGGTCCAGCAATTCGGGAATAAGTATAATAAACGGCCAAAAACGGTTCAGACTGCCTGCATCCGGCAGTTATTTAAATATCGGCGCGTTCTCGATAAATTATTTTACTGCGGCTAATGAAGTCCCTGACTCCGTAGCGGTTACCGATCTCATAATTACAAAAAAGGACGGAACTGTTCTTTATTCAGATAAAATATATGTTCCGTACTCTGTTCCGTATATGAAAATGCGATCCTACAACATATCTGAAAATACGCTGCATCCGGAGTTCATTAATCCTAAAAAAGGAACTATCAATACTGCAAAGATAGATCTTCTGGAAATCTCAAGATCCGGACCTTCAACTGATGTTTTACGATCAGACATTAAGAGTTCAGTAACTCTAAGAAAAATAACCGGATATAAGATCGTAACTGATTCCGTTGATTTCGTTATCGATTCTTCAAAAACTTATCAGTTTATGATAACTATAAATGGAAATAAGATATACTACTCCAACGAGTTCGGGTTCAATGAAAGAATACCGGAGGAGATATTTCTCTATGCGGATTACTCTCCCGGAAAGATAGGTATAGAATGGATAGATCCGTTTATGGACATTTCTGGGGTGAACATATATTCTTCAAAGGACAGTTCTTTCACTGGAGCATCCTCGAAAAATTTTGAACTGGTTTCAGGTTCGGAATTTTCATATGAATATGAAGAAGATGACCCGGTTTATACAAAAATAGCATTTGTTGATTCTTCAGGTTACGAATTCTGCATTTCAAAGACAGTAAGAACAGACCCGGTTGGACTTTATGGCGGGAATACTTATAAAATAGCCCCGTTTCAGCTGTATAACCCTGTATTGGTTGAGGGAAAACTAATTGCAAACAGCCAGAATTCATCAATCGCCGGAATTTATACTAACGGTGTGCCGATTAACGATTCAGGAATGATACATACAGCGGCGGTAGAAGGGTTCTCAACCGAAGGAAGGCAGGGGTTTGCAGTTGGTGATGTAAATTCTGACGGTGTTCTTGATATGGTGAATTATTCCTACAGTATGGGAGACAGCGTACTTGTCAAGGTGGTCGATCTTTCGGACGGAACTATCCTTGCCCAAAGAAAAATCTACGGTTTTATAATGGAAAATGCGCCTGTTCTTGTTAACGCTGATAGTGATAGTGATCTTGAGATACTTATAAGCGTTTTTAAAGGAGAACTTGGAGGAACTCCAGCTAGCGGAAGTTATGTTTATATGCTTGATTACGATCAGGGTGTTTTAAATATGGTTCCCGGTTTCCCGATTTACTCTTTCGCAAGTAATTGGACTATTCATTCTCCGTCATTATTGGATTTGAATCAAGACGGATCAAAAGAACTTATTTTTAACTGCGGAACAAAAATATTCGTTTATAATCCGTTAGTACCTTCAAAAATAATTGAATACAGTTTACCGAAAACAATCCAGACTTCCCTTTCTTATTGCGATATAGATGAAGACTGTGATATTGAAATATTTGCACTTACAGAAAGTTACGGTACTTACGGTAAGTTGTTTTGCTACAATTTCAACGGATCTACTTTGACTGAGAAGTCTGGAACTTCAGGAGGATTGGATGTAGACATGAAAGTTTCAGGTTTTTACGATCTTACTCCGCCTGTATCATTCGCCGATATTGATGATGACGGACAAACTGAAATAATTGTACTTACGGCATCAAAGTTATATATATACTCAAAAACCTTTACGAATTTTGGATCATTTCCGGTATCTCTTGATCCAAGGGTAACGACCAATAATATGTCAGCTCCGGCGATCGCCGATCTTGACGGCGACTCAACTCTTGATGTCCTTTTCATGGATGCGAACAACAGAATATGGTGCTATTCAGGAGCATCCGGCAGTCTGCTTTCCGGTTTTCCCCTGAAACTGAACGATATTGACAGGATAGAGATGACCGCACCGGCAGTAGCTGATCTTGACGGAGACGGTGATCTTGAATTCGCGTTCGGAGTGAGGGACGGTGTTATGGTAGTCTATGATTATCCGGCACAAACTTCCGGAAGACCGGTTTTTGATAATTACAGAGGCGATCTTCAGAACAGCGGTCTTTTCCAGCCTTTAGTACCGTCATCTCCTGAGAACATCTCTATAAATTTTACAGGTTCTGATGCCTACATCAGCTGGGATGCCGTACAGAATGCGGTCTCCTATCAGATATATTCGTCATCCGACCCGTACGGAACTTTCGTTTATGAAGGGGAAACAACTTCAACTGATTATATAGTCGTGAATCCGGCTGAAAACAAGAAATTCTTCTATATCAAGGCAGTAAGGTAAGATTTGAACAGAACGATCCTGATATTTATTTTCATATTATCATTTATTATAAAAGCCGACGATGTTCTTATTCCGATGGACCATTCTCAGACCGATCACCTTAAATCATACGGACTTGCGTACTGGGCTATAGAAAAAGGCGCGAAGGTGGAGTGGCTGCTGAACTACAGGGGTGGAGCTTTCAGGATCGAGGGATTTGAAAAAGTTGTGGACGAAGCGCTCCTCAGGGGTGTGTATTATGAGATCATTACCAACTCGGATTACGCCGCGATACTAAATCAGATCACAAGTACAAATTCGGACGTCGTTGAACTCGAGAAAGCTCCGAAAATAGCAGTATATACTCCCGAAGGTAAATTCCCGTGGGATGACGCAGTAACTCTAGCACTCACTTACGCTGAGATCCCTTATGAAACAGTCTGGGACAGAGAAGTTTTGAGAGGCGATCTGGCAAAATACGACTGGCTTCATCTTCATCATGAGGATTTTACAGGACAGTACGGCAAATTCTATGCTTCTCAAATGAACAGCGAATGGTATATCGACCAGCAGATGAAGCAGGAGAAGGAGGCACGCGAACTCGGGTACTCCAAAGTGTCGAGATTAAAACTGGCAGTCGTAATCAAGATAAAGCAGTTCGTGATGGAAGGCGGTTTCATGTTCGCGATGTGCAGCGCCAGTGATACGTTCGACATTGCTCTTGCTGCGGCAAGGACAGATATCTGCGAATCCATGTTCGACGGAGATTCAGCTGATCCGTCAGCGCAAAACAAACTGAATTTCGACCAGTGTATCGCTTTCAGGGACTTTAAACTTGAGATGAATCCATACGTTTACGAATACTCGAATATAGACCTTTCGGAAGAAATGAGCAGAACAGTGAACGAAGATAACGATTACTTCACGCTTTTCGATTTTTCGGCGAAGTTCGATCCCATTCCGACAATATTGACTCAGAATCATACAAGGCTCGTCAAGGGCTTCATGGGACAGACGACGGCATTCAGAAGATCACTGATCAAACCCGGTGTGGTTGTTCTGGGGGATGTTCAAAATTCAGAGATGGTAAAATATATTTATGCTCCGGTAGGCAGAGGTTTCTTTACTTTTTACGGCGGTCATGATCCTGAAGACTACAAACATTATGTGATGGACCCTCCTACAGAACTTGAGCTGCATAAGAATTCACCCGGTTACAGACTGATCCTGAATAATATACTTTTCCCGGCTACGAATAAAAAGAAGCAGAAGACATAAAAAAAGGGAACTATCTGTTCCCTTAAAAATTATTTATTGTATACGATAAGTTATTTCAGCAGCTCGTTGCCTTCGAATTTTCTGTACAGGCTTAGCTGATCTAATATGAAGTCATATTCTTTTGATCCGTCGACGATAATCTCGGAGATGATCTTTCCGAGCCCGGGTCCGAGCATGAAACCCTGTCCGCACATACCGACCGCGAGGAATATATTTGATACTTTCTTCGTTTTTCCTACTATCGGGAAGCCGTCGGGGGTCATGGGGTAGAGTCCTCTCCATGTTTTGCGGATACGGATGTTTTTGAGCTTGGGATGTAATGTCAAAATTCTTCGGACTGCGAGCGGAAGGAATTCGGATGTGTTATCGCAGTCGACTCCGTAAAGTTTAGGTTCTGGAGTGACGCAAAAAACGATCTGACCTTCATAGTTCTGATAGTAATAGAAGTTCGCACTCTGATTATCGCTTCTAAGGTCAACGACCATCGGTTTGAAGAAGTGTTTTACAGGTTCGGTGATGCCAGCTTCGTGGGAATCGGGAACAACGGGCAGATCTAGTCCGCACATTTCTCCGATCTCCTTTCCGTAGCCTCCGGCGGCGTTGATGATAAGATCAGCAGAATATTCTTCTTTATCCGTAATTACTTTGTATATCTTGTCGCCGTCCATTTCCATGGAAACGACCTTTTCATTGAAAATAAATTCAGTACCGGCAGTTTTCGAAAGCTTAAAGAAAGCTCCGGCGACTTTTAACGGAGAAGCCGACCCGTCTCCGGGAGAGAATGTACCGCCTCTCAAACCTTCTTCGGTAATTCCGGGCACAAGTTCTATGACTTTCGGAGCGTCTATCCAGTCAATGTTCAGTCCGTAGCTTTTCTGAACTTCAAGAAGACTTTTCAAAGCTTTCTCTTTTTCATCATCATATACAGGATACAGGTAACCGCCCTCTATCCAGTCGACCGCGATACCTTCGTTTTTTTCGATCTCCTTCACTATCTCAATGCTCATCTGACCGATCTTGATCTTTGCCGGGTCACTGTGAGTAGCTCTAATACCACCGATAGCCGCTCTGTTCTGTCCTCTTCCGTAAGAAGGTCTTTTATCCAGTACCGCAACTTTTTTACCTTTCCTGGAGAGATAGTAACTTAAAGGAAGGCCTACGCTTCCCGCACCAATTATTAAAATGTCATAATTTTTCATTATTTCTCTCCATCTTCGTTTATCAATGAACTCATAGGCACTTCAACCGTCAGCGGCCTGATAGTTCCCGGTGTCACTTCGGAATAATCAACTCCGGCCTGAGCGAAGATCCTCGGCAGAAGGATCGAACATGTCTTTGAGCCGCACGCGCCCATTCCCACCCTGATCTGCTTGAGTTGATTTACGTCCCGGACATGATATTCTTTTATGAAATCGACTATTTCTTTGACGGTCACCCTTTCGCAGCGGCAGACTATCCCGTCATCGGGAAGGAAGTCAAGATAAGTCTCTTTTGCAGGTTCGGTGATCTTCGGATCCTGAACTCTGATTCCGATCGCTTTATGTGCGTTGGCGAGAGACATTTTTACCGTGATAAGGTGAGTTTTATATTTTTTATTGAATCTTGATGACAGAACTTCCGCATCTTCAAGGGTTTTGCCGCTGATGTCAGTAACAGGTATCTTGTCTCCCGGAACGAAATCGAGAAGGAACTCATGAGGAAGCATGACCTCGGCGAACGACTCTTCAACCTGCTTGACAAGTGATATTGCAAGTCCCGGGCAGATCGCGACGCAGAGTCCGCATCCGATACATTCATCGTTCGAGTAAAGCGGAATATCAAGAATATTTCCGAGCTTGTTATCAAGAGTTATACAGTTCTTTGGACAGACTGTAGTACAAGGATTACAGGGGATATCCTGAATACACTGGAAGACCGGAGTGAAATATTCTTTTACCACGACTTTGTTCGGTTCATAGACCTTGCCGGGTTTAGACTTCAGAATTTCCGCTTTCTCGTAATATGCCTTGTCGATCTCAATTTTCCTGCCGAGTTCCTTAGCCATAGTAAGACCAGCTATCCGACCTCCAAACATAGCGCTCGAAGCCTCGGCGATCTCGTCGGCATCACCGGCTTTGATGACCTTGAAACCGAACTTCTTCGCCGATTTGTAGAACTCATCTACGGGGGAGAGCCCGGCAGCGATAAGCAGAGTATCCACTTCGTAGGTCCTTGCCGTTTCCAGAATAGGCTGCCAGTTTTTATCAACTTCGGCGACTGTGATTCTTTCGAGCTTATCCTTACCGTCAGCTGCCAATACTGTCGTTTTCAGATAAAGCGGAACTCCCATTCTCTGGATCTTGTCGGAATGAACCTTGTATCCTGATACCTTGTCCAGAATATCGCAGATCCCGACAACACCGATGTTCGCCTGAAGTGCGTGATATGCCCCGATCAGACCAACATTACCGCTACCCACGATGAAAACTTTGTCAGAAGCTTTGATAAGGTCTCTGTTAACAAGGGTCTGGAACGCGCCGGCTCCGTAAACACCCGGAAGGTCGTTGCCCGGGAATACCAGACTTTTTTCTCTCGCACCGGCAGAGATGACCATTCCGTCGAATTCGATAAGTGAAAATTTGCCGTTATTCTTATAAACTCCGGCTTTTTGATCCTTATATATTCCTACTGCGCTTGATTCATATAAAACCGTAATATTTTCGTTTTCTTTTATCTGCGACTCAAGGAGAGCTGCAATCTCAAAACCTCTCATACCTGCATATGAATCTTCTTGGGATCCGAAGAATTTGTGTGTCTGGAGTAATAATTTTCCACCAAGTTTATCCTTATCTTCGACTATTATTATCTTAAAGCCGAGTTTTGCAAGTTCGAGGGCTGATGTCAGACCGGATGGTCCGCCGCCTACAATAAGAACATCTGTTTTAAGAGTTTCAGTCTTTTGCTCAAAATCTTTCATGTCAGTTTCCGGTAGTTCAGGCAGATGGATCAGAGTTCTGATGTCCATACCTTCTTTCAGAGGTGTAACACATGATTTCAAAGGTGATCCGTTTATTATCACTGTACACTGGGAACACTGTCCGTTGGCGCAGAAGATCCCCTGAGGCGCATTTCCTTTCTTGTGGATAGAGAATTCCTTTACGCCGTTCGCAAAAAGCGCTGAACTGACAGGCTCATTCTCAAATCCTTCCATTTCTTTTCCGTCAAAATTGAATCTTACCGTGTTATGTTCGGTCTTATCCAGTACGGGGTGTTTTTCAATTCTGTTCATGCTATGTCCAATTTATAATTATTTTATAATTATCTGGTCGAAATTATAATATTGTTTATATTGAAAATCAAGTGATTAGATTAGGTAAAATAAAACTAAAAAGACCTGAAATTCCAGGTCTTTTTGTACTGGTATAAATCAGTATATTAATCGTAAAGAGGGTACCTTGTGCTTAAAGCTACAACTTCCTTCTTTATATCTGCAAGGAGCTCTTCGTTCTTGGGATCAGCTGCGACTCTCGCGATCATTCCCGCGATAGTTCTCATATCGTCAGTTGTGAACCCTTTGGTAGTCGCGGCTGGTGTGCCTAACCTGACTCCGGAAGTGATCATCGGTTTTCTTTTGTCGAAAGGAACCATGTTCTTGTTCGTAGTAATGCCGGCTTTCTCCAAAGCTCCCTCAAGACCTTTACCGGATACTTCTTTATCCGACAGATCGAGCAGAACGATGTGATTGTCAGTTCCGCCGGAAACGACCTTGAAGCCGAGCTTCATAAGTTCGTCCGCCAGCGCTTTGGCGTTGTCGAGCACCCTCTGCTGATAATCCTTGAACGACGGATCGAGCGCTTCTTTAAAAGCCACGGCTTTGGAAGCGATTACATGCTCAAGCGGTCCGCCCTGGATACCCGGGAATATCACGAAATCCAGCGCTTCGGTCAGCGTCTTGGGCGACGGCATGTTCTTCAGCAGTATCTCACCACCCTCATAGTCGGACAGGATCATCCCGCCTCTCGGACCTCTGAGCGTTTTATGCGTCGTTGTGGTTACCACATGAGAGTAGGGCAGAGGTGAAGGGTGCAGTCCGGCGGCGACAAGACCCGCGATGTGCGCCATGTCGGTCACGAACCATGCGCCGACTTTATCGGCTATCTCTCTGAACCGTTTAAAATCAATGATCCTGGGATAAGCAGATGCTCCTGCAACTATGACCTTCGGTTTACATTCAAGCGCCAGTCTTTCGAGTTCATCGTAATCTATAAATCCGTCTTCAGTTACACCGTAAGGAACGATATTGTAAAGTCTGCCTGTGAAATTTACCGGAGAACCGTGTGTGAGATGACCGCCCATGGAAAGATTCATTCCCATTATGGTGTCACCCGGTTCGGCGAGCGCCATATAAACGCCCATATTTGCCTGTGACCCGCTGTGCGGCTGAACGTTCGCCCATTTGCAGTTGAACAGTTTCCTGGCTCTTTCGATAGCTATGTTCTCGGCTTCATCAACATTTGCGCATCCGCCGTAATACCTTTTTCCGGGATAACCTTCAGCATATTTGTTGGTCATTACTGAACCGAGTGCTTCGAGTACTGCTTTGGAAACAAAATTTTCTGATGCTATTAGTTCGATCTTGTCACACTGTCTTCTTTTTTCATTCTCTATCGTCTGAAAAATTTCAGGGTCAAAATCTTTTAAAGAAATCATTTACATCTCCCGTACAACATTAAATTTTATCTATAAGGTCAATTCTTTTCTGATGTCTTCCGCCTTCAAATTCTGTATTCAGGAATACATCGCATATACTTTTTGCGGTCTCAGTATCTATGAACCTTCCGCCTAAAGCCAGAATGTTGGCATTATTGTGTTTTCTGGCCATTTCGGCATATTCTGTACAGTGGCACAAAGCGGCCCTGATGCCTTTCAGTCTGTTCGCAGCAATAGATATTCCGATCCCTGTTCCGCAGATGATTATTCCTGTGTTACCGTCATTAAGAACCTCTTCAGCGACCTTTCTTCCGTATTCCGGGTAGTCAACAGAATCAGATGAGAAAGTCCCTATGTCGTTAACGGAATATCCCTTTTTCTGCAGGTACGATACAAGTAATTCTTTAAGTTCGAACCCGCCATGGTCGGAACCTATATGAATGATGCGGTTCTTCATTAAAGTGAAGTAAGGAATTTTTCAATATATTTTACTTCATCCCACTCAACGTTTATCCATTTGTAGCATTCTCTCTGGGGAAGTCTCGTTGACTTGTTCGTGAAATAGTCAGATTTTGAAGGTACCTGTCCGCTTTCTTTCATGGCATGCATTCTTCTCGTATCTCCCGCCTGTTCATACAGACCGTAAGATATTACGAATACCAGTTTATCCTGATACTCGATATCTATTTCACAGGCTCCTATACTTTCAGTGTATATTCCCGCCCATGTCTTGTAAATATTAATGTTCTTTTTATTTTTTGAAATAGCTTTAACGCATTCTGATCGTGCTTCAGAGAATCTTTTCTTTTCCGAGTAAAGTTTAGCCAGATTGATGTTATAGATTTCATTGGCATCATCAAGAACAATTGCTTTCTTATTGTAAGAAATAGCTTTATCAATATTGTTTTTTGTTATTCTTATCAGTCTTTTTAGTGCTTTAAGATTATCAGGTTGTTTCACAAGTAAGGCTTCAAGAAGTTCGGAAGCTTTCGCAGAATTCCCTTCGTCGTAATATATTGCCGCCAGTCTCTCTATCGTTTTGGCGTCTTCGGGGTTGTTCGCCAGGTTATTTTCCAGTTTTACTTTTAAAGCCTGCTGGTCAAGAAATTTTGATATAAGGTAAGTCTGCAGATTGTTTATCTCCTCATCTTCCGGATTGCTTTCAAGATATTCCTCAAAATTGTCTATCGCAGTTGTTGCAAGTTCCTCGATCTCAGGATTATTGGGATCTTCGGCCTTCAGGTTCTCAGCATACTGATAATTGTATTTTCCTATCTTTTTAAGCAGAGATTTATCATCAGGATCA
>QKDR01000141.1 GCA_003252515.1 Candidatus Delongbacteria bacterium | reverse complement strand
AGTATCGCCGGTATTAAATTTATTAATATTTTTCTGATCGGGGAGTCGCTGCTGGTAGTAATATTAGGATTTGTTTCATTCGGATTCCCAAAATTATTCCCTGACATTCAGCCTTATGTTTTAATGAGTTTCTTAATGGTGTTTCTATATATGATCGGACCTATCAATGGAATTTTAAATTCTATTCCGGGCATAATTCAGTTAAAAATATCGTGGGAGAGAATACAGGAATTTGTTAAAAGTGTTCCTTATACGCATGATCTATTAGATATCTCAAATTGTAATATGAACAGTAAAAAGGTTAATTCACTGAAACTGGAATCAGTAGAATATCAATATCCGGATCAGGGTGAGCATGATAGGTTTAAAGTTGGTGTTATTGATTTGGAAGTAAAGAGCGGGGATATATTTTTTATTGTCGGAGGAAACGGAAGCGGGAAGACTACATTAGCCAATATTATAACAGGGTTGTATAAACCTGATAAAGGCATAATAAAAATTGATAATGTAGAAATAGGTAATGCTGATCTCGGCGAACATTTTTCAGTTGTTTTCAGCGATAATAATCTTTTTGGAAAGCTTTACAACATTGATACTGATAAAAATGAAGATCTGATCAAGGAATATTTTAAAAGGTTCTATCTTGAGGAAAAAGTTAAATTATCTAACGGAGCTTTCAGCACTACAAGACTATCTAACGGACAACGAAAAAGATTAGCTTTAATAAAATGTTTTCTGGAAAATTCACCGATCTATTTATTTGATGAGGTCGCCGCTGATCAGGATCCTGACTTTAAAAGATACTTCTATAAAGACCTGCTTCAACAGATGAAAAAAGAAGGTAAAATAATAATAGCCACTACTCACGACGATCATTATTTTGATGTGGCTGATAAAATCTTAAAAATGGATGAAGGTAAGGTTGAGTATCTCATATCAAAACATTAGATTAAATTTTAATAAACACATAGGTTTAAGATCATTTATGCAGGTCAAGGAATATCCTTGTCCTGAATTTAGTTTCAGGCAGATCTTCTATCTTTAATGCAACCCAGACCTCTTTATATCCTTTCGATAATAACTCGGAAACAGTCAGGTCACTGATCCTGCATACTCCATTCTTTGATTCTACATATTCTGCCTTTTCATCGATCAGAACTCCATCTATGCTTTTATCATAGATCCTGAAACTGACATTATAAAAACCGTCTTCCAGAGGCATACCTTCCGTGTCTGTCATTATAACACGAAGATTTCGGTCGGGATCGGTTCTCATTCTTTCAGCGGAAAATAAGAGAGCGGTCGTCAACATCAGCATGGTAATTATCATTTTCATTTCAAACCTCCTTGTCCTGCCGGACCACTTTTTTTGAGGAGAAAATTTCGGGGTGCCGAAAATTCTCCGTTATTTGAACAGAACTCTGGAGTATACTTTTTTTCGACAGTAAAATTTTCTCTTATTAATAATATAATCATAATTTACAAAATTGTCAAGTTCTGTGCTCAGGACCTTTCAATTATTTCTTTCTTTTGCTTGTCCAACACAACGGAATTGAGTATATTTATTTAAGAATTTAACGGAGCATGAAATGGCCGGAGAGAAGCTCGTTGTAAAAGGCGCCTGCGAACACAACCTTAAGCATATTGATCTCGAACTTGAAAAGAATAAATTTATTGTATTTACGGGCATAAGCGGCAGCGGAAAATCCTCGCTGGCTTTCGACACTATTTACACTGAAGGGCAGAGGCGATATGTTGAATCTCTGTCGAACTATACTAAGCAGTTCCTGGGAGTCATGAAAAAGCCTAAGATCGATTCTATCGAGGGGCTTTCACCGGCTATTTCTATCGAACAGAAGACATCGTCTTCCAACCCCAGATCAACCGTCGGGACCGTCACGGAGATATTCGATTTCGTGAGGATGATGTTCGCTAGAATCGGGCATCAATACTGCTATAATTGCGGCGATCTCGTAACTTCAAGATCCGTTGACGAGATAATTCATGACGTTATGGGAAACATGAATCAAGACACAAAGTTCGCAGTGATATCTCCTTATATCGAAAGGCAGAAGGGCAATCTGAAAAACTCTCTCGATTACCTTAAGGCGGAAGGTTATGTCAGGGTCATAATCGATGAAGAGGAATTTCTGCTTGAGGATGAGATCAAAGTCGACGACAAGAAATTCCATAAATTATATGTAGTAGTGGATCGTCTGAAGATGAAGGAGGATATCAAAAGCAGGCTGGCTGAATCCGTCGAGACCGCGCTTAAACTTTCACAGGGTAACCTTATAATCAGGAATATAGATACAGGGAACGAGACACTATACAGCGAGAAAAATTACTGTCAGAGATGTTCAATAAGCTATCCCGATCTTTCGCCGAACTCGTTCTCGTTCAATACTCCGGCGGGCATGTGTCCCGACTGCCACGGTCTCGGTTTTTTCAAGAAAGTGGACATCAACAAACTGGTTAAGTACCCGAAGAGGAACATTCACGACGGTGCTATACCATTTATAGCAGGACAGAACATCGAGTTCCGCAAGATCAAAGGGATAATGGAATCGTATAAGACCGACTCGAGAACACCTTTCAATCAGCTTCCGGATGAGGTCGTCAAAGCGATCATGTACGGGACAAAGAAGCAGGTGACGATGAACTATAAGTCGAAAACTTTCAGCGGAGTTTTCACGACTTCGTACGAAGGTCTGGCTAACATGATAGAAAGGCGCTATAAGGAGACTTCCTCCAACATGGCGCGTCAGTATTACGAAGTGTTCATGGCCGACGCGGAATGCAGTTCCTGCGGAGGTAAAAGGCTCCGTAGAGAATCACTTTCAGTCAGGGTCAACGGACTTACAATAAACGATATCACATCACTTGAAATAGACAAACTACTAAAATTTGTCAAAGATCTGCCAAAGCGCCTGACGGAAAAAGAGAACATGATTGTAAAAGAGCTGCTCAAGGAGATGCAGGAGCGCCTCGGATTCCTTGTCAACGTCGGTCTGAAGTACCTGACGCTCGACAGGAATGCGCGAAGCCTTTCAGGAGGCGAGTCCCAGAGGATCAGACTGGCGAGCCAGATAGCGAGCGGACTGACGGGCGTGATCTACGTACTCGACGAACCTAGCATCGGGCTTCACCAAAAGGATAACCAGAAGCTGTTGGAAAATCTTGTACAGCTCAGGAACAAAGGCAATACGGTAATTGTCGTCGAGCACGACAGGGAGACTATCGAGGCCGGCGACACCATCGTCGATTTCGGGAAGGAAGCGGGTATATACGGCGGTGAAATAGTCTACAAGGGCGCTTTCAAGGGGTTGCAAAAAGCGAAGACGCACACTTCTGATTATGTCTTCAGGCGTGAAACCGTTCATATTGATAAAGGTGAGGGTGACAGTTCAGGCAATATAACCGTCGCCGGATGTACTACGAACAACCTGAAGAATATCACAGCGAAGTTCCCGCAGAACAAAATGACGGTAGTGACGGGAGTATCGGGGGCCGGAAAGAGCAGTCTTGTGATGGACAGCCTGTATAATGCTCTTAAGACACTTGCGTCCAACAGGGAAGACCTGAAGGACATGGGCAACCTGAAATCTGATTTCGAATATAAGGATGTATACCTGGAAGACAGCCTCGGAATGAGGGTGGAGAAACCGGATATCAGGTTGATCAAGATAGATCAGAGCCCTATAGGCAGGACACCGAGATCTAATCCTGTAACGTATATCGGCGCTTTCGACCACATTAGGGACATAATGGCCAAGACCAAACTCGCCCGTATGAGAGGATACACGAAATCCCGTTTCAGCTTCAACGTTAAAGGCGGCCGGTGCGAAAAATGCGAAGGTAGCGGCGTTATCAAAATAGAGATGCACTTTTTGGCAGACGTATATGTAGAGTGTGATATCTGTAAAGGTAAAAGATACAGTTCAGAAACCCTTGAAGTGACATATAAGGACAAGAATATCAACGAGATCCTCGATATGGACGTTCAGGAAGCTTACGAATATTTTAAAAACATTCCGGTACTGAGGAATAAGATGCAGACCCTGATGCAGGTGGGAATGGGATATATCAAACTGGGTCAGCCTTCCACTACTCTCTCGGGAGGTGAAGCTCAGAGGATCAAACTTGCAAAAGAACTTTCGAGAGCAAAGAAAGCCGGGACTGTGTATATTCTCGACGAACCGACGACCGGTCTTCATTTCCTTGACATTCAACACCTTCTTAATGTGCTTAAAGAGCTAAGGAATGCGGGCAGTACCATCATCATCATCGAGCATAATCTCGACGTCATCGTCAACTGCGACCACGTGATCGATCTCGGACCAGATGGCGGTCCGACTGGCGGAAAGATCGTTTTTGAAGGAACTGTTCAGGACCTTGCCGGATCAGGTAAAGGTTACACTTCTGAAGAAGTCAGAAAAGAGCTCGATAGAAGAGCTGACTACAAGTAGCCGGGCTTTTTTAGTTTTTTATACAGCGCGGTTCTGGAGTGTACTTGATTTTGTTGTTTATATGTTTAAGCCAAAATGCAACAATAACTTCTATTTGTTAATACATAATTTCATTTATTGATTTACCAGAAGTGAAATATTCTTCTATAGTAAAATAATACTTGATATTATGCGCAACATTATGTAAATTACATACTCGAATATATAAAATGCAAAGAGTTAGGCATGATAAACAGAGAGATTAGAAGCAGATTAATTAATGCTGTCAGATCATATCCTGTAGTGACTCTGACAGGGCCGCGTCAGTCCGGTAAAACAACGCTATTAAAGAATATGTTTCCCGACTACGATTATGTGAATCTGGAAGATCCGGAAACAAGAAAACTTGCACTGGATGATCCCCGAGGTTTTTTATCCGGTCATAAAAAGGGATTAATAATTGATGAAGCCCAGAGAGTACCGGACTTATTTTCTTACATCCAGATCATCGTTGATGAAGAGCAGAAAGAAGGCAGGTATATACTTTCGGGTTCGCAGAATTTTCTTCTGTTAAAAAGCATTTCACAGTCGCTGGCGGGGAGGACAAGCGTTCTGCATCTTTTGCCGCTTACAAAAAGAGAGCTTAGCGGAGGGAGCGCTTTAAACATAGCTGATTTGAGAAACGAACAGGCTCATAAAGATAATGATAACATTTATGAACTGATCCATAGAGGTTTTTATCCGAGAATTTACGATAAAGGTTTGGAACCGCAGAACTGGCTGAACAATTATTTCGGAACATATATCCAGCGCGATGTAAGGACGATCCTGAATGTGTCCGATCTTGATATGTTTTCTGATTTCGTAAGATTATGCGCAGGCAGAGCAGGTCAGCTTTTAAATATATCTTCTCTGGCATCCGACGCCGGCATAAATCAGCTTACAGCGAAAAAATGGCTGTCGATACTTGAAGCAAGTTTTATAACGTTCAAATTAAGACCATATCATAAAAATTTTTCTAAAAGAATAATCAAAAGCCCCAAACTGTATTTCTATGATACGGGATTACTGTGCTATCTTTTAAGAATAAGAACGCCTGAAGAACTAAAGATCTCGCATTTTAGAGGTGCGGTATTTGAGAATTTCTGTATTGCCGAATTTTTGAAATCAATGTATCACTCTGAAAAATATCCCGATGTTCATTTCTGGAGAGATTCCTCCGGTAACGAAGTCGATATGCTCATAGAAGAAAACGGGAAAATATACCCGGTTGAATTTAAATCGGGAGAGACATTCAGCGGTGAATTTGTTAAAAGTTTAAAGAACTGGAATAATCTTTCAGGTACTGATGACAGTGATTCTTATCTTATTTATTGCGGGAACAGAAAATTGACTTTTAAAGGTGTTAATATTATTCCTGTAGGCATGATATAATTACGGGATTTGTATTGTATATTTAAATTCAACTGAAATTTTTTTTCACGGTGACAACTTTTTTTAATTAAAGGGGTCTAAGGGTTGAGAAGCGAAGGAAAGTGACGACCGACCGGAGCGACTCATCAGCTGAAAAGAACGGCATGCCGTACCCCGGGAGAAGAGAAAAGGAATGAACGAAAGAACAAAACTGGAACACGAACTGATAGACAAAGCGGTCAAAGGCGACGGAAAAGCTTTTGAGAAACTGATAAGAAGATACGACGGACAGATCATGAACATACTGCTTAACATATTAAAGAACGAGGACGATGCTTCCGACGCTTATCAGGAAACTTTTATTAAGGTCCACAACAACCTCGGTCAGTTCAAAAAAGGGTCGGCCTTCTACACATGGCTCTACCGGATAGCATTGAACACTGCTTATTCATTTTATGACAGAAGGCCAGTTCACGCGGAATTCGACGAGAACATACACTCGCCTGAATTTACCGATACTCCTCCGGCCGCAGGGGATCGCGAACTCAGCGACGAGGAGAAAAGGGAGCTGGTCAAGAAGGAGATCGAGAATCTGTCCGCGCAGCAGAAAACAGTAGTATATCTGAAAAGCTACGAGGGACTTAAGTTCAGAGAGATAGCCGAAGCGCTGTCTTTAAATGAAGGCACCGTGAAGAAATATTTTCACAGGGCTGTTGAGAATATAAGAAACAGTATTGATCTGTAAGAGAGGCGCGTTATGAAAGATATGAAAGAAAAAATATTCGACCTGGTCTTTGACGAAATGGAAGACGCGATAGAGGTCAGAGATGCTTTCGAGGCAATTGAAAAAGATCCGGAACTGAAAGAATATTATCAGATGCTCAAAAGAGAGAAGGAAGCATTGGGTAAGGATGCGTTTCTCACGGCGTCCGACGATCTTCTGGAAGGGAACAGAGAAAGATTATCGGCAGCGCTTTCGGACATTTCGGATCAGAATAACAACAGCAAGATAAATTTTTCAGAAATTTTAAATATATACGGAAAGAAATTCCTGCAGTACGCAGCGGTAATACTTTTGACATTCTACGCCACTATGTACCATTTTAATAAAGATACCGGAAAGACATCTGTTACCGGCGGATTCATTCAGCAGGGACAGGGAACTTATCAGACCGTTTCGAATGACGGCGGAACTGTTTTCGGCGGAATAGATATGAGCAAATATAAAGTTGAGAATTTAAATATTGAAGAATCAGGTAATGAGTTTGTGATCAACTTCGACGTAAGCACGAATAAGGTCATAAGAGGCGCCAAAAGCGACCCGGTCATAATAAGCACCTTAAAATATCTGGTTGAGCACGAAAACAACTCGGGTGTCAAATATAAGACCATGAAAGCGATGGATATGTCAAAGAATAAGGATTATACCGGAACGCTGTTAAAAGTGATGACCGGCGATAGAGATCCCATTATAAGAAGAAAAGCAATGAAAATGATAGAAGATCAAGCGAAGGATGAGGCTGTCAGGGAGGCTTTGTACAGGGTCGTTCTTAACGATACCGACCAGACCAACAGGATAGAAGCGCTCGGACTTCTCGAAAGATCAGGAAGTGATTACGCCGGAAAAGCTTTGAAGACCGTATCCGCGGAAAGCAGCGATTACTTCAAGTTCAAGGCTGAAGAATTAAAAGAAAACGAAGAAAGAGGAAATTAAAATGAATATAAATAAGATCACGCATATCATACTTGCCGCAGCTCTGATCTCGGGCGTTTTCGCAGCCGAAGGTTTAGAGGTCTTTAAAGGCGACGGTGTCAAAAAGATATCCGTGCAGAGTTCCGATATAAAACAGATCACATGTAAAGGCATGGAATTGAGCGCGAACATAGTCGGCACGGACGTTAAGAACATAGAGCTGTACATAACGAAGAAGATGATGACGGACGGACAGCTTAAAGAGGCTGAGCTTTCAAAGGACGAAAGCAAAGAAGCGCAGAACGGCGTAAGTATAGAGAAGAAAGAGCTGAAGATAGATATAGCGAAAAAGAATGAGGACGGTAAATATCTGACCGTATATACCCCGAAAAATATCTCGGTGATCGTAACTTTCAGCAGCGGAGACGTGAAGATAAACGGCATTAAAGGCGAACTTCTCCTGGACGGAAAGAGCATGGATACCGACATCAGTGGAGTTTCGGGAGTAATCAACTACAGGAACAAATCGGGCGATCTTAAGATAGACGGGTTCGAAGGAGTGCTGGACATTAAAACATTGTCAGGCGATATCGGGCTTAAAGACATTACGGGATCCCTTAACGTTGAGAATACTTCCGGCGGATTCGACCTCAGCAAATTCGAAGGAAAGCTGAAATGCGCATTCGAGGTAGGTGACGTTAAGATAAGTTCGTCGAAATTCTCGGGTGCCGAGATCGAATGCAAGAGCGGCGACATCAGCCTGAAGGATATCAGCGGGGACAGGCTCGAACTCACAGCCTCATTAGGCAGCGTGGAGATTGAGAAAGCAGAATTAGACATGATAGAAGCGGAACTGTCCGCAGGAGAGCTTGAACTTACTGATGTTAAATCCGATCTTGATGTCGAACTAAATCTCGGTGATGTCAGCCTGAAGGATTTCGTTCTGCTCGGTAAAGAGGATTCAAGCGTGGAGATCAACTTCGGCGAGATCAGCCTCGGGTTCAAAGATCCGTTATCATATGATTTCCTGAAGTCGGTAAAGGACGAAAAGATCGACTACGAAGCGGGAATGGAGATAGACGACGACGTAAGGATATGTCTGAAAAACAAAAAATGCCTGAGGATCGACACGAACATCGGCGGCATAACGGTAAAATAGCGAAAACGGAGAAATTAAAATGAAGAAAATACTTATCATATCAATGATCCTGACCGGAATTCTGGCGGCCGATACGGTAACGAAATTCAAGGACTACACACTAGCGGAGAACGACACTCTCAAAGCGGATGTGAAGGTCTACAACGGCAGCGCGGAAATAAACGGGTATCTTGACGGAGGACTTGAGGTCTATTCGGGAAACGTGAAGATCACAGAGACCGGAACCGTAACGGGGGAGGTCAAGGCTTACGCAGGAAAGGTCTACAGGGTGGGCGAAGTTGACGACGAAGCAAGTTTTTTCGTAGTGGATGAGCTGAAAAGTCTGATACTTGGAAAGGATAAAAAAAGGGACAGGTCGATCACTGTTGAAATGGGTGTCAAAGGCCCCGGCGATCCTTTCACGCTTGAGAACGATGATCAGAAAGGGTTCTTTTTCCACAATTCGCTGATCAGAAAAGATTTCATCTCTTATTCAAAGGTGGAAGGTCTGTATCTCGGACTGAACGCCGATTTCGATCTGCTGGATACAAAATATGCTGATTTTAAAATGAACGCTTCCGGCGGTTACGCTTTCAGGATGGAAGAATGGGAATATTATTTTGATCAGAAGATCTCGATCTTTGACGACAAGCTGATCCTCGGCGGCGCCGAATACAGAAGTATTGCGTCCGAAGACCAGAGAAAGCTGCCCTCTTCGATGAACTCGCTGTCGGCTTTCTTTCTTCACCAGGATATTTATAACTATTACATGTCTGAAGGTTTCGGGCTCTTCGCGGGCTCTTTATACAAGCTCAAGCACGGGGACGACAGCCATGAGTTCGGAGTCAAAACAGGAGTTTACAGCGAGAGCATAGATTCACTTAGGAACAGAACGCAATGGGCGCTTTTCTTCAACGGCAGGGATTTTACTCCCAACTTCGACGCAGACGACGGCGATATGGTAGAGCTGGTCTCGACCGCAAGGTACATCGGCAGGGTGAACAGCCTGAACACGCTCGTTGACACTTACTATACCTACGAGCAGACGCTCGACCAGTACGAGCAGGCGTTCTCGTTCAAAAAAGGACTGTTCAGCGCTTACGTCGAAAGCAAAGTGAAGGACATGTTCGTCTTTTCCAACCTGTTCAGGCTGGAATCGACCTGCGCCGGAGACGGACCTGACTCCCGCATCGTACCGAACTTCAAGTACATCAGCATGGGCGGAACGGGTACTCTGCCGGGATACAGGCTCAACGAGTTCGCCGGAAACAGAGGGTTTTACGACAGATTTACTATCGGTTTCACCGGGTTGGAGCTTACGCAGTTCAGAGCGATCCTTGACATGGGAGAAGCATATATAGCCGATCCTGATAAAGGAGTCATGGATAACATCGGAGACTTCGGTATAGCGTCAATGAAAACATCATTCGGTCTCGGAATGACGATCGGTGACAACTACATGTTCTCGATCCACAAAAGACTTGACTCGAATAAAGATCCCTACCAGTTCCAGTTCAGCTACATCTACAACTACTAGACCGGGAGGTAAAGATGGAAAAGAAAAAAATGAAGATCATCGATACGCCCGAGATAGTCATGCTCTGCGCTACTTTCCTGCTGGTCGTACTGATGGTGTTCGGAGAATGGATATTTTAATATATAAGGCCATATAATTCAAATTGCGGAGGATTTTTTCCTCCGTTTTTATTTTCTTGAATAAATTATTATTCAAACCTATATTATAGACTTAAGCGGAAAGTAACTATTTAAGGTCATGTTATGGAAAAAGAATTGATCGAATCATTAAAGGATGTGTATTTCTACATGCAGTACGGCAGCCTCATGCCCGGATTCGTGCACAATATCAACGGGAAGATCACAGCCGTCGATTCCAAACTTCAGCTCTTCAACATGAAAATGCAGATGAAGATAAAAAAGCTCGAAGCCGCGAAAGACGGAATGAGCGAGGAGGAATACAATTTCAAGAAGGCTGAATACGCTGACATCCTTACAATGTCCGAGAAACTGAAAGAGCCTATGACCGAGCTTAACGGCCTGATCAAGGTGATCAACGACAAGATCTTTAACGAGAACACTCCCGGAATTCAGATGCTTGACATAAACGGAGCCGTAAAGTCTTTCTGCGAATTCTTTAAATTCGATAAAAAATTCAAGCACGACACTCAGGTGGAGACAGAACTCGAAGGCAATCCGTTCATAAAAATGGAATACAGGGATATTTTTTATATTCTCTTCGCGGTGTCCAGGAGCATTCTCGATTCCTTCCCCGATGAGGACAAAACCGGTAAAATAATTTATAAGACCGAGAACGGTGACGAATGCGTCCTGCTGAGCATAAAAACTAACGGAAATATCTGCATGGACGATAAACTCGGAGAAGGCGTGTGCCCCAATATGTATTTTTTAAAGCAGATACTGAACAAATACGAAGGATATGAACATTCGGTCTCGAATACAGGCGAAGGCAGTGAATTCAAGATAAAACTCCTTAAAAAATAGGCAAGATGCGGATCTGGAAAAATAAAATATTCAGATGGTTGACATACCTGACAGGTTCGGTAATACTTTTCATCGCGGGGATATTCCTCATGCTGCAGTATTTCTTTCCTTCATCGATCCTGATCCCGCAGATAGAGAAATATCTCAAGGAGAATTATAATCTCGGTCTGAAGATCGAGAAATTCGACCTGAGCATTTTAAACGGAATTACGATAGAAAAATTTTCTTTCACAGACAACGATGTGCCAGATTCCCTCTTCAGCCTCGGATCACTAAGGCTCGAATACGAGATCGCACCTCTTATGGACAGAAAGGTCGTGGTCGATAAGGTAATAGTTGACAGACCGAAGATCAGCGTGGTCAGGGACAGTAACGGAAAATTCAATTTCGACGGGATAATCGAGAAATTCGCGGGAAAACCTGAAGAGAAGAAACCTGTTGAAGAGAAGGAAAAAGAAGAAAAGCCTGCTGAAAAGAAAGATGCCGCGCCTCAGTTCCTGATAGAGCTGAAGAACTTTGAAGTGAACGATATTGAAGTTTCCTACGAGGACAGATCGTCCGACGCTCCGATGAAAGCGAAGCTTCCGTTATACAGCCTCAAGGTAACCGGCGTAGAGTTCAGAGATGAAAATAATCTGAAGGCGGACGTCAGCTTCAGTACGGGCGAAAGGAACATGCTTTCATTTTCAGACAAAGAGAACAGCGTCAGTTTCAGACAGGAACTCGACGTGCAGGTCGGCGTCGTGAACAAGAACGTTGAGCTTGACTTTAGCCACAAAGTGAAAGATCTGGATCTTAAAAGCCCGTCCGCGAACCTGAGCAGACCGGGAGATATTTCAGTCGGTCTGAAAGCGCATTACAGCATGGAGACCGACGATCTCGATATAAAGAATTTTGCTTTCGCTTTCGCCGATCTGGTCAAGGTCGGTCTGACCGGGAAAGTGACCGGAGTGACGACGGAACAGGTCGCGGATATAACGATACCGGAAATATTCGCGGACGTTTCAGGACTCGCGGCTTTCGCGGAAAGGAACGGACTTGCTGATCTTCAGGGAGCCGGGATAAAGGATTCGGAATGCAGGATCACGGATCTGCACATAACGTACTCGGTCCCGGAGAACGAGACGAAGGTCAAAGGTGAACTGGCGTTCTCCGCTGCTCAGGCGTCCTACAGGCAGTACGATATTTCCGCGCTGGTCAGCGGTATCTCGCTCGGGAGCGCTTTCGCGGTGACGTTACAGGACAACGCGCTGACATTTTCCGACATAAGCGCGGAACTCGGGCTGGAAAATGTCTCTTCAAACGTGTCGGGCGCAAAATACTCGACAGGCAGGCAGGAGATAAAAGTGAGACCCGTCCTAAAGAGCGATTTCATGCCGGAAAGCATTTCATATACCCACAAAATATACGATATAGCGGAAGGACGGATCGAACTGGGGCTCGACGCCTCGTTCGATATTTCTGACACTTCCCTGCCCGCACTGATAAAGAACACGGCAGCAAAGCTGACCGTGAAAGCTGAAGGCCTGCGCCCTAACTCGCTTGAACAAAGCGCTCCCGCCGGTCTTTCCGTGTCGCTCGACGAGAAGCTGGACTTCTCCAAAGGCGTAGTCGTGAACGATCTTGAACTTAGAACGGAGTTCGAAAGTGACACGGCATCAGTATTCTCAGCCGCGGACGGAAGGCTGATCGTCTCGCATCTGAAAGCCGACCTGAACGGACTTCCGAATGAGCGGTACAGGCTCAATGAACTGACATTTAAAATGAACGACGTCCTCTCGGCGGAGATAGAGGAACTTACCGCGGACATGAAGAAGAACACCGCAGGCGTCGGAAAGCTCCTCGTAAAAGCCGACCTCGACGGACTCCTCGACATCGGGAAAGCGACAGGGATACCGGACATTCAGCCTGTGATGCTGTACAACGGATCACTCGAAATGAAGGCGGGAGGAAGCGGCAACATTTCCGATATGTCAGCCAATACAGAGATAAAAATGGACCTGAGCATAGACTCGCTTTCCTATGAGGACGCGTCGGTCAAAAGAGGCATAAAAATATCGGAAACGGTCAACCTCATCGGAAAGGACATCGCTCTGAACGGCAGCGTCTCGGTCAAAGGGGCGGATTACGCGGCTATGCTTTCGGAAATGGACATAACGGGCGACGCGGACGTCGTGAATAACTTCATGTACTCTGAAAACGGGGAGCTGAAGATACACGAACTCGGAATGTCGGTGCCGTCTGCGGGAGCGGAGTTTAAGGTAAAAGGTACTGCGGACGTTCTTGACAGCCTGTACGGTTTCGATGTCGAAGTGATCCACAGTCTCGCGCTGCTGGAAAAATATCCGTTCGTGAAGGACATTGACGGCATAAAAGGTAAGGTGACGGGGATAACGAAACTCACCGGGAATCTAAATTCGGTCAGGGCGGAGCATAACGAAAAGCTCGACGGTATCGGACTGAAACTCACTCTCGACAGCCTGAACAACACGGTCAGGATAGCGGGACTGAATGCGGACATCCCTTTCACGGCGGTGATAGATCTGAAAGAACTTAATCTGCTCGAAGGCGGCAGGTTCAAAAAATTCGACAGCTTCGATTTCCTTGATTATTCGGCTAAGAGGGATTTCTACAGGATGAACGGGCTTCCTGTGTCGAACCTGACCATAGATACGGTGCTCGTCAACCATCAGCTGTTCAAAAATAATATCAGGAACATCGCTCTCGACATGTATTTCGATGACAACATGTTCTGCCTCAACAGGTTCTATTACGAGCTGTTCGACGGCAACGGCGCGGGTTTTGTCAGGCTCGATCTGGGCAAAGGCGGCTTAGACGATATCGTGACAAGGGCAAACCTCGATATGGGTCTCACGATGACGGGGCTCAACACGTACTACCTGAACAGGAAGAAAAGCAAGCGCAGTCCTTCGACGGAGATGAACGTGATACTCAAGATGAAGTCGAAAGGGCTCGACGTGATAAACGAACCCGACCTCAACGGGGAGATCAGCATTTCGAAAATATCAGGCGACGACGCGAAATACCTGCTCGAATTCTTAAGCACAAGAACACGGGCGATCAGACTGCGGGGATGGTAAAGAACATGCTCAACGCCTTCCCGGGCATCAAGGTGGAACTGTTCTCGTTCACCATCAAGAACAACTTCCTCTACACGCTCATTCAGCTCAAGAAACCGTGGTATCTCGTATATTTCCCGCTTCCGGAGAAAATATCGCTCTCCAAACAGTCGCTCAAATTCTACATAGACAAATACGTAAAAGAAGAATAGAGGTGTAAAATGTTCAGAATAGGCACGGGATATGACGTACACAGGCTCGTCGAAGGAAGAAAATGCATCATCGGCGGGATAGAAATACCGTTCGAAAAAGGGCTTCTGGGACATTCCGACGCCGACGTTCTCCTGCACGCGATAATGGACGCCATGCTCGGAGCTTTAGCCCTAGGAGACATAGGCAGACACTTCCCCGACACCGACGGAGCGTATAAGGACATCGACAGCAAGGAACTCCTCAGAAAAGTTTACGCGCTCATCAAAGCCGAAGGATACGAAATAGGCAACATCGACTCAATAGTCATCTGCGAACGACCCAAGCTCAAGAACCACATCGACACCATGCGCCAGACCATCGCAGCTATACTCGACACCGACATCAAGAACGTATCCGTCAAAGCCACAACCACCGAAAAACTCGGCTTCGAAGGTAGAGAGGAAGGCATTGGTGCGCAGGCAGTAGTGCTGCTGAGGAAAAATTGAGTGATAATTGTCTAATTTAAATACGGATTTTTTTATGAAAATATTATTTTCTTTTCGTGTTGATTTAAATCAGTTTTATGATTACAATAACTTAATTTATAAAGAAAGATGATTTGATGATAAATAGTGGTTATAAATATCTTGATTTATTTGCAGGTGGTGGTGGATTATCAGAAGGTTTTATTAAAGCTGGATTTACTCCTGTAGCTCATATTGAGTCTGATACAAGTGCATGTTTTACTTTGAAAACAAGACTAGCTTATTATTGGCTTAAAGAACATAATCAATTAAATGATTATTATAGCTACATGAAAGGTAAAATGACTAGGGATCAATTATATAATATGATTCCTGCGGAATTATTAGAATCAGTAGCTAATTTGGAAATTAATGAAAGAAATTTAAAAAATATATTTTCATTGATTGATAAGAAATTATCTGGAGAAAAGTTAGATATAATTATTGGAGGGCCACCGTGTCAAGCATACTCTCTTGTTGGCAGAGCAAGAGATATAAACAAAATGCAGAATGATAAAAGAAATTATCTATATTATTATTATATTCAATTCCTAAAAAAATATAAACCAAAATATTTT
>QKDR01000056.1 GCA_003252515.1 Candidatus Delongbacteria bacterium | reverse complement strand
CCGAACAGTATCTTTACCTTGCTGGTCACATCTAACTTCAGACCGCCGCTTTTTGTGATCTCCAGAGTGACCTTGCAGTCGGAACGGACATCTTTTCCCGTGTTTCCCGATTCCGCTATTTTTGCCATAACTACTCCAGTTTAAATAATTTTTATTGTCAGTTAAGTTTTACGACCCATATAAGCTGAGATACCCCGTCGTTTACATTTCTGAAAAGATGAGGCTGGATCGAATTGAAATAAAAACCGTCGCCTTTATGAAGCTGGTATTTTTTTTCGCTGGCCGTCACCTCGAACGCTCCGCTCAGAACATAACAGAATTCCTGACTGGGATAATTGCTCGTCATAATATCTTTGGAATCCGCACCTTTTTCAAAGTTTATAAAATAAGGTTCCATCTGCTTCTGGGGGTCGTGGTTGGAGAGAAGGTACAAACTTGCGCCTTTTTCGTTCTGACGGACGAATTTCCTTCCGGCGACTCTCAGTACCGGTTTTCTTGCGTGAGCCTCGTTCTCACCTAAGAGCTCTCCTACCGTTGAATTCAATGCGTCGGCTATTTTCTTAAGCGTGACCAGCGACGGAAAAGATTTCGTTTTCTCGATCTGAGAAATCAGGCTTGGAGTTACTCCTATCGCGGCAGAAAGGTCTTTGACCTGCATACCGAGAGCTTCTCTTTTGTTCTTTATTCTTATACCTATCCTGTTCATCCGCATCCTTTTTATGTTAACAGATCAGTTAATTAATTAACCAATACTTCATCGAGAGGTGTAATTAACCTACGTTTTTTGCCGAAAGCAAGTATTATTTTTAGTATAATTTAATTTATTAATTATTTGTTACTTTTCCCGAAACTTTTCGATCACTTTCCCGAGAAGTATAAAAATAACAGCTGCACCGACAGCCCCGTAGGTCTTATCAACCGAAAACCATCCGTAGCTTTTTGCGAGGACACAGACCAGGATCGTGACCGTTCCGCCGATGAACGCCATCTGAACGCCCAGCTGATTGATCCACCCTTTCCGGTAAATCCCGAGAAGAATGACTATAGCTCCGATCGCCCTGATCGCATAGGAGATATAAGCTGCGTCGAGAACGCTTTCCCGGGTCAGAAGTGCAAGCGGGATCGTCACTAAATTGACCAGTATAACGAGGTTCTTGGCTATTCTTAATATTTTTTTATCTTCCGCTTCGGGATTGATTATGCCGTGATAGATATCTTTCGCGACAATAGTGACTATGGCGAAATTCACGGGACCGACGGTGGATAGGATCGCTGCGAGTACTCCTGCGAGTGCGAGAGCACCGAGATACGGATTTATGAACGATTCGGATGTAAGAAGTGTAGCGAGTGCCATTTTCGCACTCGGCAGAGATGATACATCAAAATATTTTCCCGTTTTTGCCAGAAGTCCAAGGAAGGCTATCATGATCCCGAATGGAGCTATCAGGAAGGCTGACAGTACCGCAGCTTTTTTCGCTGTGTCCGGATCTTTAGCCCCGAAGATCGGCTGTATGCTCGCCTGTCCCGCCATTCCTCCGAGTATTCCTCCGAGAAGAAGGCTGAACGCGGGGCTTATCCCTGCGCTGAAGGGATTAAGATAGTTCGCTGGTACGTTCTGATCCAGGGACATGAGCGCATCGGTCAGTCCTCCGATCCCTCCTATTCCTATCATACCGACAAGAAATGCTATACCGATCCCGATATACTTAGCCGCGACATGGATTATCCCGGTTATGACAAGAGCGTGCATTCCGCCGACATAGGTATAGGCCGTGATGATCACCGAAGATATCAGAACGGATTCCGTCCATCCGAGACCGAAGATAGGTCCGAACAGTCCGGCGCACGTCTGAAGCTGAACATAGGCGAGTGTAATATAAGCTATGAGGAACACGGCAGCTGAGACGTTCCTCGACTTCGTCCCAAAAAGATGTTGAAGCATCTCGCTTACCGTGTGCACGTCCTTACGCCTGTAATGAGCCGCTACAGTGTAGCCGATTATTACCATCCCTACTGCTGTGGAAATGTTATAAAGAACAGGTATCATCGTTCCTGTATTGAAAGCTTTTTCGGATACTCCGATCGTGCTCATCCCTCCCAGCCATTCGGCGGTAACGACGATCGCGCATACGACCGTTCCCATGTTCCTTCCGGCTACCAGATAATCCGCGACCGACCTCGATGCCACTTTCTTTGTCAGGAACGAGACCGCAATGACCAGTGCGAAATATATGATGATGATAGCTATGTAGACGTTCATCCGATACTTTCCGTAAATTCAGCTAATAATATACATTTTTATTTAATTTGTGAAGACTATTTTTATGAATTTTGAAAACAAAAAAAGGGCGCCGGAACGCCCTTTTCAAAATATCATGATCCGGTTTTACAGTACTTCGTCGAATATTACAGTTACATTGTCGTAATAGACTTCGGTAACTCCCTCGAATCCTGAATCAGTACCGATGATGACCCATGCGCTGCCGTTTGCGTCAGTTGTTATCTGGAAATTGAACCCTATTGTATATGAATCAAAGTTCTTTGCGGCATATTTAGGATTGTTGATATCAACATTCGGATTAGCTACGGTACCGATATTCAGCATATCTGTTCCGCTTACGCTCTGATTGCCTTTATCAATGTTCATTATCCATGAAGTTTCAGTTTCGTCAAGAACTGCCAAAGGTTCGTAATTGACCGCACCGAATTTCATGTAAACGCTTTCGCCCGGTGATCCGCCTATTCCGAAAAGTCCTTCAGGAACGTCATTGATTATATCGAAATTGAAATTCAATTGATAAGTAGTGTTCGGTGTTAATCCTGTTACTTGTTTTTTTACGAACATGAAAAGATCGTCACTGTGGTTGTCGCCGGAAATATAAAGACATTTTCCGAAAGTAGCTTTAAGTGTTCCCGGAGCGTTTTTCCAGGAAAACATCAGGTTATAGAAACTGTTGTCGACCGGACAGTCAGCAAAACCGCCGTCCCAGTCTTCCTGAGACAAATTGAAATTATAAGTGAACGTAGTAGTCGATTTTTCGCCTGACTGAACAGTATCGTCAGCAGAAGATGTGACCGGATTTGTGTCTTTAGAGCACGATGCGAGAAACATTACAATACCTGCGAGGATTAGTGTCCTGATTTTCATTTTCGTTCCTTTTTTTTAATTAGACTTAAGCTACGAATCAAATAAAATAAATTCACGTTATTAAGTCAAGTGCAGATTTATAAGAAAATTATTAGGAATTTTCAGAGCTCCTTAACTACCGATTTCCATTCTCCAACTTCGCTTCCGCCCCACTCGACGACTGTATTCTATACTTCGGAGCGTCTGAGGTTTGACTTCGATAAGATTTTTGAGGCCTTTAAATGTCATGAACACTCTTATCACAGTATCAGGCGCAGGAGTAACGCGGGTACTTTGCCTGAGATATTCATTTAAACACCCTGAATATTTTTACTTTTCTATCCTGATCCTTGCGTCGACAGCCAGGAGGTCTTTTTCATTGCCGAGAAGCGGATTGATGTCCATCTCCATTATCTCGGGAGCCGCCTGCGTGAGACTCGACATTCTTGCTATGATGCCCGCGAATTTCTTCTCGTCAATGCCTTTCTGACCTCTGACGCCTTTGATGATCTTGTAGCTTTTAAGCGATCTTATCATTTCCAGAGCCTTGTCCGCGCCGAAGGGAGCGAGGTTCGATGCTGTGTCCTTGAAGACCTCAATGAATATTCCGCCCAGACCGCAGAGGATCGAATGTCCGAATTTGCCTTCGTGGTTTATTCCCGCGAAGAATTCTTTTCCGGAGATCATCGGCTGTATCATGACGCCTTTGTAGCCTTCGATCTTTGTCATTTTGTCGAAAGTTTTCTCTATCTCTTTCTCGTTCTTCAAGCCGAGAGCTATTCCGCCCACGTCGGATTTATGGACAGGTCCGACCACTTTCATTACCAGCGGGAAGCCGAACTCTTTAGCTTTTTTGACGACATCGGCTTTTTTCGCGCTAACAAACTCATACACTCTCGGTATGCCTGCGGCGTCCAGCATTTCCGATACCTGCTCAGGTTTGAGATATCCGTTCTTAGCTTTGGATATTATAGCCCTGATCTTCTTTGTATCTACTTTCTCTTCCTTGAATTCCGTGTACGGTTTAGGCGTGTTCGCGACATTGACGATCGTGCGGCCGAGATTTACTTCGTCTGAGAAATAGACGTTGCCGAGAGATTTGAAATACTCTATCTCAGCGCCGGCGGAAACGATGGACGGCAGAAGCGGATAGATCGGCTTTTTCGTCTTTTTCATCTTTTCGTCAAGCACTTTATACACATCGTAGATCTCGCCGAGCCCCGGAGAACCGAATATGACTACCATTCCGTCGATGTTCCTGAATTTATCGTTGATATAATCTATGATGATACCGAGCTGCTCAGCGGTTCCTGTGGCGAGGAAATCGATCGGGTTGGCCGCGGAGGACCCGGGGAAGAGCTGTTCGAGAAGTTCTTTTGCGTACTTTCCCTCAAGGTGAGGTACGTCAAGACCGCCGTTGGAAAGCGCGTCCGTCAGCATGACGCCCGGACCGCCGGCATGGGTGATCACGGCTATATTCTTTCCTTTAAGCTCTTTCTGCATGAAAACACCTGCCGTGTAGATCAGATCCTCTCTGCCGTGACACCTTACGATGCCGGCTTTGGAGAATAGCGCTTCGACGGCTTTGTCAGGAGTGGCCAGCGCGCCAGTGTGCGACGAGGCGGCTCTGGAGCCTGCCGAGGAGCTTCCCGATTTGACCGCGGCGATCCGGCACCCTTTATTAATTAATGAAGAGGCGTGCTTTAGCAGCATTTCCGGTTTATTGACGTTCTCCATATAAATAAGCTTAACTTTCGAACTTTTAGCCGGATCGAAGGTCTCGTCCCAGTATTTCACCACGTCCTCGACGCCGATCTGCGCGCTGTTGCCGACCGAGTACAGGCTCGCGAAAGTTATACCCATCGGTATCCCTTTCTCGATGATGAAAGCGGCGGTCGCTCCCGAGCCTGAAACGAAGTCGCATCCCGCCGGATCGAGTTTGGGTATCGGTCCCGCGAATATACCGTTGTAATGTGTAGTCAGTACGCCTATGCAGTTCGGTCCGATAAGCGCGGCTTTAAATTTGTCGCATTCGGCAACGATCTCTCTTTCGAGCTTCTTGCCTTCCTCGCCCATTTCGCCGAATCCGGCTGACAATATGATAAATGCTTTCGTTTTTTTCTCTTTCGCGAGATATTCCACATAACCTTTCACGTGATTCACGGCTACGGAAATGATAGCTAGCTCGACGTTAGGCAGGTCTTCGGGTTTTACGCATTTCACGCCCTGCACCTGCTCTTCTTTCGGATTGACGGCATACAGCTTGCCTTTATATTTCCCGAGCAGGATATTGTGCAGCACCTTGCCGCCCGGCTTCCTTATATTTTCCGATGCTCCGATTATTACGATAGATTTCGGGTTCACGAGCTCTCTATTTATCATGGTTCCTTCCTCCGTTGAATGCGGTTATGTTGGCTTTATAAATAAGTTCATTGGGTGATAATTTCATGAGCGCTTCTGTCCATACTCCCGCGGGAATTTTGTCGAACGGTTCGATAGTTGAGAGCAGTCCGAGTACGATCACGTTCGAGGTTCTTCCCTGTTCGTCCCCGAAGCTTTTTGCTACCGATTCCGCGTCGATCCTGATGACCTTGTAGCCTTCAAGAACAGCTTCAATATCGTTGTCTTTCGGGTAGTCGTGTATGCTTACTCTGGGTGGAAGAGCTTTGTAGCTGTTGAGTATGACCGTACCGCCTTCTTTGAGCAGATCAAGGAACCCTTCGCGAAGGACTTCCGATTTTTCCATTACGACGATCACGTCGGCTGTCTTCGGCATCAGTACCGGCGAATGCACGTTCCCGCACCCGAAAGTCGAAATGACGGGGCCTCCGAGCTGGGCCATTCCGTGAGTGTCGCCCTTTACGATATGGATGTCCCTGTAAGGAGAATTGAGAGCGACCTCTGCGAGAACTTTACCGAAGAACAGGTTTCCCTGGCCTCCGATACCTCTTACAGCTACCCTTAGCGCGTCAGGCAGAAGTTTAGGATTGATCTCAGACTTTTCAGCTGCTTTAACGTCAGGTATTTCAGGCATTTTCGCTTTTACATCTTCCTCAATAAGCTCGATCGCTCCGAACGGGCATACCTGCATGCAGACCTGTCCCTGTCCCGCACAGTTCGTGCACAGCTGGGTGAAGTGAGGCCATTTGTCCTCATCGAACTCGATACCCTGGCACATGTTGCATTTTCCGCAGCGGCGGCATTTATCTCTATTGAATTTCACTTTTCTGACTTTGTGCTTCGACTGGACCTGATGGATGCAAGGGCCTTCGAGGACGAGTGTAGTATATTCGCCGCATTCCGCATCGACTAGAGCCTGCTTCAGCACTTTATCGACTTCTTTCAGATTATACGAATTGGCTACGACGACCTTTGCCTGCTCAGCCTCGAGAGCTTTGACCATGTTGAATTTGTTCTGAATACCGGCAAGGTTAGTCGGCGAGCTCGGTGCAGGCTGTCCTCCCGTCATGGCGGTGATCCTGTTGTCGAGAACGACCTTTACGCCGGGCGTGTTGCGGAATACCGCGTTCCTCGTCGAGTCCAACCCGGAGTGGCATTCGCACGAATCTCCGATTATGCTGATTGTCTTATGCGCGTATTCCGGTCTCGAGAGCACGAAACCCTGCCTTACAGAGTCCCCGGCGCCCATGCAGAGGACGGTGTCCAGCGCGTTCATAAAATAGAGCAGCGTCGAACAACCGATATCACCGAAGGACGCATATATTTTACCTGATTTTTTCAGGCTGCTCACCGTCATCCCGAAAGCTTTATACGGACATCCCGGACATATTGACGGCGGTCTGTTCAGCGGTTTTATTTCTAATTTCTTTTCTTCGTATTTACACTGAATTCCCAGCTTTACGCAGAGATCTGACATAAGAAGTTCGGGCGTCCAGTTAGTGATCACTGAATATTTTTCTTTTCCGGCAACTTCTATCCCGAGCAGTCTTACTTTCTCTTCGAGGAATCTGTCCCCGTCCTCGTAGACCAGTATTTTTCCTTTGATCTTAGAACAGAAATCTGTAATTCTCTTTTCGGGTACGGGATAAAGGCAAGAAATGCTTAATACCGACGGTTCCAGATTTAAATATCCCAGCGCCTCCTTAAGGATCATCGCCGTCTCGCCGCTTATGATAATACCGAATTCATCTTTCCCCTCCGTTTCTGTAACGAGCTGTGAACTTTCATAATATTCGAGTACTGCAGGTATTCTTTTAGTTGTAGCTTCGTTATAGTTCTTTCTGGCTATTCCCGGCATTACCATCCAGTTTTTCATATCCGCTCCCGGCTCGCGGGGAATTATCTTTCTCGATTCTTTGGTAGTTATCAGACCTTCCGAGTGAGCCAGAATTCCCGATGCCAGCACGACGACCGGTGTGTTGAATTTTCTGCTTATATCAGCAGCTTCGAACGCTATATCGTACATTTCCTGATGGTCTCTCGGCTCAAGCACCGGTATCCTTGCTGAGGCGAAGAAGTACTTGAGGTCAATGACGTGCTGCGTGCTTGAAGGGACGTAGTCGGTCGCTACATACAGCACGAAGGCTCCCGCTTCTGCAGTATAAAACGCCGATGTCGTTATCGGATCTCCGGCCTGAAATGCTCCCGGGGTTTTCATGGTCACGACGGTATCAAAACCCGCTATCGCGTGGCCTATTCCTACCGCGACCGCGACCGCCTCGTTAACGGACCAGCCGACGTTTATCTCATCCTGAACTTTGCTCAGGTATTTATCTATTACTTCCGTACTAGGCGTGCCGGGATAACCATCCGCAGCATGAAAACCCGCATGTATCACACCCAGCGCGAAAGCCTCGTTCCCCTGAGCAACATATTTACTTCCCGCAACTGACGTTGCCATATTCGTAAAATCAGACATCGGTTCTCCGTTTAATTACCATTGATACACGAATTTCAATCCGTTGATACCGGGTATGAATGATATTTCATCCCCTTTTTTAAAAACATCTCTTCTGAATGACTTGAAGTGCGAATCGACATAAGCGTCACCTGCCGACAGTAGAACTGTACCGATGCACATCCATATAAAGTTGTTCCTTTCCTCAGTGTAAGTATTCACATAATATTCGTATTCATCGATTTTCGCAAGATCATCTATCGAACGATAATATCTGAGATCGTCTTTAGCGTTCTCCATTCTTTCGTTCTGCTTTAAAGCTCCATATAGGAACAGTCCTTCAAATGCAGTATAAATCGCAGCTTTAACGTATCTGCCATTGTAGATCTGTCCTCCGCCCGGAAGGATCATTGAAAGAAAAAGGGGAACTTTATGGTTCGGTTCCCCGGTTTCAGATCTTACGGACGAGAATAAAACCAGCAGAAGGATGATTATTCCCGTTCTTCGCATAAATTCTAGTGCCCGCCTTCCAAAGCCTGACCCATAGTAAATATCGGCAAATAAATCGCAACAACGATACTACCTACTACAATACCCATGAACACAATAAGTAAAGGCTCCATGAGCGAAGAAAATCCTTTTATCTTAACAGCTACTTCATCATCATAGAAATCCGCGATCTTTTTCATTAGTTCGTCGATCTTACCGGTTTCCTCACCGGTTTCAAGAAGCTGTATAAACACATCGTCGAACCTGTTCGTTTTCTTAAAAGACACCGACAGCTCAATACCGGTACTGACATCAATAGCAGCTTTTTTTAATGCAACTTCAAAAACATTATTATTTGCTACCTTACTTGATATTTCTATTGATTCAAGCATTGATGTTCCTGAACCGAGAAGCAAAGCAAGGACGCTGGATATTCTGCCTGCTATAATTTGCCTGACAAGCTCGCCGAAAACAGGAGCGTTTATAGCGAATTTATCCCACGCGTTATTTACAGGTTTAAATTTAAAAGCATACTTTATCCCGTAGAAAATTCCCGCGAAAGATCCTAAGATCAAAAAGAAGTGATTCTGTATCAGTGTCGACCCGTCGATCAAAAGCTGGGTCGGTCCAGGCAACTCCCCCCCGAAAGACGAGAAAAGACTTTCAAAAACAGGAATGATCTTCCACATTATCACAAAAACGATCACCACCGTAAATATAAGGACGAATTTCGGATACATCATAGCTGATTTGATCGCGGACTGCATCTGCTGAGTCTTCTCCATATATCTGGCAAGCGAATCTAAAGCTTTATCCAGATTACCTGAGGTTTCACCAGCTTTTACTATATTTACATACATCTGATCGAAAATCTTAGGATGCTTGGCAAGTGCCGCAGAAAAATCTGAACCCGCATTAATATCCTCATATAATGCATTTAAAGTCGCTTTAACGACCACATTTTTCTGCGAGTCAGCAATATTCTTGATACTTTTAGTAAGAGTGACCCCTGCATTAAGAAATGTAACCATCTGTCGTGTAAAGAATACAACATCTGCAAGTTTTACCTTTGTGGTCATCATCGCGAATTTGTCGTTTAACGCCTGAAATCCCCCTCCGCCTTTCTGCATGCTGATTTCTGTTATACTCATCGGGATCAAGTTCTGCATCTGCAGTTTATTGACAACATCCGCCTGTCCTCCGGCCATGATCTCCCCGGTCGTTGTTTTTCCCGCAGGATCTTTCGCAACATATCTGAATTTAGGCATAGAAGCCTCCCGGTTTTGTTATTATAAAGTGTAAGTTAACGCTTCTTCAAGATCTATCTTTCCGTTCTTAAAATGCCTGACAGCATCCTCTTTCAGTGTCCAGTACGTTCCCTCCGCTTTTGCTACATCACCTATTTCAAGAGCTGTAGCTCCTCTCATCACAGCGGAACGGATCTTTTTTGTCATCTCCATCATCTCGACAACCGCCACACGGCCTGATCTTCCGGTGCCTTTACAGTTGGGGCACCCCTCACCTTTGTAGAAAGTAGAACCTTCGATCTCTTCTTCGGTCAGCCCGAGACCGATAAGCTGCTTCTTGTCATATTCGTGTTCTTTTTTACACATTTTGCATATTGATCTCGCAAGCCTCTGTGCCAACACAAGGTGAACGACAGTACCGACTAGATAATCTTTAATCCCCATCTCTATAAAACGAGTTACAGTTGAAGGCGCATCATTTGTATGGAGTGTACTGAACACGAGGTGACCTGTCAGAGCGGCCTCACAACCGATATGAGCCGTCTCAAAGTCCCTCATCTCACCGATAAGCACAACATCGGGGTCCTGACGGAGTATCTGTCTCAGAGCTGTCTGGAACGTAAGTTCCTGCTGAACATTGATCTGAACCTGATTGATCCCCTCGTTCTGGATCTCGACAGGATCCTCAACAGAAATAATATTTGTCTTTACGTCTTTAATATAATTCAGAGCTGATGCAAGAGTATTTGTTTTTCCCGATCCTGTAGGGCCTGTAACAAGCACCATACCGTCTTTTCTCTGGATGTTCTTTTTAAAGGTCTCAATATAAATCTCGTTCCCGCTGAAAATACCCTCGATCGGATAAAGTGCTTCCGTTTTCAAAAGACGGAGAACGATCTTTTCGCCGTGAATGGTAGGGAGTGTACCGACCCTGAAGTCTATCTCTCTCCCCCTGAGCCTGAGACGTATCTTACCGTCCTGCGGTCTTAATTTGACATCAAGTTTCATAGTTTTCGTCAACACTTTTATCCTTGCGCTTAATGAGGCCTGAAGTTTTTTAGGCAGCCTTTCGTATCCTGTCGGGATATAAAGATCACCGTCCTTCCTGAACCTTATCTGGACATATTTTTCCTGAGGTTCGATATGGATATCTGACGTTCCGTCAAGGTCGGCTTTCGCGAGAATACTGTTTACGAGTGCAATGATCGGAGCTGAATCGGGATTATCCTCTTCTTTAATATCCTTTAAGTTGACCTCTTCGACCTTCATATCGTCATCAGCGAACATCTCGCTGAGAGCGGAACTTGCCGAAGTAGTTGATTCCAGCTTCTTATAGAAAATATCAATTGCTTTTTCGATCTTCTCTTGAGTGGAGTAGAACGGAATAATCGATACCTGAGCGATCATTTTCAGGTTGTCCGTCACGGCAAGATCATCAGGATTGACCATAGCCACGGACAGACCGTTATCGTCAAGGCCTATCGGTACAAGCAGATGCTGTTTCGCAAAATCCGCAGGTACTTTCATAAGTGCCGGTTCAGGGATCTGAGAAAGCGCTTTGTCATCTGCTATGGGATAACCTTTCTGCTCCGATAGAGCGCTGACAAGCTCCTCATTTGTCAGAAGACCCATCTCAACGAGAGTATCACCAAGCATATTGCCGGTCTCTTTCTGTTTTTGAAGCGCTTCAAGAAGATCTTCCTCTGTTATATAACCGTTATCAATAAGGAACTGACCGAAATAATTTCTTGAGCTTCCGAATTCTTTTCTGACCATATCGGACATGATATTTTCAACCTGTTCTTCACCGGCTTTAGACAAATGTGTTTTTATTTTTTCAAGAAGCTCATCGTTCTCGACAGGTTTTGAAAGAAAATCATTTATATGGCTTTCCGAGAAAGCTTTTATCGCAACGTCCATATTCCCGAACCCGGTCAGTATCATAGACATCACATTCGGCTGAAGCTCCTTGATCTTCCTGATAGTTTCGATACCGTCCATTTCAGGCATATTCAGATCTGATATTATAAGATCGAATTTTTGCGTCTTGGCCATTTCCAGAGCTTTTATACCGTTCTCAGCCTGAAATGTATTTTTAAATCCTTCAGAGATCAGAAGGTCATAATATGTTTCTCTCAGGTCGTCATCATCGTCGATTATGATAACATTTGAATTGAAAATATCTTCGGCCATAATTTTACCTGCAGTTATTTTTAAAACTATCTGATGCCTTCTCTGCTCATCAGGTCCATAAGAATACTGATCTCGGTGTTACATGCATGTATTGCTATTTCTTTTGTGATAAGCCCTTCTTTTACGAGCTGGACAAGATGCTGATTAAAACCCATCATTCCGTATTTCTGACTTACCTGAATAATACTGTCGAGCTGGTGTACCTTGTTTTCCCTGATAAGAGAGTTGATGGCAGGCGTACCTATCATGATCTCGCAACCCAGTACCCTTCCACCCCCGATCTTTGGAAGAAGCTTTTGTGTCACTACTCCCTGAAGCATCATACCCAGCTGGGTCCTGACCTGCTCCTGAGCATTTTCAGGAAAAGAGTCGATGATCCTTCCGATTGTCTGCGAACATGAGTTCGTATGAAGTGTGGTCATCACAAGGTGACCGGTCTCTGCGGCTCTCAGAGCAAGTTCGATCGTTTCCCTGTCCCTCATCTCACCGACAAGAATAACGTCAGGGTCCTGACGGAGAGCGGCTCTCAGAGCATCGTTAAATGTTCTGAAATCAGTTCCGAGCTCTCTCTGGTTTATGATAGCGCGCTTCGATTTGTGAAGGAACTCGATCGGGTCCTCGATCGTCAGGATATGTACCGGATATTCGCTGTTGATCTTATCTATCATAGTCGCAAGTGTCGTTGACTTTCCAGAACCTGTCGGTCCTGTTACAAGAATAATGCCGTTCGGTTTATCGCATAATGTTGAGACGACAGACGGGATACCGGCCTCGTCGAACGATCTGATATCGTTTGGAATTGACCTGAAGGCGATTGATATCGCTTCCCTCTGGCTGTAAACGTTCACCCTGAACCTCCCGAGGTTCCTGATACCTGTTGAAAGGTCGACCTGAAGTTTCTTCTCAAATTCGTTCTTCTGGTATTCGTTAAGAACGCTGTACGCTATCTCTTTGGTTTCCTTCGGCATCAGAACGGGGCGGTTCAGCCTGACAAGCTCACCGTCTATCCTGATCACCGGGGGACTTCCCGCGCAGATATGAAGGTCTGACCCTCCCTCCTGAACACAAATCTCAAGCAATTCAACAATATCAGCCATAATGTCTCCGGTTTATAATCAAATTATTCCTCACTCCGCCGGGCTAATCCCGTACAGTCTATGAAAATAAAGCTTATTGGGTTCAAAGTCAAGAAAATAAAACACGGTTTTATCCTTACAATTTTAAAGAAAGAGTAAAGGCCGTGATCATTTTTGACAGCTCTACATTGCTGTTGTCAAGTAGCCTTGAAAGCTTTAGACCGATGTTCTTCAGGATAATTACGCCGATATCCTTTCTCTCTGTTATAATTCTGTCGAATTCGGTGTCTGTAAGTTCCGCAACTTCCACATTTGTTATCGCGGCTATCGAAGCTGTTCTTTTCAGTGCAGGGTCGAACAAAGACATCTCACCGAAAAAATAGTTCATTGAGTCGTCTATCTTTATCACTTTCTTATCTTCGGGATTAGCTTTAAATCCTTCGATCACGGGAACCAGTTCCTTTTCGATCATGATCTCACCGCTGATAAGAAGATACATCGAGCTTCCCACGGAATTTTCACTTATGATAATTTCACCTTCACCGAATTTTTTCCTTATCACCTTTTTCTCTATAAAAGCTATCTGCTCTTCCGAAAGATCTTTAAATAATGAATTTTTTCTGAAACTGCTCATGTTTACCGCCTGTTACTGTTTTTTCGATCTTCTTATAAGCACCGCTGTCTCGAAACTTTTGATAATGTAGTCATCATCGGGATTTAGTATCACTTTCTTCTTGTCAAGATCTCTGGTCAGCCTTCCGGCCTCTTCGAATTTCCTTTTTATGAAAGCGTCGATGGAAGCAGTGTCTTTTGAATTTATGTTCTTCATCTCAAGCACATCCTGAAACTGGACCAGTGCGATTAGTATCGAATTCTCTTTTTTTCTGAAATATTCCGAAAGTTCCCCAAAAGTTTTTCCGGCGAATTCCGCAGGTATATGCGCTGACACAAGAGCATTATCATTATCCGGCGACATCAGGTTCAGCATGACTTCGCTTATGCCGGGATTAGAAATATTTGTCGTAAGAAAATACGGTGCAATATTTTCCGCTATGAAATACTCATCAGCTTTAGCTCTTTCAATATACGGTATCGTCTCCTCCCTTAGAAGCTGAACGTAAACTTTAATCTTTTCCGATACTGATTTGATCGTCATCGTGGCAAAAACAGTTTTTTCATCAGCTCCCTGCGATGAACTGGAAGCGATGTCAGGCACCATGATAACTCCTCGCGACTGGCCGATATTGGCTCTGTTGAGTATGTTTATGTCGGCGAAATCACCTTTTACGAATTTTATTTCTGTACCGGGAAATTTTTCCGTAACAGGATTTATCTGAGCCGGATCGGCATCGTTGACAAGAACGATATCTCTCACGCCGGTATCAGAAAGAGACCTTATGACCGTCTCCACATTGCGGTTCCATCCGCAGATTATCACATGTTTTTTTTCTTTTATCCTATTCACTCCCTGCCCGTCCTTTAATTTTTTAGAAATTATGATCGAAGATATCGTGGCGGTAAATGATGAGATCAGGATCGTACCTGAAAATATCAGAAAGACCGTTATCAGCCTTCCGGGAATGGTCTTGGGCGTAATATCTCCGTATCCGGTTGTGGTAATTGTTATAACGGCAAAATAAAATGACTCGAAGAACGACCGGATCCCTTTTTCGAAAATGGTATAGAGTGATCCGGCCAGCACGATTACAAGGAACATAAGTGTCGCTATTCTGGTTATCTCTCTTCTCCAGAATTTTCTGAACGTTCTGATAATAGATATATTGGCCATAATCGTTTTTTCCCGGACGATGGACGATGTATGTAAGTTAATTGTTTTTCAGTGTTAATGCAAAACAATAAAACAAAAAA
>QKDR01000170.1 GCA_003252515.1 Candidatus Delongbacteria bacterium | reverse complement strand
CTGTATGGTTCCATACAAAAGATGCTTCAAATGTAAATGCATCCGCCAATATTGCAGAATTTTCAGGAATTTCTGAATTCGGCCAATTTATTCTTTCAAGAGAATATTTGCCTTATTTTACGATGTTAAACAATCCTGCTTTTATACTTATCACCGAATTTTTTAGCGCAATTGATGTCGGTTCATATTCTTCTCCAGAGTTCACTGATCTTGACGGAGACGGATTACTTGATTTGCTTGTCGGCGAATATCCTGGATACTTAAACCATTACGAACAGACTGCACCGAATTCAATTTCATTTACACTTGTAACAGAACACTTTAACGGTATTTATGTCGGTTCATCTCTTTCTCCAGCGTTTACCGATCTTGACGGAGACGGATTACTTGATTTGCTGATCGGTGAATCTGACGGGAATATTAATCATTATGAACAGACTGCACCGAATTCAATTTCATTTACACTTGTAACAGAATCATTTGGCAGTATTGATGTCGGTAATAGTTCTAAACCCGCGTTTACCGATCTTGACGATGACGGATTACTTGATTTGCTGATCGGTGAACGTGATGGAAATATTAACCATTACGAGCAGACCGCACCGAATTCAACCTCATTCACTCTTGTAACACAAACATTTAACGGAATTGATGTAGGAGAACGTTCTAAACCCGCGTTTACCGATCTTGACGATGACGGATTACTTGATTTGCTGATAGGTGAATATTACGGGAAATTAAATCATTACGAGCAGACCGCACCGAATTCAACCTCATTTTCGCTTGTAACAAAATCATTTGACGGAATTGATGTAGGAGACATCTCATCACCTGTATTTACTGATATTGACGATGACGGATTACTGGACTTGCTGATCGGTGAAGTTGACGGGAATATTAATCGTTATGAAGAGACCGTAATTTCTGAGATTAATTTCGGGAAGGTAGTTCCTGGCAGATCTTCAGTTAAAAAATATAATATAGAAGCTAATAATTTAGTATCAGATCTTAATCTAAGTGTCTCTTCAGAATTTACAATCTCGCTGTCAGAAGACACCGGTTACTCAAACAATTTATCCGTTACACCTGCTGGCGGGAAAATTTCCTGCCTGATTTATGTCAAATTCAATCCATCATACGAAGCTGATTTCGGTTGTCCCATCATACATACAACAGATTTCTGCGAAACCAGGTATATCACTCTTTCCGGTAGCGGTGGATACTTAGATAAAATTCCGGGTACAGCTTTGGAATTTGACGGGATTAATGACTATGTTACAGTTTCGGACAATAATAACCTTGACCTGACGAATAATTATACAATTGAAGCATGGATCAAACCTGCCGGATTCTCTGCTATGGCAGGTATTGTCTCAAAATATCAGACTTCAGGTGCAAACGGTTACTTTCTGAGGCTTAACAATGTATCTCCATATACAGGTTTGTCATTTGATGCTCTGGAAACAGAGAACGGTGTACTTGAGGCAGGAAAATGGTATCATATCGCAGCTGTAAATGATAATGGAACAAGACACCTATTTGTTAACGGAATAGAAATAAACATCACTGGTACACCACTTGTAGTTAATCAGAACACAAATCCTTTAAGGATAGGTGTGGATTTTCTTTCTAACCCGAGATATTTTAATGGAAGGATCGATGAAGTCAGGCTGTGGAATACTGTGCGGAGTCTACAGGAAATCCGACAATACATGAACTCGCCTCTGATAGGGAACGAAATCGGATTGATAAGTTGCTGGCAGCTCAATGAAGGTACGGGAACGAGTGTAGAAGATCCATTAAATAGCAACAACGGCACTATGTCGAACATGGATGATTCGAACTGGGTCAATTCAACGATACCTTTCGGTGAAGGTAACATATACACACAGATCGTAAGCTCAACAGGTACAGTTAATTTTACAGATACCGGTATCACGATTGATTTTACAGAAAAGACCGGTACAGACACCATCGTGGTTAAACAAATAAGCCTTGCTCCGAATGCTGATCCTGTCGAACCGGATTCTACGTTCAATTCTCAATACTGGGTAATCCACAAATTCGGTTCCGGTGTTCTGAATGGTGACATAAGCGTCACGCTCTCTGAAGACCTAACAGAAGATGATGTTTCCAATCCGACATGCATAAAACTATACACTAGGACCGCTACATCCGATAGCAGCTGGTCTTATCTCGCATCTTCCGCACTGGTAGATTCGGCAGCTAACTGTGCAACATTCAATAGTATTACTGAATTCGGGCAACTGATTATCTGTAAAGGAGATATGGATGTTCCTCTTAATGTAACTACAGAGATTATCGGAACTGACATTAGAATCAGTTGGGACGCGGTTTCAGGAGCAACTTCATACAAAGTTTTTGCGTCAGATTATCCTTATGGAACATATGAAGATGTATCAATTTCAGGAGCGTTTGATGGAACAAATTGGACAATTGGTTATACAGAAAGTAGAAAATTCTATTATGTAATTGCAGTAACTTCTGCAAAAACAGGAATTATTAATAAAATAAAATAATTTTTTCACATATGAGGCTTATTTACTTTTTTTTAGGGTGACAAATTGCGACGACCAACAACATTAGAAAAATGACCTGACCGTGTTATATTATCTAGTGGGCTTTTTTCCATGACCGTTGTCTGCAATAGTGAATTAATTAGGAGTCGAAGATGAAAAGCAATTGAAGCACTAATAAAACGAATTTTAATAGAAAGGCTTTCTTTTGGTGTGGTTGGTAAAATCTATTCAACTTTCAACGGAAGGACTTGAATCAACTCATTCAATAAATATTCTTTTATAAGGAGTAAATACATGGCAATTAAACTTGAATTCGGAAAATCAACATCTCCAAATTATAATAGAGCATTAAACCTACTAAAGAAATTTGATAATTATAATATAACTGATGATAAAAGTTCATTCAATCAAGTTGAGATTGGTATTGAAGAGTTACAAGATAAATTTTCTAAGCTCGAAAAATTATACGAAATTACTAAATATTGGAAAGCTACTAGTTTGTATCTTGACGATGAACCAATTGATATATATATGATAAAATCAATCATAAAAATTCTCGCTTGTTCTGATGGATATTACAAAGCTGTTGTTAATGAGAAATATTGTTATAGTAGCTATAATTCTGAAAATGAATGGGGTTGTAGATGTCTTTCATCAATTTACAATGGATATCATAAGTATGGATTGTACTCAACAAATGATTTTAGATTTTGGTTCCAATTTGGGAAATTTATCAGTGAAACAGAATGGAGTATTGATAAGGGTAGGATTAAAGAAATCCTAGAAAAAGAAACTTTTATAAAAAAAATCAATTACTGCAAAAAATTTAATCTTGATGAAATTTTCAAAGAAGTTGATAAATTACCAGATTCAATTCAAACGAAAGACTCAGAGGAATGGGAAATTCAATATGAAGATATATATGAAGGAAGCACTTTAGAGAAAGTAAAAAAAGGTATCCAACCTAAAAGCAAAAATTCTTCAATAATCTCTGCCAAACGTTCAGATTCCTCTGAAGATCTTGAATATGAACTTTCATTAGATGTTGAAAAATTAAAAACCGAATATATAAAAAATAATGCGAATAGATATATCCCTGATATTAAATTTGATGAAATTGGAGGAATCGATGATATTATAGATACAATTCGCGAAATTATAGAATTACCATTGAAGAAACCTGATTTAATTAAATATATGGGCATTAAACCTCATAAAGGTATTTTGCTTTATGGTCCACCCGGTTGCGGTAAAACATTAATCGCAAAAGCAATTGCAAACGAAGTTAATGCACATTTTATTTCTGTTAATGGGCCTGAACTCTTAAGCAAATATCATGGTCAATCTGAAGAGAATTTTAGAGATATTTTTCAAGAAGGTCGTTTATTAGCACCATCAATAATTTTCTTTGATGAGTTAGACTCTATAGCCCAGAAAAGGTCTGGGGAAGAACATCTTAGATTTGATTCAAGAATTGTAAACCAACTTTTAACATTAATGGATGGTGTTGAAGATTATGAAAACTTAAGAGTTATAGCTTCAACAAATATGCCTGATTTAATTGATGATGCTTTACTTAGACCTGGCAGATTTGATTATATGCTTGAAATAAAGAAACCAACAAAGCAAGGTTGTTATAAAATCTTTTCTATTCACACCAAAAATATGCCTGTTTCAACAAAATTTGATATAAAAACATTCAGTGAGAATCTTGAAGGTCTTTCAGGAGCACAAATTGCATATGTTGCATATGAGGGTGCTTACAATTGTTTACGAAGAGTTGCCGATACAAAAGCACTTTTAAATTCAACAATTAATGAAGATGATTTTAAGAATTACATAATTATTGAAGATGACTTCATAGAAGCATTGAAATCAGTTAAATTAAAAAAAAAGAAACATGATTAATTCACTACAGACAGACAACATTGGAAAAATGACCTGACCTGTGTTATATTTTAATCTTGTGGGCTTTTTTCCATGACCGTTAGAGCTAATATGCTTTTCTGACTGGTTATAAAGAAATATAAACTTGTTTTTGACTGCCTTCTGCTTTAAATTACATGAATAAAACTTTGGAAACGAATGAATAAACTTTACATCATATCGGGTGCGAATGGAGCTGGAAAAACAACAGCATCTTACACAATTTTACCTGAGATCCTTGACTGTAAAGAATATGTTAATGCTGATGAAATCGCAAGAGGCTTATCCCCTTTTAATCCTAATGCTGTAAGCATTCAAGCCGGAAAACTGATGCTTGATCGTATAAATACTTTAATCTCTGAAGGCGAGAATTTTGCTTTCGAAACAACTTTAGCCTCAAAGTCTTTTGTTAAATATATAAATAAAGCTCAAAGCAAAGGTTATACAGCAAAATTAGTATTTCTTTGGTTGAATGATCAGGAACTTGCAGTTGAAAGAGTTAAATGCAGAGTCAGCGAAGGTGGTCACAATATTCCCGTTGAAGTTATTAAACGGAGATATAAAAGAGGTTTAGAGAATTTTTTCAAAATTTATAAAAGTTCTGTAGACAGCTGGTTATTTATCAACAATTCAGGCAATCCTTATAAAATCATAGCTGAGGGAACTCATGATAGTGAAACAGTATATCACTGCAAAGAATGGAATAATTTAACCGGGAAATATAATGACTAAAGAAGAAATCCAGAAAGAGAACGAACTTATCAGAAAAGGACTTGAAGAAGCTTACGTTAAGCTGGTTAAATTCAAAAAAGAAAGAAATAGTCCTCTTGTGATCAGTAAATCCGGTAAAATTGTTAAAATCCAGCCGGAAGATATCCCCCCAAAAGCAAAATATACAAAATAGTTTACCAGATAAATTTAAATTACAGGATTAGTAGAAAATCAACTGTGATTTGTGAGAAAAGCATACTAAGCTCTAACATTGGAAAAATGACTTGCCCCGAGTGATGTTTTATCTAGTGAGCTTTTTTCCATGACCGTTGTGGGCAATAGTGATTATAGAATCTTGTGGGGTTATTGAGCTACTTTACAATTATGCCACCACCTGTGGCACAATTTCATATACTGTGATTATTTCTGACTTTCTGGTGCGTTTGATATATAACCAAGTCTTTTTATAATCTCTTCTTCCGAAGGTAGGTATTTTGCAATTTCTTTTGGAATCTCTTTCAGTTTGCTGAATTTATTATAAGTTGACACTCCGATAGGTTGCTTCTGAGAACCGAGTAGATATTCTACTACCATTCTGTCTTTGTCTCTGCAGATCAGAATACCAATAGTCTGATTCTGTCTTTTTTTCCTGATCGTCTCATTTGCGGCGAGCAAGTACATTTGTAACTGACCAAGGTCTTTCGGATCGAATTCTCTCGCTTTTAGCTCAACAATGACATAACAGTTAAGATCCAAATTGAAGAACAGAAGATCAATAAAATATTCTTTCTCTCTATACTCCAAACGAAACTGTCTGCCTACAAAAGCAAAACTTCCGCCCATGTCGCTCAAAAAATCCACGATGTTCTTTACTATACTGTTTTCAAGCTCTTTTTCTGCTACAGGCAGATCAGGATTCAAAATCTCAATATTGTAATCGTCAACGAACTCCCAAGCTACTCTTGCCTTCAGATCGGTTGAAACAGTATTGGGAAAATTATTCTGAGCTAAAAGAGTATTCTTATAAAAATGCTTTGAAATTTTTTCGGCAAGATCACTTTTGGACCATCCCATCTTTACAGTGCTCTTTATATAGAATTCCCGCTCCTGCTCATCCTTACATTTCTCTAAGATCAGGTAATTTTGTACCCAACCAATTTCTGCCACCGGTGGTGGCATAATTCCATTTTCGTTGTAAGTTTCATAGAACAGTTTCATTCTCCACATATTTCTCGGTGAAAACCCGCGCACTCCGGGATAATTATTCTGAAGGTCTTTCGATAACTTTTCTAAAGTTGAGTCTCCCCAATTCTGCTCTTGCACCTTGTTACTTAAAATCTTACCTATAAACCAGTATAACTGAACGGTCTCTTTATTGACCTTCTTAAGCATAGAATGCCTGGCTTTATTGATCCTTTGGATAATCGTATCAAGAGTTTTTTCGTAATCCGCAGACATTATCTCATTTTTTTTGTTTGGCATGACTGATCCTCAAGTTCATTAGACCTATATTAGCATAAAGTTAATCCCTGTATATTGAAATATCAAATTAATTAAAGTAAAAACTGTGATTACACTGTCACCACAATTCATCTGATCTAATTACTACTTGTAAATTCTTTAAATGAGAAGTAAATTTGTAATTGCAGAAAGTATATCCCAAATCAATTCTCGAACCATAGGTACGAGATTTAAAAGTCTAACCGATGGATGGAGAATTAAAATAGGTACTTTTGCCGATTCGGCTTGGAGAGTACGATAATGATGAGCTCAATAACCCGACTTGTGATAATCACTACTGCCCACAACATTGGAAAAATGACTTGCCCCGAGTGATGTTTTATCTAGTGAGCTTTTTTCCATGACCGTTAATCTTAAAAGATTGTACAAGGAATATATCTAAGTTCCGAACACCTGTTCCCTGTACTGTCAAATATATAATTTCAAACCTATACTTAAATAGCGTCCGGTTACTTTTTAAAAGATACATTGTAATTTTCAGCTTTATTTAATATATTTACAGCTGACAGATCATTCAAAGGACTGAATTTGAAATTCAAACTCGAACACACTGAAGCGGGATCGAAAGCCAGAGCGGGAACACTCGAGACCGACCACGGGATCGTGGAGACTCCGGTTTTCATGCCTGTTGGAACCCTCGGTAACGTTAAAGCGCTCACGAACAGGGATCTCAAAGAAGCTAAAGCGAAGATAATCCTGGGCAACACATATCATTTGAACAACAGACCGGGCATGGAGCTGATGAAGACCGCCGGAGGACTGCACCGGTTCATGAACTACCACGGCAACATCCTCACCGACAGCGGCGGGTTCCAGGTTTTCAGCCTCGCCAGTCTGACGAAGATCAAGGACGAAGGCGTGCATTTTCAGTCCCATCTTGACGGCGTCAAGTTCTTCTTCACGCCAGAAAGCGTCATTGACATACAGCGGATAATCGGTTCCGACATCATGATGGTATTGGACGAGTGCTCCCATTATCCGGTGGACAGGAAGCAGGCCGCCAGGGCCGTCGAGCGCACGACGCACTGGGCTAAGCGGTCAATAGACCACTTCCGCAAGACGAAGCCGCTGTACGGGCACGGCCAGACCGTGTTCGCCATAGCGCAGGGCTCCGTCTATCACGACCTCCGCAAGGAAAGCTGCAGACAGCTTTCAGACCTCGATTTCGAGGGCTACGCCATAGGTGGAGTGTCGGTCGGAGAACCGCCGGAACTGATACCGGAGATCGCCGGAATCTGCGCGGAAAACCTGCCCGTGAACAAGCCGAGGTACCTGATGGGCGTAGGCACTCCAGCCGACATACTCAACTGTATCTCCGCCGGCGTGGACATGTTCGACTGCGTGATGCCCACAAGGAACGCCCGCAACGGTACCGTCTTCACACGCACGGGTAAGATCATCCTCAAAGGAGCTAAAGTAAAATCGGATTTTACACCCATTGACGAAAAATGCGGCTGCTACACATGCAGAAACTACTCCAAAGCTTACATCAGACACCTTTTCAACGCCGGCGAAAAACTGGCCGGCCAGCTTGCCACGATACACAACATTTATTTTTATATTTGGTTGACAAGAGAGTCTAGAAAAGCTATAATTAATGGGAAGTTCGAAAAGTTCAGAAAAACAATCGTTCAACACTATTAACGGAGTAATTATGGATCCGAATACGAGAAAGACGATAATACGCCACGCAGTTGTATTCATTTCGGTCGTCATTGTACTCACGCTTTACCTTTATTTCTTTGAGAACCGCACCTATGTCTGGACTTTCTTCACTTTATATACGCTCCTCACGATCGTTCTCCACTATTATTACGTCTCTGTTCAGAAAGTAAGACTCGCGCAGATGATCAGAAAAGAAGAGGATATGCTCAAGCAGAAGGAAGAATCAGAATCCAAGACACAGTATCTCAAAACGCTCAGAAAGAAGAAAATACTCGAAGAGCAGGCGAAAGCGGTACATTCTCTCATTGTCGCCCAGAATCACAAAATAAACACGCTTCTGAACGGCATAATCGGATACAGCACCATACTTACTTCCAAGATCGAAAAATCACAGCTTGAAAAAAAGGATTCGGTCATTAATATAATAAAAAAGATCAAAGACAGTGGTGATTCTATCAATTCGATGATGAAAGAATTCGACGATCCCGAAAGCAGTACATTAAAAGAGATCTTCGGCACGAAAGAATACCTCGACCTTGAAAAAGAGTATGTTGAGAAAGATGTGACCTGAAATTAATTTTCCGCTGATCTTACGAACTCCGCGAACCCGCTAAGTTTGAAAGCATCGTCAACCGAAAATTCCCCCGAAGAAACGCGCCTGAGCTCCTGAAGATGAGCAAAAGTTCCCAGCTTCATACCTATATCGTCGGCAAGAGTTCTGATGTAGGTCCCTTTCGAACAGCCGACCCTCATTCTGAAATATCCTTCATCAATACCAAGAACTTTGATCGAATGTATCGTGACCTTCCGCGGTTCCCTTTCGATCTCAATACCCTTCCTGGCAAGCTCGTAAAGCCTTTTTCCGTCTTTTTTGACGGCGGAGAACATCGGAGGCAGCTGTTCCCCCTCCCCTACGAAACTCATAACAGTTTTACTAACTTCGCTTTCCGTGACTTTCTTATCCGAAGTGTCTATAACTGTTCCCGTCCTGTCGAAAGAATCCGTTCTCTCTCCGAGTTTTACGGTGCATTCGTAGACTTTATCGTTCATCATAAGAGAGTCCTGCATCTTAGTCGCTTTCCCTATAAGCATGACGAGAAGCCCCGTCGCGAAAGGATCGAGGGTTCCGGCGTGACCGATCTTTCTGATCCTGAGTATTTTTCTGAGTTTCGCCACTACATCGAAACTTGTACAGTCGGGATCTTTATCGACCAGCAGGATAAAACCGTCCGGGGAAATGTGAGAGTTCTCCGTTTTTACGGTTATTACAGGTATGTTATTCATAAAATTTCAATGCGGTTTCTTTCAGATCGGAGATTATGGTCGAGGCCAGTTCTTTATAAGTTCCGGAAAATTTTATTCCCGATGCGTTGCGGTGCCCTCCTCCTCCCCATCTCGAGGCGAACAGGTTGACATCAAAGTCTCCTTTGGACCTGAGGCTCAGCTTATACTTGTCAGCACCTGTTTTCCTGACGAAGACTGCTATTTCAGCCTCCTCGATCGAGCTCAGCGTCATCAGAACAGGCTCGTTCTCGATCAGCGGATCGTTCTCCTGATCGTTGTACGCCAGAGCTATCTTTTCATTCCTGAACAGTTTCGTACCTGCGATTATTCTGTTCACTTTGACGGTCTCGTCATAGCCCAGCCTCATGAATATCCTGTCGGAAATATCCGCGAGATCTGAACCGTATTTCATAAGTTCAAGAACATCTGTTATCGTTCTTTCATCAGTGTTTGCGAACCTCAATCCGCCCGTATCCGAAAGTAGTCCGCTGAGAAGTGAATCCGATATTTGCTTTGAGATCTGAAATCCGTCGGACTTTAAGATTTCAAGCACTATCTGGGAAGCCGACGCCGCTTTAGTGTCAACATAGTTGACAGTTCCGAACTCAGTGTTGGCGGGATGATGATCGATATTTACTACCGTCGCGTCTTCCGCTATAAGGGCTCTGACTTTGCCGATCCTTTCGAAAGTAGCAGTGTCGAGCACTATGACATTTCTGTATTTTTTCTTAAGCTCATCGCTGTACCTGACGAAAGGATTTTCCCCGTCGAAAAGGAACGCGAACCGTTCCACGAAACCGTCCTCGTTCACAATAACGGCCTTTTTCCCGGCGGCAGTCAGCGTGTGGTACATGCCGGCGCATGCGCCGATATTATCTCCGTCCGGAGCGTAATGGGAAGTGATGAGGAAATCATCCTCCTCCCTTAAAAATTGTCCTATGCGCGCGATGATCCGGTCTTTATTCATCTGTCTTTTTTATCGAATTCAGCAGCTCTTCAATTTTGTAAACATTATCGAGCGTATCGTCGTAAAAAAATCTCAGCTCGGGTACTATCCTCAGGCTGACATATTTTGGTATCTTCATTCTGATGTTCTTATTGTTGTGCCTGAACAGTCTGATCATTTCCTCAACTTCCTCAGGCTTCGATCGGATCGAAGTGAAATATACCGTAGCTACGGACAGGTCCGGGCTCATTTTTACGCTGTTCACCGAGCAGAACTTGAGCTCCTCAACGTTGAGGTCCGTAAAAATTATCTTCGAGACAGCTTTTTTTATCTCCGAAGACACTCTGTTAACCCTTTTCGATCCCGTCATTCCTCAAGTTTCCTCTGCGTTTCTTTATATTCGAAGACCTCGATTATATCGTATTCTTTTATATCGTTATAGTTCTCGATGCCGATACCGCACTCGAATCCCTGTGACACTTCTTTAGCGTCATCCTTGAGCCTCTTGAGCGAAGTGAGTTTCCCCTGATAAAGCTCGATACCGTCCCTGATGAGTTTCAGCATGGCGTTCCTTATAACCTTACCGGACTGAACATAACATCCCGCGATCGTCCCGATCTTCGGCACCTTGAATACGGCTCTGACCTCGGCGGTTCCCAGCAGTTCTTCCGTGACAAGAGGTTTGAGCATACCTTCAAGAGCGTTCCTTACATCCTCGAAGAGTCCGTAGATTATGCTGTATATCCTGATCTCGACCTTTTTCTGCTGGGCAAGTTCTTTAGCTTTCATGTTAGGCCTTACGTGGAATCCGAGTATGACCGCGTCTGAGGCTTCCGCTAAAAGAACGTCCCCTTCAGTTATCGCACCGACTCCCTTGGAAAGGATCTTGACCGCGACTTCATCGTTCGATATCTTCATCAGATTGTCCCTGATAGCCTCGACGGACCCGTCGGCGTCGCCTTTTATTATCAGGTTCAGTGTTTTTACGTCGCCGAGCTTGATCTTCTCGGAAACATTGTCAAGCGTCACAACATTCACTCTGTGCTGAGCCTGCGCTCTGTTGATCTGCTCCCTTTTTGAGGCGATCGATTTAGCTTTCTGTTCATGATCGACGACCACGAAGGAGTCCCCGGCGTTCGGAGAACCGGAAAAACCTAACACCATTACCGGATATGAAGGCCCGGCACTCTTGATATTCTCGCGTCTTTCATTAAGCATCGCTCTCACTTTGCCGTATGTCTGGCCGCAGACGAAGACCTCGCCTACCGTCAGCGTTCCTTTCTGAATAAGAACCGTCGATACGGCTCCGAAACCTTTGTCGAGTTTTGATTCGAGGACAGTTCCTATCGCCTGACATGAAGGATTCGCTTTAAGTTCCAGCAATTCTGATTCCATAAGGATAGCGTCAAGCAGATCGTTGATACCCTGACCGGTATGCGCCGATATTTCAACGGACTGGTATTTACCGCCCCACTGCTCGACAAGAATATTTCTCTGCGAAAGCTGAGTTCTGATCTTTTCCGGATCGGCGTTTGGCTTATCTATTTTATTTATAGCGAAAATGATCGGAACTTCCGCAAGAAGAGCGTGATCTATCGCTTCGTTCGTCTGGGCGTTCACTTTGTCGTCAGCCGCGATGACTATAATAACGATATCCGTGATCTTGGCGCCCCTCGACCTCATCGCCGTGAACGCCTCGTGACCCGGAGTATCAAGGAAAGTAAGGCTTTTCTCCTTGTAATCCACAACATATGCTCCTATATGCTGAGTGATCCCGCCTGATTCTCCCGCCACTACTTTTGTTTTTCTTATATAATCCAGCAGAGATGTTTTTCCGTGGTCGACATGCCCCATTATCGTGATGATCGGGTTCCTGTCTCTCAAAAGAGCGGGATCCTCGTGCTCGTCCTCGTAGAAGAAATCCTCATCATACTCGCTCTCGAACTCGATCTCGGTGTCGAACTCCGCCGCTATTATCTCGATGGTTTCTTTATCCAGTCTCTGGTTTATAGTTATCATCATTCCCATGGAGAAACATTTTGAAATAATGTTGGTAACTGAGATCTCGAGTTTGTTGGCAAGTTCGGCAGTGGATATGAATTCGGATACGCTTATAACGTTCACTTCTATCTCGGTACCGTCTTCCTGAGCTTTTTTTCTTTTTTTCTTCTTGAACGATTTTGAAGTGTCGGCGCTCATTTTGCTCAAAGTATCCTTGACGGAATCTTTTACCTCTTCCTGATTGATCTTCTCTTTTTTACGCTTCTTCTTTCCTCTTTTTACACCGTCGTCTGAAAGAACTACGTCTCCGTCCGCAACTACAACGGATACCTTCTTAAATCTCTTCCTCTTGAATACGGCTTTTGATTTTGCCGCGTTATCTTCTTTTATGGAATTCTTATCGTCCGCTTTCTTGACCTTTTTATTCTTTCTGTCGGAATCAGATTCGGTTGTTGAAGGCGTTGCGGGGAGATCGTCTTTTTTATACTCCTTTCTCTGCTGCCTTACATCGTCTCTCGGTCTCTCGACCGGAGTTCTGTCGATCTTATTCACTCTTCTTGATCTGCCGGCATCTGTATCCTGTTTCTCATGAGTCTCCGCCTTTTCTTCCTGATTTATCCCGGCTGTCTCTTCCGGCTTTACATCGTCTGTCTGAGCTTCTTCCGAAGCTTTATCAGATTCATCATCCTTGATCTTTCTTCTTGATCTTCTTTTCTTTCCCTCGTCTTCGTCCTCCCTATTGGAAGAAAGTATCTCTTCTATCTCGGGTATTCTCGATTTTATATCTATCTGTTTTTTTTGCGCGCTTACTACTTTATCGTCACCGGATTCATCTGAAGACTTTTCGGTATATTCCTTATAACCTTCAGGATCGAATTTCTTCAGCACTGTTCCATAGGCTTTTTCGTCTATTTTGGCTATGATCCCCTTCGAAATGTCGACTTCGGGACATTCAGCCTGCAAAAAATCCAATACTTTCTGAGAAGATATCTCGAGTTGCTTTGCTATTTTAGATATTTGAATACTTTTACCTTTCATTTTCAGATTCCCTCATGTATTGTTTTATTAGTTTTGCAATTTCAGACTGAAGTTCCGAGTTCCTGAAACCTATTACTTTCACTCCGTCCTTTCCGGTCTCGGCAGACAGATCGAAGTCACTGTCAAGCAGCTGTATTTTCGATTCTCCCACAAGTCCTCCGATGTTTCTCACTGTATTGGAACTGGTGTCGCTGTTGATCAGTACCAGTCCTATTTTCTTCGCGTCCTCCGTATCTATCCTGTTCTGCCCGATAACAGCTGTGCCGGATCTTATCGAGAAATGGATCAGAGCGGAGATCTTTTTTCTAAGTTCATTTTTATTCAGAGTAATAGCTGTCAAGCGTAGCCTTAATATAATTATATTTACTTTCGTCCATACCCTCTATCTGCAGAATAACATCTTTATCTGTCTCGTAGAAAGTTTCGGCGTCCTTTATACCGTTTACTGCCAGAAGTTCTTTCAGCTCATCAGTGAATTCCTCTACCTTTTCGATAGTCAGGTTGGTCATTTCCTCATACTCCGATTCTGTCATGACCTTGATCTTATATCCGGACACTTCCTCGGTAAGCTCGATATTGCTGTTCTTGAGACCCATCACATCGTCGTAAAGATGATCGGGAACTATAGCTTCCGCAGTCTTATTCTCAACGTCAAGATCAAGCTGATATTCGGTCTTTATACCCAGAAGCCTTGTTATGAACATTTTCGGTTCGTTTATCTTCTGGATGATATCTATCTTTTCCTTGTTGAGTTCGGATACTATAGCAGTGATCCTCGCACCTCTCTGACCTACGCAGGCGCCTACCGGATCGACCCTCGAATCGAGAGTTTCAAGTATGACTTTTGAACGTATACCGGGCCTTCTGGCTACCTGAATGATCTCGATGATCCCGTCGCTGATCTCGGGAACTTCCGTTTCGAACAGCTTCTTGATGAAATCGCTGTCGGCTCTGGAGACAATGACCTTGACATCCTGATTCTTGAAATAAACATCCTTGATCACAGCTTTCAGAAGCTCGCCTCTTCTATACCTTTCGTTGAATACGGACTCGGATTTCGGCATTATAACTTCTATATCATCGTAATTTATCTTAATTTCCCTGGGCGTAATCTGATGAATAGAACCCATTATTATCTCGCCGATCCTCTCTATGTAATTATCATAAGTGTTGGCTCTTTCAACCTTCTTGATCTTCTGCGCGAGTATCTGTTTTGCGGCTATAATGTGCCTTCTCCCGAATGAGCTGAAATCAATGATCTCCGGCAGGTCGTCACCGGCTTCCGCGTCCGGATCTATTGCCAGCGCGTCCGAAAGTTTTATCTGACTTACCGGGTTCTCAAAGTCCTCATCCTCCACGACTTCCCGCTCGTGCATGATCTCAACGTCACCTGTGTCTATGTTGAAAGTTACGCTGAAATAATCTTCCGCGTTCTCTTCTTCGTCAAGATTGAATTTCTTTTTCAGAATACTTAGAAATATCGACTTCACTATCTCTGAAAGTTTCGATCTCTCGATCTTTTTTTCTTTGATGATGCCCTCTATTGCGTTTACTACTTCTCGGGTATCCATTTGATACGACCTCCGGATTTTAAATTAAAATTTAATTTTCACTTTAGCTTTGATTATATTTTCGTAAGGAATTACTGTTTCAGATCCGTCCGCGATGATGACCGCATGATCTTTTTCCGCTCTTATCAGCTCGCCTTCAAGGTTGATGTTCTTTTCATCATTCCTGATCGTTACTTTAAGAGTCTTGCCCTCATTCCAGAAAAAATCCCTGAACTCTCTCAGTTCCCTGTC
>QKDR01000143.1 GCA_003252515.1 Candidatus Delongbacteria bacterium | reverse complement strand
GTACCGCATGTTCTTCTGATCGTGCCCTCTTCGGCTTTTGCCGGATCGGTGGCTCCGACAAGTTTTCTGAGATCGGCAACGCAGTTCTCTTTTTCAACGCAAATAGCCGCCACGGTATCGGAACTCATATAATCGGTAAGTCTTCCGAAAAATTCTTTACCGTCGTGTACAAAATAAAATCTTTTTGCCAGTTCCGGTGTCAGCTTTACGGATTTGATACCGACAATATGGAAATCATTTTTTTCAAGCATAGATATGATCGTACCAAGCTTTTTTGTCGCGAAAGCATGGGGTTTGACCATACAAAGACTGAGTTCAAGCATAGTTCGTTCCCGGGTTTATTTATCGGCGTTGGGCGGAATGAACGCGTCTTCCACCGTCAGTTTCACGATAGCGTCTTTTGATCTAAGAGCTTTCTTACCCAGTTCAAGACCAAGCTTTACAGCTTTCAGGTTCTCTATTTCTGTTCCCTTTGGAGCTTTGTCAAGAACAGCTTTCTGAATATTGCTTTCTTTGATAACTTTTGTCATTCCCGCAAAAATACCGACTGCGATAACGGCCGCATAAAGTGTTTTACCCATCTGTTTCTTAGCGATATCTATAAGATCTACAAGTACAAGCTTCTGAGTGATTTTTTCAGGTATGCTGGGTGTGAGGTTAGGGTCGACAACCACTATAGCGTCAGACTTTATCTCCTTAAAGTAGATGTTGAAAGATTTCTGATGAAGGCAGAGAAAGAAATCAAGGTTCTCGGTCCTCGGATATTCAATGTGATTTTTATCTATAACGACATCAACTTTGGTGGCTCCGCCTCTTACCTGAGCGGTGTAAGTGGGAGTTTCGATAGCTCTGCATTCCTCAAAGCTGACCATGCCGTACGCGAGTATCTTTCCCGCAAGTATAACACCCTGACCGCCTACTCCGGCAAAACGGGCTTCATAATGATCTGTTTTCATTCCTTTGGTCTCCGTCGTAATTAATGTTTGTCCTGAGCCTGGGCTTTTTCCCTGATCCTCTGATATGCTTCAGTATATTCGTGGATCGGGTGATTGTAATTCTCCCAGTAGGTCTGTTCGGGTTCTTCGGAGATGAACTCTCCGGTTATTATCTTGTCGTTAAGTTCGAGGGCTTTCATATTTCTTGCTTTGTCGATCGGGATCTCTCTGGATTCGATCCATTTTCTCGCAGAGATCGGATCGCTCATTTTGTTCTTTCTTCCGAACTGCGTGTGGCAGTTGGCTGTCGCGACTATAACGGAAAATCCCTTGTGCTCAAATCCTTTGGTGATATATTTCTCCAGCATTTTTCCTTTATTTACTGTAGCTCTGGCAACATACGAAGCTCCGGCCGCTTTAGCCAGAAGGCAGATGTCGAAAGTGGGGTCTATATTACCGTAGATCGTGGTACTTGCTTTGTATCCGATCGGAGTGGTCGGAGAATGCTGCCCTCCGGTCATTCCGTAAGTGTTGTTGTTAACAACTACCAGAGTTATGTCTATATTCCTTCTGCAGGCGTGGATGAAATGATTACCGCCTATCGCCGTAGCGTCTCCGTCGCCCGAGAATACAACTACATGTTTTGCAGGCTGGGCGAGTTTGATCCCCGTTGCGAACGACAAAGCTCTTCCGTGAGTGGTGTGAAGAGTGTTGCAGTCAATATATCCGGGCGCCCTGCTGGTACAACCGATCCCTGAAACAAAGGCTATATCGTTCTTGTCCCAGCCCATGTTCTCAACGGACCTGAGCATCGCTTTAAGAACGACACCTATACCGCATCCGGGGCACCAGAGGTGCGGGATCTTATCCATTCTGAGATATTTTTCATATTCGAAAGCCATTATATCGCCTCCTTTATTACATTGCATATGTCGGTGGGGTGAATTGGAACTCCTCCGACATGATTTATTCTCAGTATTTTCGTTCTGTCGGCGGCGTATCTTTCTATCACGTCGCTGAGCTGGCCCATGTTCATTTCGGGTATTATTATCGCTTTAGCCTTGCTGCAGAGCTTGAGTATCTCGGTCTCGGGAAGAGGCCAGATAACTCTGAATCTCATCATTCCCACTTTTATGCCGAGTTTTCTCGCGTTATCAACCGCTACTCTGGCCGCTCTGGCCGTAGAACCGTATGCGAAAACTATCACTTCAGCATCTTTCATCTGATAATATTCATAGTCTATAATATTATTGATGTTCGCCTTTACCTTTCTCAGATGTCTTTCCTGATCCGCCTGAACAAGATCCGGATCTGTCGTCGGGAATCCGGTTTTATCATGGCTCAGACCTGTAACGTGGTATCTGTAGCCTTCAAAGAAATTAGCCATCGGAGGAACATCTCCATAAGCAGTATCGTAAGGGAAATATTTTTCCGGCGGTACTGTCGGTTTTCTTCGGTCTTTTATTACCAGCATTTCTTTCTTTGGCAGTTCGATAGCGGCGCTGAGATGCGCTATTACCTCGTCGAGAAGAAGCATTATCGGCATCCTGTAGATTTCGGCGAAATTGAACGCCTTGATAGTAAGTTCGTATATTTCTTCCAGATAGGCAGGTGTCAGAGCTATTACGGGATGGTCTCCGTGAGTACCCCATTTCGCCTGCATGATGTCCGCCTGAGCGAGAGCTGTCGGAAGCCCGGTTGACGGGCCGCCTCTCATCACGTTGCATATAACGCAGGGGACCTCAGCCATGTACGCGTAACCGATATTCTCCTGTTTAAGCGAAAATCCGGGTCCGCTTGTCGCGGTAAGCACTTTCGCACCCGTAAGAGAAGCTCCGATAATAGAACCCATCGCGCCTATCTCGTCTTCCATCTGTATGTATGTTCCGTTCACTTTCGGCATCTCGACGGACATGTATTCCGCGATCTCCGAAGAGGGAGTGATCGGATAACCTCCGAAGAACCTGCAGCCGGCGTCTATAGCCGCTTTTCCCACAAGCTCCGCTCCGGAGTAAAATCTGACTGATTTCTTCAAGGCCATACCTCTTTAAATTTTAATTAATAGATCTTGATGCAGAAATCCGGGCAGTGGATCTCGCAAAGCATGCATTTGATGCATTTGGCAGCGTCTGTCACCTGTACCACCTGACCGTTCCACTTGTCTTTCGCTTCGATTATTTCCCAGACTTTTTTCGGGCACACGTCTACGCATATTCCGCAGCCCTTACAGCCGTCTCTCCAGTATCCGATGGTGACGTGGTCTTCCTTTTTTCCGATCGTTATGTCGGCTTCCCATCTCCCGTAATGTTCGGGGATATTGATCTTTTCACTCATAGAGTTTCCGCCTTTGAGTTTGTTATTTATCGTTAACGATACTTGTTCCGTCTTTGCCTTCGATAGCGTCCATAAGCTTGTCTATCGCGGTTATTATCACTCTTTTGCCGCCGTTCTTTAAGAACATTATCGCCGACTTCATTTTCGGTCCCATGCTTCCGTACGGGAAATGTCCCTCATTCAGATATTTATCCGCTTCAGAAGCGGTCATTATATCAAGATTCTTCTGCTCAGGAGTTCCGAAATTCAGCGCGACTTTATTCACTGCGGTCAGGATATAGAGTTCGTCCGCTCCCACAAGGTTGCCGAGAAGAGCGCTGGCCATGTCCTTGTCTATCACGGCGTCAATACCTTCAAAATGTTTGTTCTCGTCGAGATAAACCGGTATCCCGCCTCCGCCGGCCGCGATCACGATGTTTTTCTGGTCTAAAAGCTGTTTTATAGTATTCTTGTTCACAATATCGATAGGTTTTGGTGATCCGACCACTCTTCGCCACCCTCTGTCAGAGTCTTTCTTGACGCTCCACCCGAAATCAGCCGCGTATTTTTTCGCTTCCTCCTCGGTATAGAAACTGCCGATGTATTTAGTAGGATTGATGAGCGCGGGATCATCTTTATTAACTATAACCTGAGTGAGAATGGTCGTCACAGGTATTTTCAGGCCTTTGTCGAAAAGCTTGTTCTGGAGCGACTGCTCGATCATGTATCCCATACTGCCCTCGGTATCGGCTACAAGAACACCGAGCGGTACTTCAGGCAAAGTGCTCCTGGTCTCCTCGACCCTTTTCAGAGCGATGCCGACCTGAGGTCCGTTACCGTGCGTTATCGCCACAGAGTAACCCTGGTCTATGAGAGGTATCAGGGATTCGATACTCGTTCTGGTATTTTTGTACTGCGATCCGATCCAGTTTGATTTGTCGGTCGGAGTCAGCGAATTACCGCCGATCGCGATCACAACTCTTTTGTTGTACATTTGATCTTCCATTAATTATTTATTGAAATGAACAACCTCTTCCGCACTTTCACGGGAAAGGAAAATGCAATATAAAGTATGTTAAAATTCCTGTCAATGACTTTTTATACAATAATTTTTGTATATTTATGATGTTGCAAACATCCTTTTGAAATCTTATATTCTCAGACCTGTAATTGTGTCTGATAACAGGCACGAAAATCAACCCGGAGGGAGAAATTTATGGCTGCCGGAATTCAGAAAATAACGGTAATGGCGAAAGTCGAGGACCCGAAAGAAAAGCACATCCGCAACAACATTAAGGAATTCCTGTCGGTCGGGCTTTCGGAAATAAAGATCGAAAAGAATTTTTATATACATGGGATCAGCGAAAATGAGGCTGAAGTGATCGCCGGCGAGATACTGGCATGCCCGATAACAGAAACATATAAGGTCAACGGAGAATTTTTTGGCGGCCATAAGATAAGAACTGAAATAGCGTTCCAGCCGGGCGTGATGAACCCTGAAGCCGAAACTATTAAAGAGGAACTTAAAGACAAAGGTTATAATGCCGAAGCCGTGATGATATCATACACTTATTCCTTCAGGGACGAGATCGGCAGCGATAAGCTTGATCTCATAAAGAACAGAGTGCTTATGAACGGTCAGATACAGATGGAACTCAAAAAGGTACCTGAAAGTCTTCTCGTCAGTCTTAAAGCCGAAAAGACTGCGGTGATCCCTGTCAGAGAGATGAACGATAAGGAACTGATGGAACTTTCTGATTATAAACTGTTCCTGAACCTCAATGAAATGAGAACTATTCAGAATTACTATAAAGAACTCGGCAGGGATGCATACGACGTCGAGCTTGAGACGCTGGCTCAGACATGGTCGGAGCACTGCGGCCACAAGACTTTTAAGGCTAAGGTTATTTTGGACGGGGTCGAAAAAAGATCGATAATCGGGATTGTGAGAAATACCGAAAAGGCGATAGGTCATCCCGATGTGATATCAAAATTCGAGGACAATTCCGGTGTATTCAGGTTCGCTGAAGCGGACGGTGTCGAATACGGTATCTGCATCAAGGCCGAAACGCACAATTCGCCGTCGGGACTCGACCCGTACGGAGGAGCGATGACCGGAACAGGCGGCGTGCTGAGGGATATCGCGGGTACAGGCAAAGGCGCCAAGAACATCTCGTCAATAAATGTATTTTGTCTCGGCAATCCCGACATGAAGCTTGAGGACGTATATCCCGGATGTCTGCATCCGAGAAGGATACTGACAGGCGTCATCGAGGGCGTCAGGGATTACGGCAACAGGATGGGTATTCCGACGAACAACGGATCGTTCCATTTTCACAACGATTTCGGACCCAAGCCGACTGTTCTTGTGGGCGCCGACGGTATAGTCCCTCTTAAGTATGCCAAAAAAGGCCAGTGCAGAAAGGGTGACCTTTTCGTTTCCTTCGGGGGAAAAACAGGCAAGGACGGCATTCACGGAGCGACCTTCTCGTCTGCCGAGATGACCGAAAAGACCGCGAATTTGAACAGCGGTGCCGTACAGATCGGTAACCCGATAGAGGAAAAGAGGACTTTCGACTGCCTTCTCGAACTGAGGGATATGGATATTTTCACCGCTCTTACCGACTGCGGGGCCGGAGGCTATTCTTCAGCCGTCGGAGAAATGGGCGAGAAGACGGGCGCCGTGGTTTACCTTGACAGGATACCTTTAAAGTATCCCGGACTGTCCTCATTTGAAAAGTGGATATCCGAGTCGCAGGAAAGAATGGTGGCGACAGTTCCCGCAGAGCATCTCGACAAGATCGACAGCGTCTGTAAAAAATATAATGTCGAATATTTCGTTCTCGGAGAAGCGTCCGACACGAAACGACTCACCATTTATGATGGTGGCGAACTGGTCTGCGATCTTGATATGGAATTTTTGCACAAAGGACAGCCGCTCGAGACGATCACGGCGACAACGAAGCCGAAGACCGACCTCAAAGACGCGGAGTTCTATGAGGAGGAGATAAATTACAACGAAGCATTTATTGATATCATATCACATTTAAACGTATGCTCGAAGGAACCGGTCATCAGGCAGTACGACCACGGAGTTCAGGGAACCTGTGTGGAAGGACCTCTCTGCGGCGTCAACAACGACGGTCCGACCGGTGCGTGCGTACTGAAACCGCTCAAAAATTCGGACGCGGCGCTTGTTTTCGGTCACGGACTCAATCCGGTGCTGAACAGGATCGACCCGTACAAAGGGACACTTTGGGCATACTATGAAGCACTGAGCAACGTGATAGCTCTAGGTGGTGATCCGAAGCGGACTTTTCTGATCGAGAACCATATCTGGCCGAAACCCACCGAAGCGAATCTGGCCGATCTCTACAGCACGGCTGAAGCGCTCTCCGAAGCATGTAAATATTTCGGTACCCCGATCATTTCAGGAAAGGATTCGCTCTCTTCAACATATAAGAACAAGGAAATTACAATAGAGGTGCCGCCTGTCGTATGCATTTCGGCAAGATCGGTCTGCGACGATTGGAGGAGAACAATATCGCCGGATATTAAAAAGTCCGGATCGCCAATACTTCTCGTCGGGGATTACACGGGCGCCGCGCTCGGAGGATCGATATTCTTCGACAAACTCGGACAGCTCGGTACAAAGGTCCCTGAGGTCAAAATGGAATCGGCGAAAGCAGTGTATGAACTGATGTATGAGAATATTAGAAAAGGCAATATCGTTTCGGCGTCCGATGTCAGTGAGGGAGGAGCGCTAATAACCCTTGCGGAGATGTGCATTGCCGGTAAAAAAGGGTTCGACATCTTTGTAAACGATAAAGTTAAGACGCTTTTCGCGGAAGTACCGGCGGCTTTCGTTGTGGAGATGAAGGATCTGGAGTCTGCGGACGTGCTTATAGAAACCGGTTACGCGACACAGCTGGGTACGACCATATCGAAATACAGGGCGTCGGCTACAGACTTCAAAGGGAAATTCATAGATCTTGATATGACGGAAGTCGAGAACGCCTGGAAAAAACCGTTCATGAAATATTTCAAATAATGCTGAAGATCACTTCAATAGAAAAATGTTCCCCGGCTGCTGACAGCGGGTTTAAAAAGAACGACCACATAGTAAGTATCAATGGCAATCTTATTGAAGACGCGCTCGATTTTAATTTTTATTCCGCAGACGACGAACTGGAGATCATTCTGGTAAGGAGCGGTGTTGAAGCAGTATTAAAGGCTGGACAACATGAACTGGAAGGTATTGAAACTGAAGAGCTTAGGATAAAACACTGCGGCAACAAATGTGTTTTCTGTTTTATCGACCAGAATCCTAAAGATCTCAGAAAAACGCTTTACATCAAGGACGAGGATTACAGATATTCGTTCCTGTACGGGAATTATTTTACATTGACGAACCTGACTTCGAAGGATATTGACAAAATACTCAAAATGAGGCTGAGCCCGTTGTATGTTTCGGTACACGCGACGGATCAGGATGTAAGAAAAGTTCTGCTCGGACTGAAGAAGGACGACGAATTCGAAAGGAAGCTGAGAGTTCTCGTTGACGGCGGGATCGAGATACATACTCAGATCGTTATGTGCCCGGGAATAAATAACGGGAAAGTCCTTAGGAAAACGATATCCGATCTGGCGGCTTTTCACCCGGGAGTGCGGTCGGTGGCGGTCGTTCCTGTCGGTCTGACCTCTCACAGGGAAAAACTTCCCTCAATACCGTCCGTTTCAGAAGAGTGCGCCTCAGAAACCCTTGACATTATCGCGAAATTCAATAAAAAGTTCCTGAAGGAACTCGGTACGAATTTCGTCTTCGGCGCCGACGAACTGTACCTGAAGTCGGGAAAAAATTTCCCCTCCGCCGACTATTACGAAGGCTATCTTCAGTATGAGGACGGTATCGGCATGACCAGATTTTTCATCGACGCTTTTGAAGAATCGAAAAAAGGTATACCCAAGTCGGTCAGAACGCAGACTACCGTTAAGATAGTGACAGGAGAACTGTTCTATCCCGTACTTGAAAAATATGTTCTTACTGAATTTAATAAGGTAAAGAAACTGAACACGGAACTCGTAAAGGTGGAAAATACAATATTCGGAAAGTCTGTTACTGTAGCAGGTCTTTTAAGCGGGGAAGATATTATCAGAGCTGCTGGGAAAGCAGAGAACGGGAACGATATTCTTCTTATACCTTCAACCTGCATCAATAGCGACGGCCTTCTACTTGATGATCTTACTATTAGCGATATCGCCAGAAAAACAGGTTACAGAGTGATTTATATAGAAGATCCTGCCGAGGTGTTTGATAAATTATGATAATTATCATGTGTACATATGTTAGCAAATCTTATATTTAGCGTTATTGATAATAAGGGGGCGGTTCATGCTGGAAGTTACTGATATTGCTATTGAAAAAATAAAACCTGTTCTGGAACAGAAAGAAAATAAAGGCCAGTTCGTCAGAGTATATTTTGACGGTATAGGTTGAGGCGGACCAAGACTGGGCGTCGCCCTTGACGGAAAGAACGATAACGATAAAGTTGTGAATATATCAAAGATAGAATTCCTTGTTGATCCCAGAAGCGAAGAGCTTCTTAAAAGATACGGCGGAGCAGTTCTCGACTATACCGAAAGAAAATTCTACGGCGCCGGATTTACAATAAAGCTCAGAGATGTAGTCGATTGCTAAAATATAAAATTACGGTTTGTTTTTTAACATTTTTAGCTTAACTTTACTGTCATGAGGCGAATAAATCAGAAAATACTCACGGCAGTTTTTTTTATATTCACGCTCGTTTATTCTGCAGGTCCGACGGATTATGATGAAAGAGCCGAGAAGATCAATTCCGATTCAGTATATATAGAATCAGTGATCGATTCTCTGTCATCCGTATTCGTGAAGGAGGAGATCAGACAGTTTTTAAAAAATATTTCCGACTCAAAGAAGATATTCAGACCGTTCAAAGTCGATATTTATAAACCACAGAAACATAAATATTTCATAGAGAAACAATCCGAGATGACCGTTTCCGAAATACTGGACTTCATAAGTGAACTCACAGAAAAAGCGAAAATTCTGCGTATAAACAAGCTTGATCTGGATAACGGGAAGAATTTTAAACTTACGGACAATTCCTTCAAAGATCTTGATAAAGAGCCTGATTACCGGTCTAAAGAGAAGATAATGGAGATAATAGAACAGACTGCGCTGAAATCGGACAAAAAAAGCTCTCTCGAATGGATATGGGGCAAAAGCCCTGATAATGATGCGTATTACTCGACAAAGCTGACATATTTCGACGACCAGTTCTCGCTTTATCCCGAGTACAGATTCTACATCGGCACCGACCCGTTCAGGGATAAAAAGAGCTGGTTCTTCTCGCTTAATGACCACCCGAAAATACAGCCGCAGAAGACTTTTGCATCGGCTGAGACCATTAATACTGCAGATGAAGAAATGCGGGTAGAAACCGGAGATACTGCCAATACTGAAAGTTATAAAGAAACCGTCTCAGAAGTGACAGAAACCGAAGATATGGAGATATTCAACTGCGGATGCAGTGAGCCCGTTCCTGATTTTACGCTCGACATCGTATTTTATGAGAAGCGTGATGATGAGCAGGCAGCGGTCAACAGGACGATGAAATTTTCCGAGTTTTTTAATTCTGCGGTCGGAAGCATTGATACAAAATTTATAAGGCTGACCGGAACTGACTATTCATTTGACGCCGGTGAAGTAAGTAAAACTGAATCAGAATCTGTTATTGATATCACTGGCGATGTAAAGCTTTGTGCCGACAGGCTTAGAATACACTTATCCGAAGGTATTACTGAACCCAATGTCAAGCGGACGGCCGAACTTATCTATTCGAAAGACAAGAACGGAATGTCGTATTACGCCGCCGTCATTACAGTCTACGACGGTCAGGCGACATTTTTTACAGAATACAAAATCTACGCATCGTCAGAAGTCCGAAAAGACAGGAACAGCTGGTTCAATAGATTATGATTCTTCTTAATTTTTAACTTGATATTATTACATAACTTTTATATATTTTCTGACTTTTCTTTAATGAAAAGCGGACAGTTTATTAAATTAAAGGAGAGACTTGTGAGTCTTAAAGCTAAAATACAGATACTTTTGCTGGCGGCGGCCGTTTCAGTAGTTTTCTCAAAAGATTATTATATAAAACAGATGCTGATAGCCGACGCTGACGGCAACGGGTCATTAGATACGACATTTCAGGAAACCTACATATCAGACAAGCTGATAGTTTTGAAAGATGATATAAGTCTCAGCTATATGGATGATGAATCATACTCGTTCTACAATACGATCGACAGTTCATATTTCAGAAGGACTTTCAAAGAGCTGGAAGAGCTTATGGCAAGTTCGGATTCGCAGATAAAAGATTTTAAGCTTACAAGAACGGAAGATAAACAGAAGATCGGTCCGTGGAACGCTGAAAAATATACGGCTAAAACGGTTATAATGGGTATGGATATGGATCTCGACATGTATATCGCGAAAGAGACAGGATTCCCTTCCGACCTGATAATAAGGCAGCAGGGTAAAATGAATCAGAATTCAAAGAACATCAGGAATATGCTTGAGCAGATAAAAAATACAGGCGGGATAGTAGTGAAAGAAATAGCGAGTATAGGAGGTACCAGGGTCTCTGAAAAAGAGATCGTTTCCATTAAGGAGCTCGAGAAACTGGATAAAAAGATCACTGAGAGACCGAAAGGCTTCAGATTAATGGAAAAATAAAAAACAGAGGATAAAATGTTCAAAGACGTAAATTCAAAAGTAAATTTTCCCGATATAGAAGAAAGAGTCCTGGAATTCTGGAGAAAGAACGATATATTCAAAAAATCCCTTGAGCAGAGAAAGGGTCAGAAAGAATACGTTTTTTACGACGGCCCCCCGTTCGCTACAGGACTGCCGCATTACGGTCATCTGGTAGGCGGAACGCTGAAAGATGTGATACCGAGATACTGGACGATGAAGGGAAAATACGTTTCGAGAAGGTTCGGCTGGGACTGCCACGGTCTTCCGGTAGAATACGAAGTGGAGAAAGAACTTAATTTCGAGTCCAAGAAAGACATCGAGGATTTCGGGATAGATAAATTCAACGAAGCTTGCAGAGGCATAGTATTAAAATATGTCGACGAATGGGAAAAGATAATCGACAGGACAGGAAGATGGGTAGATTTCGTGGACGACTACAAGACCATGGACATCGAGTATATGGAATCTGTCTGGTGGGTGTTCAAGACCATATGGGACAGAGGACTCGTCAAGAAAGGGTACAGGGTCAACCACTTCTGCACAAGATGTTCAACGCCGCTTTCAAAGCATGAAGCCAGTCTGGAGTACAAAGACGTTCAGGATCCTTCAGTGACCGTGATATTCAAGGTCAGAGGCGAGGAGAACCTGTGGCTGACGGCATGGACTACGACACCGTGGACCCTGCCTTCAAATGCGGCTCTGGCTGTCAAGAACAGTATAGAATATTCATTAGTAAAGAGCAGTGAGGACGGAAAAGTTCTCGTAATGGCTACGGACAGAATATCCCATTTCTTCAAAGAAGGTACGTATGAAGTTGTCAAAACAGTTCCGGGATCAGAGCTTGTCGGACTCAAATACGAACCTTTGTTCGATTACTACAAGGACATGGACGAATACATACACACCGTAATAGAGGCTGACTATGTTTCTACCGAGGACGGTACCGGAATAGTACATCAGGCGCCTGCTTTCGGTCAGGAGGATTTCGAGGCGGGTAAAAAGTATAACATACCCGTGCTCAACCCGATAGACGATATGGGCAGGTTCAATTCCGAAGTACCGGATTACGAGGGCATAAACATAAAAGTCGCCGACAAGCAGATAATAAAGGACCTGAAAGCTTCCGGCAAGATGATAAAACACGATACCTTGCAGCACAGTTACCCGCACTGCTGGCGCTGCGATACCGGATTGATACAGAAAGCAACGGACAGCTGGGTTATAGAGGTCGAGCCGATAAAAAAGGATATGCTCGCGAATAATGAACAGATAAACTGGATACCGGATAATATAAAATACGGCAGGTTCGGGAATCTTCTCGAGCAGATGCCGGAATGGCACATATCGAGGAACAGGTACTGGGGAGCGCCGCTGCCCGTATGGATATGCGAATCATGCGGACAGACCGAGTGCATAGGATCAGTGCAGGAACTCAAGGACAGAACAGGCATATCAGAGATAACAGACATACACAAGCATTTTGTAGATCCGATGACGATGAAGTGTTCCTGCGGCGGAGTGATGAGAAGGACTTCCGAAGTGCTCGACTGCTGGTTCGAATCAGGATCAATGCCGTACGCCCAGAACCACTATCCTTTCGAGAACAAGGAAAGGTTCGACGAGAATTTTCCGTGCGACTTCATAGCCGAAGGTATAGATCAGACCAGAGGATGGTTCAATAAGCTGCTGGTCATATCTACAGCGCTCTTCAACAAACCCGCCTATCTCAACGTTATAGTGAACGGTACGGTTCTGGCGGAGGACGGCAGCAAGATGTCAAAATCCAAGAAGAACTATCCGCCGGTCACCGAGATACTCGACAAATACGGCGCTGACGCGATGAGGATGTATCTGATAAACTCGCCTGCTGTACGGGCGGAGAACCTCAGATTCTCGGAATCGGGCATAATGGACGTGATAAAAAAAGTCATGCTCCCTCTCTGGAACAGCTACAGCTTCCTCGTTACATACGCGAACATAGACAACTGGAAACCACAGGCCGAATATTTCAAACCCGAAGATCTGACCAACGACCTCGACAGGTGGATAATGTCGTACCTGCAGAGTTTAACCAAAGAGGTCAACGAGCAGATGTCCGCATACAAGCTTTACAATGTGCTTCCCGCGATGGTTAACTTCATAGATAACCTGACCAACTGGTATATAAGAAGGTCCAGAAGAAGATTCTGGAAAAGCGGCAACGATCAGGATAAACTGCATGCGTATGAGACACTTTACGAAGTACTCTCGATATTGACAAAACTGATAGCTCCGGTAATGCCGTTCGTGGCCGAGGAGATGTATCAGAACCTCGAGCTGACAGCTTTCCCGAACGCTGCTCCTTCGGTACACCTCAGGGACTATCCGGAAGTTGATGAGAAGTTCATAGACAGGGAGCTCGAAGAAAAAATGTCCTTCGTAGAGACTGCGGTAAGACTTGGGCGTGTGCTCAGGAACGAGAAGAATATAAAGATAAGACAGCCTCTTTCGAACTTCACTGTCGTAGCCAACAGAGAAATAACCCAGAATGCGGTCAGGGAATACAGCGAGCTGATAAAGGAAGAGCTTAACGTGAAAGATGTAACCGTGATCGTGAACGAAGAAGAGCTGGCTAAAATAACGGCGAAACCGAACTTCAGGACACTCGGAAAAAAATTCGGATCGAAAGTAAAGGATATCGCGGCAGGCATATCAGCGCTTACCCTGAAAGATATAAGGGCGGTCGAGCAGGGCGGTACTATAACCGTCGAAGGCGAATCTGTATCTCTTGAGGACCTGACAGTTCAGCACGAATCGAAACCCGGTATATTCTCCGCATCGGAAGGTGATATAACTGTTTCGCTGGACGCCACGATAACGCCTGAGCTTTTAGCGGAATGTCACGCACGTGAGCTGATAAACAGGATACAGAACATGAGAAAGGACAACGGCTTCGAGATATCCGACAGGATAAAAGTAAGATTCAATGCCGGAGATGAACTGAGCGAAGCAATAGCGAAGCAGAAAGACTACATAGCGTCTGAAACCCTGAGCGTTTCAATAGAGAGGGATGAAAAATTGAAAGACGGCGGAAACGATCTTGACATAAACGGTCTTGACTGCGTTCTGACGATAGAGAAAATAAATTAATTGCTATAAAAACAGAGGAGCACCTATGGCCGAAAAGATGAAATACAGCAAATCCGAGCTGGAAGTCTTCAAGAAGATCATTCTCGAACAGATCGAAGAAACAAAGGAGATAATCGATCACAACATAGCGAATAACTCCGAGTCTATTGTCGATCAGACCGGTGAAACCCATTCCGAAGAGCTCGGTACTGAGCATCAGGCGAGAGAGCTCGATTTCTATATGGCTCAGAGAGAGGGAAAATTCATCACGAACCTTGAAGGGGCTCTCAGAAGGATAGAGACAGGGAATTACGGAGTATGCAGGTCATGCGGTAAGCTCATAGACAAGAAAAGACTCAAAATAGTCCCTCACGCGACACTGTGTTTCGACTGCAAAGCGAACAAGGAAAGGAAAGACTAGAAGTCGGATATGAAAAGCTTTCTAGGATCTTTCCGGAGCAGATCGGCATTTTTTGCCGTTTCGGCTATTATAGTGGCCGCGGACAGGATATCAAAGAATTTTTTTGAGAATTATCTGTCAGGCATCGAAGGAAACTCAGTAAAAGCCGTCGGCGAAGAGTTCGCCAGGTTCACTCTGGCCTACAATGAAGGTATCGCTTTCAGCATTAAACTCGGCGGCAGATATTTTCTTTCCGGGGTTTCAATCGCGGCATCACTGGCGATCATCTGGCTTATAGCTAAGACTGATATTAAAAAGAAAACAGAATTGTGGGCATTTAGTATGATTCTGGGAGGTGCTGCAGGAAATCTTGTCGACAGGATATCTACGGGAAGAGTGGTCGATTTCATCGACTGCGATTTTCCTGATTTTATTATGGAAAGGTGGCCCGTGTTCAACATAGCTGATTCCTTTGTGACAGTCGGTATGGCGTTCCTGATAATTCATTATATTTTTTTTGAAAAGAAGAATGAGAGCGGACAGTAATGATTTTTCTTGACTTGGGGCGAGATAAGACATATATTATCAGGCTTTTTAAGAATAAAGGGAACGCGCGATAGAGAAGAGGCATTATGGTAAAGATAAAATTCCCGGACGGGAACGTAAAAGAATACGATGAAGGAATTTCGGCAATAGAAGTGGCTAAAAACATCAGTCCCGCTTTAGCAAAGGAATCCGTCATAGCGAAAATAGACGGCAGGCTGACAGACCTGACCGCTAAAATAGATAATAACTGCGAATTGAAATTCCTGAAATTTTCTGACGAGGAAGGCAAAGATGTGTACTGGCACTCGACCTCTCATATAATGGCCCAGGCCGTAATAAGGCTTTTCCCGGGAACAAAAGTCGCCATAGGGCCTTCGATCGAGCAGGGATTTTATTACGATTTCGAACACGAACCGTTTACTGACGAGGATTTGGAGAAGATTGAGAAAGAAGTTCAGAAGATAATTAAAGAGAACCAGAAGTTCGAAAGGAAGGTCGTGAGCAGAGAAGAGGCTCTCGAATTTTTCAGATCAAAGAACGAGATATATAAAGTCGAACTGATCGAAGTTCTGCCGGAAGGAGAGACGATCTCGATGTATACCAACGGCGAATTCACCGATCTGTGCCGCGGACCGCATCTGATAAGCACTTCTTCTGTCAAAAAGTTCAAAACACTTTCAACTTCAGGAGCCTACTGGCGCGGAGATTCGAAGAACGCCATGCTCCAGAGGATATACGGTATCAGCTTCCCGTCTCAGGAAGAACTCGATATGTTCTTAAAGATAAGGGAAGAGGCTGAGAAAAGGGATCACCGCAAACTCGGCAGGGAGCTCGATCTGTTCAGCTTCCATCCCGAAGCGCCCGGCATCCCGTTCTATCACCACAGCGGCGTTATCGTCAAACAGTTGCTGATAGACTACTGGAGATACGAGCACAACATAGACGGTTATCAGGAGATACAGACCCCTCAGCTTATGACAAAATCGCTTTGGGAAACTTCGGGCCACTGGATGAACTACAAGGACAACATGTTCGTGACAGAGATGGAGGAGACAGAGAACGCGCTGAAGCCGATGAACTGCCCGGGCGGTATGCTCTGGTATAAATCGAAACTTCACTCGTATAGAGAACTTCCGCTTAGAGTGTCAGAATTGGGACACGTTCACAGAAAAGAGTTCTCGGGCGCGCTGACCGGACTGTTCAGGGTAATCGCATTTACTCAGGACGATGCCCACATATTCATGAGAGCCGATCAGATAAAGGACGAGATACTCGGCGTAATCAGACTGACCGACAGGATATACAGAACATTCGGACTTGAATACTCGCTGGCGCTGTCAACCAGAGGCGAGAAATATATAGGAAAGCTTGAGGACTGGGAGATAGCGACAGAAGGTCTCCGTTCTGCGCTTGAGGAATACGGACAGGAATACGTGATAAACGAAGGTGACGCGGCTTTCTACGGTCCCAAGATCGATATTTACGTCAGGAACGCGCTCGGAAAAGCCTGGCAGTGCGGCACGGTCCAGCTGGATATGAACCTGCCTGAAAGGTTCGACCTGACTTATATTGATGAGAATTCAGATAAAAAAAGAGTAATAATGATCCACAGAGCTCTTTACGGCTCATTGGAAAGGTTCCTCGGCATAATCCTGGAACATTTCGGTGGATTCTTTCCTCTGTGGCTTGCTCCCATCCAGATATCTGTTATGCCAGTCAGCGACAGATTCAACGATTTCGCAAAAGAGGTAATGGATAAATTCGTATCTGAGGGTTTCAGAGTCGATTTTGACGAGAGAAGCGAAAAGATCGGCTACAAGATAAGAGAAGCAGAGAGCGTCAAAAGAGTTCCTTATATGCTTGTGATCGGAGAAAAAGAGAAAGACACGGGCGTATTTACCGTCAGACAGCATAAAAAAGGAAATATCGGTGAATTCGACCTGGATTCATTCATCGGAAAGATAAAGGATGAAAGAAACAGAAGAGTTCTTCCCGAAGGATATAAACTCGAACTGTAAAATAAATCAAAGAGGTGCGGTATTAAGAAAGGCTTCGCTTTTAAAAAGAAAGATGAAAATGAGCTCAACATCAATGATGCTATAACTCATGAAAAGGTGAGACTGATAGACGAGAACGGAGAGCAGGTAGGTGTAGTCACAAGCAAAGAAGCACTGGAAATGGCTGTATCAAAGAGCCTCGACCTTGTTGAAATAGCGCCCAAGGCAAATCCTCCGGTCTGCAAGATAATCGATTACGGCAAATACCGTTACGAGCTTCAGAAGAAAGAGAAGGAAAGCAAAAAGAAACAGCATACTGTTTCTCTGAAGACGATAAGGATAATGTCGGTAAATATTGATAATCACGACATCGAGATAAAGTCCAAAAAAGCAAGAGAGTTTCTGGAGGAAGGCAATAAAGTTAAAGTGTTCCTTCAGTACAGGGGAAGGGAGATCGCCCACAGGGAAATGGGAATGGAACTTTTAAAGACTTTCTTCGGTTTTATTGAGGACATAGCGAAGATCGATAAAGATATCGAACAGGAAGGGAACAGAAGAATTTCAATGATACTTACGAAGAAATAACGCAAAAACGAGCAAGGAGTAAAAATGCCCAAGATCAAATCACACAGGGCTGCAAGGAAGAGAATGAGGCTGACCGCCAGCGGAAAGGTCAAGATCGGATCCGCTTTTACAAGCCATCTTCTCACCAACAGGTCCGCAAAAAGAAAAAGGAAACTCAGAAGAGGAGGGATCTTAGCAGCTGTAGATTCCGTAAAGGTAAGACAATTAATCAAAGGCAATTAATAATTGCTGAAACGAAGGAGAAAAAATGCCAAGAGCTAACACAAGAGTAGCCTCCCGTAACCGCAGAAAGAAGGTCTTAAAGGCCGCTAAAGGTTATTGGGGAAGACGGAGTAAGCTAATAGAATCCGCTTACGACGCGACCAAGAAGGCGGGTCAGTACGCCTACAGAGACAGAAAAGTCAAAAAAAGAAAATTCAGGGAGCTGTGGATAATAAGGATCAATGCGGCAGCAAGACTTAACGGGCTGTCATATTCCGAATTCATGCACAAGTTGTCTCTTAAGAATATCGATCTTGACAGGAGAGTCCTTGCCGCTATGGCTGTGGAAGATCCTGAAGGCTTCAAAAAACTCGTGGAAAGCGTTAAGTAAGAAAAAAAGGCGGTTCAGAGAAACCGCCTTTTTTATTTTGTATTATTTTCATTCTATATTATTCTTCAGATACTTTAATCATCTTCAGTATGTTTTCATCGTTCGAGATCAAATCGAGAGCTTTGGCGCTGGCTTCCTGTTCGGCTTTCTTCTTTGAATTAGCGATACCTTCAGCAATGATATTGCCGTTTATAAGAACGTTCACTGTAAATGTCTTCTCGTGTTCCGGACCTTCAGTATTAACCGTCTCGTAAGTGGGCGGGGAAAATCCGTACGACTGAACAAGTTCAAGCAGTTCCGATTTGTAGTTCGAATATTTTTTACTGCCGAATTTTTCAACCGCTTTTACAAGAATGATCCGTTCTATCAGTTTTGATGTTCTTTCAATTCCGCCGTCCAGATAGACCGCACCGATAAGGGCTTCCATGCAGTCCTCGAGGATAGAGTCCTTATCTCTGCCGCCCGATCTTTCCTCGAATTCCCCTATAAGAATAAATCTGCCGAGACCGATCTCTCTTGCTGTATCGCTCAGATTCCCTCCTGAAACGAGTACAGATCTCATTTTGGTCAGTTCGCCTTCCTGTTTTTCACTGTATTGTTCATAAAAATGTTTACCCACAATAAAGTTAAGTACCGAATCGCCCAGAAATTCAAGTCTTTCGTTAGATTCTTTTCTGCTTTCGCCGCTTCCCGCGACGTATGATCTGTGTTTAAGCGCCTGAAGAAGCAGGTGTTTGTCAGTAAATGAATAACGCAGAAAATTCTCAAGCTCCCTGATGTTATCAAGGAGTTTCTGAGGTATATTCAGGTCTTTGCTGAAAAATCGTTGTAAAAATCTACGGAACAATCTAGCCTTCAAACTTTTTTACGAGTATTGAGGCGTTGTGTCCTCCGAAACCGAAAGTGTTGCTGAGCGCATAATTAACTGTTCGTTTTACGGACTTGTTCGGAGTATAATCGAGATCGCATACCGGAAGCTCCGGATTGTCAAGATTAACGGTAGGATGAACTGTGTTTGTCTGAACGGCCTTAATAGTACCGATGAGCTCTACAGCTCCAGCCGCACCCAAAAGATGCCCTATCATTGATTTAGTAGAATTAATAGCGATCTTATATGCGTGATCTCCGAAAGCCTTTTTTATTGCCAGAGTCTCGGGAATGTCTCCGGTAGGTGTGGAAGTACCGTGTGTGTTTATATGATCGATATCCTCAGGTTTTATTCCGGCATCGGCAACAGCTGCGAGCATAGCTCTTTTAGCTCCGTCGCCTTCGGGGTCCGGAGCCACTATGTCTTTCGCGTCACCCGAAAAACCGATACCCGCGATCTCTGCGTATATTCTCGCGCCTCTTTTGACTGCATGTTCATATTCTTCCAGAATCAGCATACCGGAACCTTCTCCCATAACGAAGCCGTCCCTGTCTTTATCAAAAGGTCTGCTTGCTTTCTGAGGTTCGTCATTCCTTGTAGACAGCGCTTTCATGTTGGCGAATCCGGCGATCGCGAGGTCGGTGATGACTGCCTCGGCTCCTCCGCAGATAGCGAAATCAGCGTCGCCGTACTGTATTGTCCTGTACGAAGTACCGATAGCGTGTCCGGATGATGAACAGGCGGATGTAGTGGAGAAGTTCGGGCCCTTCAGATCCCATTTCATCGAGATCCTGCCGGCGGCGATATCCGAGATCATCATAGGTATGAATAAAGGGCTTACGCGGCGCGGGCCTTTTTCAAGAAGTATCTTATGGTTTGACTGCCATGTCTCCATTCCGCCGATACCTGATGCAGTTATAACCGCGAACCTGTTCCTGTCTATTGAGTCCAGATCAAGACCTGAATCTTTCATAGCGCTTTCTGCCGCGATCAGGGCATATTGTGTGAACCTGTCGAGCCTTTTAGCCTCGTTCTTCTCAAAATATTTTTCGGGATCATAGTTCTTGATCTCTCCCGCTATTTTAACGGATATCTCGGAAGTGTCGAACCTTTCGATCGAAGATATTCCCGATACTCCGTTAAGCAGGTTATTGTAGAACTCCTCAACATCTGTTCCGAGCGTTGAAAAAACGCCCATTCCAGTAACCACAACCCTTCTTTTCATAAATTTACTCATTTTTAATTAATCTTCGGAGTGATAAAAAATAAGGGAAAATTCATTCCCTTACTTTTCATTTATTTATATGAACAATTACTCGCCGAGCTGCTTTTTGATGAAATCAACGGCCGATCCGACTGTAGTGATCTTCTCCGCGTCTTCCTCTTCGATCTTTATATCGAACTCGTCTTCGAATTTCATTACAAGTTCTACTGTCGCGAGGGAGTCCGCACCCAGGTCATTGATGAAAGATGCTCCGGGAACTACTGCTGCTTCGTCAACGCCAAGTTCGTCCATTATGATTTCTTTTACCCTTTGTTCTACCGACATTTTATTCTCCTTGATTGTTGGTTATTTTAAATCGGTTGAAATATAATTCCTGTGTTTTTTTAAGTCAAGAAATTTATCCTTTAATTATTGCCGGATGATTTTTAGAATTGACTTTAAATACGTAATAATATAGTTTTAGCAAAAATTTTAGAATCAGGAGATAATACTGTAAGCAGGAAAATGGTTCTGATCAAATAAAGATATTGTTTTTACGACTAAGAACGAACTTACGCTCTTTTTATTTAGTTCTGAGCATCAAAACAAAAGGTATGACAGCGACGGAAAGGAATACGGTAGTCAGATAAGTGGCATCAAGGCCGAAAATGTCGGATAAATAACCCACTGTCAGCACCATTGCGGAACTTCCCACAAAGCTTATGGTCATATATGTACCGTTCAGAAAAGACAGATTTTCAGAATCTCTTTCCTGAACAAGAGCCAGAATTATTGGATTGCTGCCGAAAAGTATGAATCCGGCAAGTATAAGGACCGGAAAAAGTAATATCCCGGACGAATAAATAAATGCGAGCATAAGCAGCGGATTGAGCACGGAAAGTATAAGAAGTGTTTTTTTTCTGCCGATCCTGTCAGAAAGATTCCCTATCGTGAAAGTACCGGCTGCTCCCGCGAACTGCAGAATTGAAAGCGAGATCCCTGACAGCCACAACGAATTGCCTTTTGAGGTCATGTACGTCGGAAGATATAATGTAAGAGCTGAATGCATACCTGATCTGAATACGACTATTCCTGTTATGATGATGAAGAACCGAATATATTTTTTATAATCACGGAGTCTAGCGTTCCCGTTCGTATTTTTCTTGTGCACTTCGATCTTCCTGACCTTAAAATATAGAAAAACCGCGACAGCAAGGCCAAGAGGCATTACCTTCCAGCTTCCTTCAAATGTCCACATACTGATGGAAGATAAGATAACGAGCGGTCCCATTGTCCTCGCGAATTCGCCTCCAAGCATGTAAAAGCTCATTCCGAGACCGAGTCTTTCCGGAGCAACTTTTTTGATTATGACCGGACCGGGAACATGATAGATACTGGTGCCTATGCCGGCTATGAAGATAAGTATGAACAACGTAGGAAAGTCGCCTACAAGTCCCAGAAGGCTCATCGATACAGTGATTATTATGGAGCCTAATATAAGAAAGTATTTTGCGTCCAGACGGTCTGCGATCATTCCGAAAAGCGGATTGAGCAGAGACGGGATCTTTCTGGCGAAATCAAGCATGCCGGCCTGAAATTTTGAAATGCCGAGGCCTGTTATAAGCAGAGGCAGAACAGGTGCCAGAAATGCCGAATACATATCTGAGATCAGATGTGAAACTGAAACCGTTAATACTGTAGGATAGTCAAACTTCTTTTTCGTAATTTCCTGACCGGTTGAATTTTCCACTTGTCGTACCTTTCTTAAATTTACGATCCGAAATAAAACCATATTTCGCTGTTAAAACAATGACATTTTTTATATAATACAGGAATAGATATTCGAAGGAGAGGGTTTATGGCCGGAAATGAAGTTATAGAAGTGCTAGAGGAGCTTATCAAGACAGATTCCAGAAATCCGTTCAAGATAGGTAAGAAGAATAGAAAATATTATCTCTCAGGAAATGAAACGAAGATCAATAATATCTTATCTCAAAAGCTGAAAGAAGCAGGATTTAAAGTAGAGAAACAATTCGTTCACGAAGATCTAAACGGTAAGAAGTACTATAATATACTTGGAGAGAAAGGATCGGGTGATAATTCAATACTTTTTTACGGACATTCCGATACAGTATCGTCACAACCATGGAAGTCAAAGAAAAGCGCTCTTACCCCAAAGGCCGGTAAAGTAAATTTTCAGGGTAAGAACAGGGAGGTCATTTTGGGTCTTGGGTCAAACGATATGAAGGCGGGTCTTGCTGTCATCAGTACGGCTTTTAAAAATATTGATCCTGTAGGCTATAAGATCAAAGTGGCATTCGGAGCAGATGAGGAATTTTATTCTCTAGGTGCTAACGTTTTGGCACAAAACACATTTATGGATGATGTTAAAGCGGTCGTAGTTCCTGAGATCGGGGACGGTCCCAATAAATTCTACGGATACGGTACAATAGGAATAGGAAGATTGGGACGCTGTGAGTTCGAGCTGGATTTCTTCGGAACGGGCGGGCACGGAGCCATTTCAGGACACCCGACTTTTATTAATGCCGCAGTTGAGGCTTCGAAATTCTGCGTTGAGTTCGAGAAGTTCAGGAAAGACTATAGAGATGTTTTCAGATTCAATTCAGAAGAAGTTCCTGATAAATTTGCTGTCGACGAGATTGAAGGATCCATGTTCATCTCTAAAATTGACTGCGGTAACGAAAGCCTTTCCATACCGTCATCGGGAAGAATCGTAATAGACTGTACTTTTACACCACTAACGAATATTGGAAAACTGAGGGGAACTCTAAAACATTTTATTGCCGGATTGTATAAAAAGAAAATTCTGAAACCGGTGACTATCGAAGGCAATGTAAAGAAAGCAGGTATTAGATTAAAGGACAGACCGACACCTTACAGCGAAGCATATCTTACACCTTCGAACGATCGGTTTACAAATTATGTAAGAGAATGTGTCAACAAGGTCGGAAGATTCAGAAACTATAATATGGGATATTCAGTTGCGGATGAGAATGTGTTCAGACGTTATAATCCTGAAATCCCTGTTATCATCTGCGGTCCTGTAGGATGGAATTCACATAGAGCGGATGAGTGGGTGGAAAAGGCAAGTGTTAAAAAGCTGTATGATCTGTATACGGAATTAGGGAAGAACTTTAATGATTATCTGATGAAATCTATTTAGTCAGAATTAATTTATTCGTCAGAACTTTGTTCCCGTATTTTAAGACGGAATAATATAAACCGCTTGAATATCTGCTTCCGTTAAAGCTGAAATTATATTTACCCTTCTCAAGGTCTCCGCTAAATAATTTTTCGACCTCTCTTCCCTTTGAATCAAAGATTATAAGTTCAGAATGGATTTTGTCAGGCAGCTCAAATGTGATCTCCGTAACAGGATTGAACGGGTTCGGATGCGCATATAATAAAGATTTGTCGTTAACAGCTGAGATACTGTTCTTATTAAATTTATCAGGTATTACTACAGCATCAATCCATACAGCATCTTCATTCATCGGGTCATAAACATCTTTTTTATATTCCCATTTTATTGATCTTTCTCCCGCACGTATGCTGTAAGAAAGAACTCTCCAATCGTTCATGTCAGACCAGAGATACGGACTTTCAAGATCCGAAATAATCAGCCCGTCTATTGAAAATATCAGCCTGTCAAAATAAGGTCTAGTAGATGTTTTATAAGCAAAAACTAAAGTGCCGGGCTCTTTCAGATCAAGATCAAAGCCGACAGAAGATGATTGACCGGGCAGGATATTTCCTGACCGTAATGATGAAGATCCGAGATAAGAAGCTTCGTTTGTTACATACCAGGGCTCGCGCTGATCGTTTATCCACGGTAAAGATGATTCGCTGAAATCAGAATATTCAAAATCTTCATACATAGACCCCGGATTAATTATCTCAAGGTCGAACTGGCAATAATATTTCTTATCTTTAGGTTTGGCTATAATTTTAAGTCTGGCGTAACCCGGAAAGTCAGTTTTATTTAAAATAAGCTTACTGCCATCTATCTCTGATACAACAGGAATCAGATTATCCTGTTCCTTGATCTGAAACTCAACATTCGATATATCTCCGATATAAAATATTTCGTTCAGATTGATCGTTTCTGTTGTGTCGGTAAGTAATAGCCTGTCATTGAATTTCAAGGCATAAATATCATTGAAAGTACAGGCAGTTCTGTTCAGCATTATCTCGATGTCTTCAACTGACGCGTCCGCATCCAGAGTGCCGATTATATGATTGTATTTACCAATGAAAGTGAATGTATTCGGGAAATAATCTGTATAAAGGTATCCGAGTTCAAAAAAAGTTGATAAAGGGAAATAGAGGTCATTAATGATCTTAAATTCAAGCAGCTCTTCGTATCGTGAAATATTTGTAGAACCTCCAACAGTGAAATACTGGAGGTTGTTTTTTTGCGATCTTAATGCCTTCTGAAGATTGACTGCCTCCGGCAGTATCGCTAATCCTGTTCAGGACATACATGCATAGAACATAAAAAGGACCGTAGCTTCGTTTCTTGAAATATGTTCTGAGATCGTATTTCTTGATATATCAATATTGTAGGCATTATCCCATTCTGCGGACAAAAAACTTATCCTGCCTATTCCGACAGGATCGTCAATCGTCGTTCCCCAAATATAATTACCTAACAATCCTGTTAATAATACCACTTTTAATATAGTTTTCACTTACAGTTTTCTCCACTTTTTCAATTTTATTAATTATAAGCAAACATATTCTTAAAAGAAATGAAATATATCATAAAAAATTCTCATAAAATTCAGTGCATTTTATTTGCATAAGTCGGATTAATTTTTTATTATTGAACTTTCTCATTCAGGAGATTTATAATATAACGCTGAAAAAATAAGTAAAATAACATATATGGAACATGGAGGAAAGATGCCTGAAGTAGCAATAATTATGGGAAGTCCCAGTGATTCTGAAACAATGAAGAACTGTGAGGACTATCTTAATTATTTCGGAACCGAATATGAAATAAAGATATTATCGGCGCACAGAAATCCTGATGAAGTGGCTGAGTTCGCACGGAATGCTGACAAAAGAGGAATAAAAGTGATCATAACAGCAGCCGGTATGGCGGCTCATCTCGGCGGGGTCGTAGCGGCTCATACGGTACTTCCTGTTCTTGGAGTACCTATGAAAGGAGGTATCATGGACGGGCTCGATGCTCTGCTTTCGATGGTTCAGATGCCGGCCGGTGTTCCTGTACCGACTTTGTCAGTAGGCAATGCCGGAGCAAAGAATGCGGCAATTACTGCGGTGCAGATACTGGCTTTATCGGATAATAATTTTAAGGAGAAATTGATTGAGTTCAAAAGAAAAGGATGTAAGATCTGAAAAGACCTTAGTGATTATTCCAACATACAACGAAATCGAGAACGTTGAAAAAATGATAAGCACTGTTACAGGATTACCGGAAGCTCCTGATGTTCTCATTGTAGATGATAATTCACCTGACGGCACCGGCACTAAAGTTAAAGAAATTTCTATAAATAATAAAAATGTTCATCTGGTAGAACGTTCCGGAAAACTGGGGCTTGGAACTGCATATATTGAAGGATTCAGATACGCGCTGGAAAGGGATTATGATCTGATCATTGAGATGGACTGCGATTTTTCACATGACCCGAAAGATGTTTCAAGGCTGTTGAAAGAGATAAAAAATTATGATCTGGTGATCGGTTCAAGGTATATTCAGGGTGTAAATGTGGTTAACTGGCCGTTGAAAAGGTTGCTTCTGAGCATTGGTGCTTCTTTTTATACAAGAATAATTACAGGAATGCCTTTAAAAGATGCGACTTCAGGTTTCAAATGTTTCAGAAGAAAAGTAATAGAATCAATAGACCTTGACAATATTCATTCAAACGGCTATTCTTTTCAGATCGAAATGCACTTCAGAACCTGGAAAAAAGATTTCAGGATCAAGGAAATGCCTATAATTTTTACAGACAGAGTGGACGGTAATTCCAAGATGGGTAAGGCGATTGTCAGAGAAGCTATATTAATGGTATGGAAGCTTAGATTTCCTTATATTTTCGGGAAGAAATAAACGGATTCTTAAATGGACCTTTCTGTTGTAATAGTCAATTATAACGTTAAATATTTCCTAGAGAACACTATCAGATCTTTGAAAGATACTGTCCGCAATCTCAGTTATGAAATCATAATTATCGACAATGCTTCCAGAGACGGAAGCAGAGAGCATATTCTTTCAAAGTTCAATGATATAAACTATATTTACAATGATTCGAATCTCGGTTTCGCGAAAGCGAATAATCAGGGACTTAAGATAGCGAAAGGTGATTATGTACTGATCCTCAATCCCGATACCATCGTAAAAGAGAAATCCGTCAATCTGCTTGTAGAATATCTTAAGAAGAATGAAAAAACCGGTCTTGTAACTTGTAAGATCATAGGTCCGGAGGGAACTTTGGACGCCTCTTGTCACAGATCTTTCCCGACCATATGGAATTCTTTCTGTCATCTTTCCGGTTTGAGCAAACTGTTCCCGAATTCGAGACTGTTCTCAAGCTACAACCTTCTATATCTGGAAGACGACAGGATAGCTGAAGTTGATGCCGTATCAGGTTCATTCATGCTTTTAAGAAGAAATATCATAGACGAAGGGATATTAATGCCGGAAGATTATTTTATGTACGGCGAGGATATTGATTTCTGCTATCAGATAAAACGGCAAGGTTATAAGATAGAATATGTACCGATTTCTGAAATTGTTCATTACAGGGGACAGAGCTCCAAGAAAGATAAAATAAAGTTAAGGAAATATTTCTTTGATTCAATGAAGATATTCGTAAAGAAAAACTATACATCGAAATATTCTTTATTTTTTAAGTTCATTCTTGACATTGCCATTATGTTCTCCTTTCTTGTTTCGATAGGAAAGATAATATTCAGAATGTACCTTTTACCGATAATTGATATTCTGTCATATGTAACAGGATTATGGGCGGCACTGCTGTTCTACAGGCCCGTGCTAATATTTCTTGATAAAATCGATGCGGAAAGCAAGTCCACGATCAGCTTCGATATGTATATCGGAGTCTCACTTATTTATATCCTGATACTTCTTCTGATCTTCTATTTCTCAAAACTCTACGGCGAGTTTAAGTTCTCATATAAGAAATTTATATTTTCAGTAAGCTATTTTATTCTTTTATCGATGAGCATAACTTATTTTATGAAGATCTTTGCTTATTCCAGAGTAATCCTTGCAGTTATGCTGGCAATTACAACAGGCCTAATGTTCGTCTGGAGATATATTCTGTTAAGAAGGATACGATTTTTCCTGGATAAAACGCTTATTGTAGGTATAGATGATGTTTCAAGTGAACTGACCGGATATGACAATATTCTGGCTAACGAAGGAAAAAGTATAATCGGGTATGTTGACACAGGTCAGGAATACCTTGGCAAAAGTATAGATAAATATGCGGTATTAGGTAATATAGATAATATAAGAGAAATAATAAAAATAGAGCAGGTTAACAGTATAATATTCTCTCTAAAAAGTATTTCACTTTCAAAAATACTGGTTTTCAGAGATATGCTGGAATATAATAAAGTTACTTACAGAATACTGCCTGATTTCATCAATATAAAGAGTGGTGAGATCAATTACCTGAATATTTCACAGTAGAATAGGAGGGCTTTTTGGGAACATTAAGTGATGCATTGAAGTGGCTTTTCAAAACTATTTTCACAGTCATTATAGTTTTTGCTGTTCTGATATTTTTTATAATGGCTTTTGTCGCTAAATTATCATATGAAAATTTTAAAAATGTAACAATCCCTTACGAGTCATATTTGGTACTGAGTTTTTCTTCTGATATTTTAGAAGCTCCATCTGAAATTATTGATATTGAAGATTTTACACCTGGTGATCTGAGCAGAAAGAAACAAATTTTCGGTGAAGTTCTCCAGAAAGTAAGTTTTGCTTCAGAAGACAGAAGGATAAAAGGTGTTATTTTGGACCTGGACAACTGGGAACTTTCGTTTGAGCATACTCATGAACTTTCAGATGTTCTTAATAAATTCCGGGAAAATAATAAAGAGATCATAGCTTACGGAAGCGGGTTCGATAAAGGTAATTACCTGGCCGCGCTTTCAGCAGACGAAATAATTGCCGATCCTTCAGTTTCTGCTACTATTCTTCTTAACGGAATGAGCGTAAGCGTACCGTATTTCAAAGATATAGGTGATAAGATAGGAATGAATGTTGAGGTTATTCATATCGGTGAATACAAAGGATCGGGTGAGAATTTTACAAGGGATAAAATGTCCGATCAGTTCAGAACAAGTATTGAAAGGATAATTGATGACAGGCTTGATCTCTTTACCGGTACCGTTTCTGAAAAAAGAAAATTGGAGAAAGCTGAAGTTTTTAAAAAGGTGATGAACGGTGAAATAGTATTAATTACTCTAGAGGAAGCCCTGGAGATGGATCTTGTAGACCGTTTACTCCCGTACGATAAGATGTTGTCAGAGAGGATGATCGGTGAAAAGCAGTTGGTGAGGTTGGAAGATTACAGTCGAGAAAGAACGTATGATAATACGGAAAGAGTTGCCGTCATATATGCGGAAGGAAATATTGTCGATTCTGATGAGGAGACAGCGTTTTCAGAGCCGGTAATTAATCCTGTCAAGTTCGACAGAATATTGAAAAAGATAAGAAAAGACGATAAGATCAAGGCAGTTGTACTAAGGGTTAATTCGCCGGGAGGATCAGCTCTGGCATCTGAGAAGATTCTCAGACAGATCATCAATCTGAAGGGTGATATGCCTGTTGTCGTTTCAATGGGTTCGATCGCAGCTTCGGGAGGATATTATATATCCTGTCACGGAAGCAGGATATTCGCGGATCCGTATACTGTCACCGGATCGATAGGCGTAGTTTCAATGATCCCCAATTTTAAAAAAATGCTTGATTCTATCGGGATCAACAACGAAAAAATAGTACGCGGAAAATATTCGGATATTTTTGATCTGACAAAAGAAAAATCGGCAGAAGACAGCGAAATAATGAGAAAAGCGATGGAGAGAGTATATATAGAATTCAAGGGAAGAGTATCTTCAGGAAGGAACATTGATCCAGACAGCCTTGAACAGATCGCTCAGGGACAGATATGGACAGGAAGACAGGCGAAAGAGAACGGGCTTGTCGATGATATCGGCGGTATTAATTCTGCAATAGAAGAAGCGGCGAGGTTAGCCGGTATTGAGAATTATGATATTATCGGGTTCCCTGAGAACAGGTCTTTTTCTGAAAAGATATTCAGTACCGAAGGAATGGAGACTGCTGTCAAAACTCCGTTTAAAGACAGTGGTTATTTTGCAGACGAAATTGAAAATATCAGAATGATCATGTTATACGGCAATAAACCTTTGACACTTATGCCTGTGATTTTTACTGATCAATAATCGACTTTCCACAAGAACAGGCCTTTAGGAGATATAGTCTTGGGTGCTGACCGCCTGTCTTTTTTTTCTAAAATGTTCAAGATATCATTTTGTGATATTTTTCCTCTGTTAAATTCAAGGAATACAGATACGATGATCCTGACCATGTTCTGAAGATACCTGTCAGCTGTAATCTCCATAACAACTTCGTCATTATATTTGAAGAATAGTATTTTCTTTACATTGCAAATATAATTGTTGACTTCTGCATTCGATGAACAGAAAGACTGAAAATCTTTCTTGCCGATAAGAATATGAGCGGCAGTGTTGAGTTCTTCGATCTTTATATCGTACGGACATATGAGGGAATACTTCTCTCTGAAAAGGTTATGCTCCCTTCCGAAAAAATATCTGTATGTCCTCATTTTTGCACTGTATCTGGAATTAAAATCATCATCAGCTTTTTCTGAAGAAATCACAAGTATATCGTTGGGCAGAAGGCTATTCAGAGGATGAAATATCTTTTCCGGCGGAATTTTACTTTCGGGTATATGAAAATTCACTACCTGCTCTCTGGCGTGTACTCCCGAATCAGTTCTGCCAGAAAAGACAGTGACAATCCTGGCTGAGTACATTTGATTAAGAACAGATTCGAGTTCTCCCTGAACAGTTCGTCCTGCCGGTTGTATCTGAGAACCGAAAAAATTCGTTCCGTCATATTGTATTTTCAGCATTATGTTCATGATGAGAACGGGATAAGAAATACAATGGTCAATGATAATATAATTCCTGCAATATCAGATCTGCTTAGCTGATAACCGGCGGAAGAATATTGATGAGTATGTTCAGAGTTCAAATCCCTGATCTCGAGATCACGGGCTTTACTGAAAGCCAAGTTGAATTGTAAAAGAAAGATTTCAGTATTTTTGCGGATAAAAGATTTATCTGCGGACATCGTCGTTTTTATGTTCTTATGATCCCTGATATGAGAAATCATTTCTAGGGTGTATTCGATACTCAGCAGTAAAGATTTTACGGTTTTTATAAAATGGAGTTGAATAAACGCAGGGAGTACTTTTGTACCCATTTTATCTATTATAAAGAGCAACTCTTTAAAATCTATTAAGTAATTCATCCATATGCTTAAGGAAATTAGTACAATGAATTTTAGAGATAGTCTTGAAGACGATAATAAATCATGTGACATCAAAAATGAAAATAAGAATGAGAAAAGAAGGAATATCCTGTAATTCCATACAGGGATAAGAATCTTGTAATATATATTTTTCTTAAAGAAAGCGGCAGCTGTATTAACAGACAGAAAAATTATTGCCGGTAAAACGGAATGTGTAAATGTAAAAAAAAGCACGCTCGAAAATAAAAAAGAAAAAACAACAGCCAGATTGATGTTAGGTTTATCATTCAAGTAAAAACGGGCAGAATTTATCTGCCCGTTACCTGATAAGGTATTATCAGTCAAGGTTTTCGTAAAGATATTTAACCTGTTCTCTTAATTTATATTCCAGATCTCTTGAACGGTCGTACAAAGACTTAAGAGTTTTCTTTGCTTTTTCTATTTTTCCCGCCTGTAAATAGCAATTGCCTGCATAGTATAATGTTCTGTCCTTGTGTAATTCTCTGTCAGCAGTTGCCGCTTTCATGTAATAATCACCGGCTTTTTCTGCCAGATCAGGATTTTTTTCAGCAAGCCATTTATCCATATAAAGACCTCCGAGAAGGTTCAATACAGAAAATTTAAATGTCTCATTTGATGTAAGAGAAATATTTTTCTCAAGAACAGAAACAGCTCCGTCAGTATCATTTTTCTTCATGTAGGATTTTGCGATAAGTATCAGGATATCTCCTGCAGAGTCATATCCTGAGTATTTGTCTATATATTCTGATCCTTTTGATATTACAGTGTCATCCTCTCCGTTTTGAAAAGCCTTATTGATTTCAAAAAGTTTGTCAGCTGATATTTTTTCGTTCTTGAGTTTATTTGATGAATAAAAATTTACGGCTAAGATCGTCACGGCAATAATAACCAGAGCCGACATTATATGGTTCCTGTATTTTTTGAAGAACTCATATACCGCCATCATTTCTTCGTTTTCAGGTTTTCTTTTGTACTTGATATTCATATCCGTCTCCTGTTTGATGCAAAAGTTATAGCTTTGTACTCCCGAGAGGAGTTGCCTTTACAAGGTTTACTCCCTCGCTCGTTTTGTACTCCCGAGAGGAGTTGAACCTCCGACCAATGGTTTAGGAAACCACTGCTCTATCCACTGAGCTACGGGAGCAATAGTCTATTTTAAAGAGTATCGAATATAAAAAAACCACTCGGTTTTGTCAACTTATTTGTATGGTAATTCATTATCAGAAAGCGTAAGGTTCTTTCAGCTTGCTGAAGCTCGTCTGATCCTGAGAAGAAATATCCCTCCATTTCCTGATATACCAGAAATGTCCGTCGACCTTGATCAGATCGAATATAAAACTGCCGTTAACTGAAAACTCATTTGCAGGTGTAGTTATTTTCATAGAATATTCTATATCAAGAGAAGTTGAATCAGCAGTCTCGTCGACAGGTCCGCTTACGAATTGAATATCTGATATCGAGTATTCCGAAACTTTAAGACCGGTCAGAAATTTTTTTTCATTTTCTATTGTCCAGTCCCGGAAGATTGATGCTTCAGTGTCATATGCTTCACAAATATAAGTATAGCTATATTCTGATATGATCTGGTTGATAAATAAAGATTCATAAAGGTAAGGGTCCAGACCAAGTAAAGAAGTTTTGAAATTTATCTGAAGTTCTGAAACTGATTCGTTTAAATTATTTCCTGTATTACCTTCCGGATCTTCCGGATCTCTTGTCGAGAATATATCGGAACAGGAAAACATCATTGCGGAAATGAGTATCAGAAATAAAAATCTTGCCATAATTTACCAGCTTTCATATATTCCGGACAGCTAATATAGCATAACATGACTAAATAATCAAATTATAAATTCCGGAGAAAAAATGCTGTCGTTCAAGAAAAAAGATGCCATGGAGCCCAAAATAGATCTTTCGTTAGAGAAACTGTCACTTACTAATACGATCACGATCGAAGCTTTGATCCAAGTGCTTCTTAAGCACAATATTTTCAATCAGGATGAATTGCTTGCCGAAATAAGGAAAATGAAACAAAATACAACAATTTTAAAGGACGAAGTCAAAGAAAAAGATATTTAAAAATAAATTATTTTAAGGGCAGTGCGATTTTTTTACCTTCTTTTGCGGATAAATATATAGCCTTAATAATTTCAAGTGATTTCCTTCCGTCCCTTCCATCTATATCTGGTTCAATTTCACCTTTCAGAGCTTTGATGACGTTGTAGTAATATTGAAGATGCCCGTATCCGTAAACATTTGGTGTCTGGTAGCTTGAATCAAAAACAGAGGTATCGTCTTCGTCGAACTCATCGAATTCCCATTTCTCGATTTTATTTACAGCAATACCTCCCAACTTGACTGTCCCTTTTTCACCAAGTACAGTTATGGAGCCTTCAAGATTTTTAGGATATACAAGCAGCGTGACATTAAGCGTACCTATTACGCCGTTCCTGAATTTTAATATCGCTGATCCGGTATCTTCAGTTTCTATTTTTCTTGCCATTGTTGCAGTTTCTGCCATAACATGATCAACCGGACCGATTAACCAATATAATGCATCAACATAATGGCTTGCCTGGTTCATAAACGCGCCACCGTCAAATTCCCAGGTACCTCTCCATTTTGCCTGATCATAATAAGATTGGGGTCTCTGCCAGAATACATTGGATTGTACTGTATAAATTTTCCCAAATCTGTTTTTTACTATAGCACTTTTTAAAAGCTTCATTGTTGAGTTAAGCCGGTTTTGCTTGACAACGAATAATTTGACGTCATTTTTATCACATGTCTGAATAAGCTTGTCAGCCGATTCAAGATCAGTCGCCATAGGTTTTTCGGTTACAACATGCAATTTTCTTGAAGCTGATGCTATTCCTATTTCAGGATGGAGACCGCTTGGCGTGCAAACAATAACAGCATCTATCTGTTCTTTATCTATCATTTCTTCATAGTTTTCATAAAACGAGCTGATACGAAATTCTTGAGCTTTGCTTCTTGCTCTGGCAACGTCAATATCGCAGCATGTAATTATTTCCGCATCCTGCACCTGCTCTACAGCTCTGAAATGATTCTCAGATATCCTTCCACATCCAATTAAGCCGAATTTGATCATAAAAATAAATCCCGGATTTTTCATAAATAAAATTAAAAAAAACATGTTTGTCAAGGTGTAAACACTCTGAATACTTTAATGTTTTTTAAATAGCGTAACTATGATTTTTTAATTATATTTGATTTCCTGCGTGATAGAGGTTTAAATGACAGACAAAAGGCATCTGAAATATTTAACAGGAATAATAAAGATATTATTGTTTAGCGCCGTAATATGGTTCGTCATAAGCAATATAAGCGGAAATATTGACAAGCTAAAAGATACTGATTTCAGCAGTTATGATCCTGTATATATGTTCATGGCAGTCCTCACAGTATTCATATCTCTAATTTATCCGGTTTTTGTGTGGAAATTCCTTATCGGATCACTTGGAGGGAAGATCAACACCCTTCCTGCTTTGAAAATATGGTTTGTCTCAAATCTTGGCAGATATATTCCGGGTAAAGTTCTTCAGCTAGCGGGACTAGTTTATTTCTCAGCGGCTGAAGGCGTATCAAAAAACAAGGCTGTTCAGAGTGTACTCTATTCCCAAATAGCCTCAAACGGATTGGGTCTTTTAATGGGACTTTCTCTTCTTTTTATAAAAAGCAGTGGAGGACGGTTTCCAAATACATATCATATAACTATAATTCTTACAGCGGTATTCTTTTTTGTACTTTGGTTCCCTTCGTTCTTTCTAAGATCATCGAATTATTTCTTATCGAAATTCAATAGAGAAAAAATTGATAATTCTCTGTCAAAAAGAAATTATATTCTCTTCATTCTTTTTCAAACGGTGAACTGGGTCTTGATGAGTTTTACTTTCATAATATTAGTAAATTCATATACCAGCTTGTCGATAATAAGAAATCCTGAAGTGTTGTTTATACTCCCTATCAGCTGGACGCTGGGACTTATTGCTTTTTTCGCTCCCGGGGGAATTGGAGTAAGAGAGGGAGCTATGTCTTTCTGGTTAAGCGGTTTTATACCTCTTGAATACGCACTGGTACTTCCTTGGATTCACAGGATAATAATTTCATTCGCAGAAATAATTCTTACAACAATTTTTTATTTGACTTATCAAAAACCTGACTATGTAAATGATTCTACAGAACAAAATAAATAATAATTAGTTTAATTGCTGGAAAGAGCAGGAAATGAGCATGGAAAATCTAAAAAGACTTTCAGATGAAGATCTGATGCTGAGATTCCAGAACGGTGATGAGAATTCTTATTCCGAGCTGGTCGAAAGGTACAAGAATAAACTTATGAATCATATATTTTATTATATGAAAGACAGAGAATCGGCAGAGGATATTGTCCAGGATACATTTGTAAGGGTTTATCTGAATAAAGATAAGTATAAAGAAATAGCAAAAGTATCGACATGGATCTATACAATTGCGATTAATCTTGCCAAAACAGCCCTTTCAAGGTCAGGGAAGATGAATTCGTTCTCAATAACAGGTAAAGACGGAGAAAATGATTACGAAATAAAGGATAAACACTCATCAACAGACGGTGATGTAATGAAAAATGAACTTTCAGATATTATCATGAGTTCAATAGACAGTCTGGAAGAAAAGTTCCGTGAAATAGTAATGCTCAGAGATATAGATGAAATGAGCTACGAAGAGATCGCCGCGCTTCTTAATATTCCTACAGGCACGGTGAAATCAAGGCTGAACAGAGCAAGGCTGAATTTGAGGGATGCTTTAACGGACTACATTAGATAAATAATTTAAGCGACCGGAGTATAAAATGAACAAATGCAGCAGAATAGAAGAAATGATCAAAAACGAGAACACTGAAATTGATTTTATTGCAGATACTGTGGACAGTGAATTATCCGGACACTTAGCCGGCTGTTCGGACTGCGAAAGTCTTATAGCTGATATTAAATCTGTTTCGGATAAAATCAGATCCTTATCTAAAGTCAGCGTATCTGCTGATTTTAATGAAAGGCTTTGGTCGAAGATTCGTCAGATCGAGCAGGTAAATGCAGAAAGTTCAGAAAAAGAAGCTGACAGGTCAATTCCATTTTTTTCAAGAGCGGTATATTACGTTTCTGGTATCGCTGCAATAGTGATAGCTTTCATATATGTCAGTTCTCTAGGAATTCTTGACTTAAATAATAGTAACTCGATCCAGCCAGGTACTTCCGGAATGTCTGTTGCATCAGAATACGACCAAAGCGACGACAAAACCGTAACCGATTCTTTAGAAAGTCTGGGTAAGAATGTAACTGAAGACGAAGAGCTCAGGCTGAAAGTCAGCACAGGAGAATAAAACAGGTCAGATCAATATAAAAGCGGCTTCGGCCGCTTTTTTTATAATAAAAAATTAAGTTTGCGAAACCCGACCCGATTTCATATATTTAGGGCGCTAAAAAAACAAAGGGCATGAAGTGATAAATAAACTTTTACCGATAATAGACAACAGTAAAAAAGCACCGTCTTTCTATGCTGTCAGCACTCTCTCAAAACGAGATGTTAAAGATATTATAAGACTCTACGAATACTTTTTTAACAGTAACGAGATAAAGAAAATAAAGATCGTTAAGGAAGAAAAAGAGCAGTTTGAAAATTGAAGATATTATTCCTGGGTATAGGAAAGACCAAGCATAAATACCTTATCGAGGGAATCGAAAGGTATAAAAAGCTTCTTAACCCGTATGTGTCAATTGATGAATTATATCTGAAAGAAGAAGATGAAAAATCAAATCCTGCGGATACTGAAAGCGATAAGCTTATTAAGAATATTCCCGCAGGTTATTTTACTGTTCTCATGGATATAAAAGGGAACAGTCCGACATCGGAAGAGTTCGCAGAGATGATAAGATCAAAGAGGGATTCATCAATACTAGGTATAGTATTTATTATCGGGGGATCTGAAGGTGTCAGTGATAAATTAAGAAACGTATGCAGTCATAGACTGTCGTTTTCAGCCCTGACTTTCACTCACCAGATGATCAGGTTTTTTCTGGCAGAGCAGATATACAGAGCATACAGCATTATAAACAACAAAAAATATCACAAATAGGACAAAATAAATGAGAAATATTCTGATAACAATATTGACCCTGATCGCCGTAACAGCGGGAATGTATTATCTTTTAGATAATTTATCATTCTCTATACTGATCGGGATCATTTTTGCAACAGCAGTTTTTATTATTCTTATAAGAAAGGCTTCAAAAGAACTGGAGATACTAAATCAGAAAGCTCAGAAAGCTTTATATTCCCAAAATTTCGACCGCGCTCTAAGGATCTATGAAAGCGGACTTGAACTCGGGAAGAAAAGTCCTTTCATAGTCGGACAGATATATGGCATGATCGGAATGATACATTATATTAGGAAAGACAACGAGAAAGCCAGAGAATCACTAATGAAAGCTTCATCAATGAACTGGGTAGCGAAAGGTATGCTTGCAGTGATATATATGAACGAAAAGAACTATAACAAAATGGAAGAGTCTTTTAAGACCGTAATTACTTCCGGAAAGAAAGAAGGTCTTGCATGGGCGCTATATGCATATTGCCTTGAAAAGACCGGGAAAAAAGAGGATGCGCTTAAAATACTCGAGGAAGGCAATAAAAAACTGAAAGAAGCAGACGACAGGATAAAATCGAATATACTGGAACTGAAAAACAACAGAAAGATGAGGATGAAATCTTTTGGAGAATCGTGGTATCAGTTCATGCTTGAAAGACCTTCCGCCAAAAGAATGATGCAGCCCGGCGGAGTTCATCAGGGCGGTATGAAAAAGAACGCTCTATATAGAGGGTAATAATCCTGGAGGATAAAATGAGACTGGGTGTTAATATTGACCACATCGCGACTTTAAGAGAAGCGAGAAAGACTTACGAACCGGACCCTGTAGCAGCGGCGATCCTTTGCGACCTTGCCGGCGCTGACGGTATCGTATGTCATTTGCGCGAAGACAGAAGGCATATAAATGACGAAGATCTGAGACGTATAAGGGAAGCTGTCAACAGCCATTTGAATCTGGAAATGGCAGGAAATGACGAAATGGTTAGGATAGCGACCAAGATCAGACCGGATATGGTGACCCTCGTACCGGAAAAGAGGGAAGAACTTACAACTGAGGGCGGTCTTGATGTGATCTCGCTAAAAGACCATCTCAGGGATATAGTATTCAGATTAAAAAGCGCAGGTATCAAGGTGTCCATCTTCGTTGATCCCGATATATCCCAGATCAAACAGTGTTCCTCCATTGAAGCTGATCTGATCGAGATACATACCGGGCATTACGCCAATGCGAAAACCGAATCGGAGATTATCGAAGAGTTCGAAAAGATAAGGGCAGCGGCAGTATATGCAGAGAAATCCGGGCTTGGAGTAAGTGCCGGTCACGGTCTTAATTATCATAATGTAAAAGATATTCTCCAGATAGAAGAGATCGAGGAGCTGAACATAGGACATTCGATAATTGCCAGATCAGTTTTTACAGGTATCGGAAAAGCGGTCGAAGATATGATAGATATTATAAAATGAGCACCGGGCAGGAAAACTGATCATTTCTTCCAATGGTACGGAACTTTCAGAACTTTTGATTCAATGGCATCTTCATCAGGATCATTTAACTCACTGAAAAAATCTATCCCCGTCAGGCTCTCGACGCTGTCGATCGAGACTGTGTATTTTTCAATATCAGTTCCCGAGTCATCCATATCAAGAACAAAAGCCAGAGGATAAATACCTTCCTGTGTGTCGAGGAGTACGATCTTGTAAAATCCGTCCGGGATCTCGACCCGGTTTTTAATTAACTGTCTGTCGTTATCGAAGTAGGGACCTGTTACTATCCAGGACTGTCCGAAATATTCTGTAAGTCTGTCAACGGACATCTCAAGGTTGTTCCATGTCTTACGGTTAAAGTTCTGTTTCTGAGGTGAGATATTAGTAAAATAGAGTGACTGAAGTTCGCATTGTTCGCTTCTGCCTTTCATATCTGACTGCCTTGCGAGATGTCCTCTGTCAAATCCGCTGTTCCTGAAATCGCTGTCCGCCGCAGTATGTTTTTTATCAAGTGACGGGTCCGGAGCGAATTTTCTTATATTCAGATATTTTCTGCCCTTAATGTATTCTTTTTTCAGATTGTAGGATATCCATAGAGGGTTCAGTCTTAAAGTATCATATCCCGAAGTATAACCTTCATATTCAAATATCATCACGCCTTCCTTAACAGGATATCCCCAAAGAACATGTCGTATTTCAGAAGGTTCTAAAGGAGATATTAACGATGCCATTTTCGCTTCATCGCGGTGTATTACAATATACCACATCAAAAATATAGCAAGGATCAGCAGAAAAAAATAAAATTTTCTATTATTCATTTACTTTCCTCTTCAGTATCCTGACTAATATCTTCATCCACTTTCTGCCGGACTGGTAAGACTGAACTCTCTCAGCTTTTTCAAAACATATATTGAAGTTATTTTCCGATATGAGAGCGTCAAGATTCGCTACAGCCTTTTCACCGCTGTTATCTGAATATGATAAAATTATACTACCGCCTGGTTTTAGTGCGTTCTTAGCCTGTATTAAAAATCTTTTTAGTACTATCTGATCCTTGTCGTTCAAAGCTTTCTCAGACCTGTTCCTGGCTTCTGCGTTTATCCATGGGGGATTGAAAAATATCGCATCGAACTTGTCTTCAACATGCTCGAACAGGTCACCGGTCCTGCGGCAGATAATTTTATTCGAATCGGTTTTACATGAAATGAATTCATCATCAAAATCGAATCCTGTTCCGGTAATGTTTTCTATATTATAGATAGTGGATGCTATAGATTCAGGCAGAATATCCGTAAAATGAATTTCCGAATTGCTGTATATGCTGTCGGAGAGGACCGTAAGAACGCCGGAGCCGCATCCCATGTCCAGTATTTTTTTTGAAGATCTGTCATCCTGAGAAAGCATCGCGGCTTTGAACAGTTCAGTAGTTTCCTGTGACTTTGGAAGCAGAACATTAATTCCCGCAGAGATCCCGGTATTGATAGAATTAACTTGAGCAGTTAATTTCAACGACTCTTCCAGTTCTATTAAAAATTTGTACGGAACAATATAAACTTCACTTTTATAGCTATATATTTCCTGCCCGCAGAACGATATCAGATTCCTGATAGAAGTATCTCCGGATTTGAAAGAAATTACATTGTTATTTTCTGCAATTATCAGAAGCCTGTTCAGTATCTCATTCTTGACATTGCTGAATTCTGATCTTCTGTTCCTGGAGAAACTTTTCGATCTTATTCTGTTGTTATCGTCAAATGAAATCAATTCATTGATCCTTCGCAGAATTATATTGTAAAGATTATCTACAGTTCTTTGATCGGTATTTTCTAAAAGTATAAAACGTCCCGATTTAAGTTCTTTTATAATTTTTCCTGTATTCTCGACCTCGTGATTTTTGAAGACGCTGAAAGACGAGGAATTGCTGATCTTGTCTGAAAACATTTCGGGAACAAGAAACTTTTTATTTTTTAATTCGATATATTCCATTGCAGCCGTGATTTTTTTGTAAGATATAGAAAAAATGAAGCTTTGACAACAACAAACCCGCTATTTTGCAGTATTGCTTAAAATGAAAGTAATAATTATATTTCGCCTATGTTCAGAATAATTGTTTTAATATTACTGACCTTAATTAATTTGCTATATTCGTCAGTTCCGGATGAAGTTGAAGTAAATTCTCAGGAATATCCTAAGATCGGGATAGCTCTGTCAGGCGGAGGCGTAAGAGGTTTTGCTCATATTGGTGTGCTCAGAAGATTGGAAGAAGAAGGTATTGAACCTTATATGATATCCGGATCAAGCATGGGAGCAATGATAGCCGGTTTGTACTGCCTGGGCTATAATACATATCAGATCGAGAAGATGATAAAAGAATCCGACAGTCAGGAGGTCTTTACTAATAAACCCGACAGGAATATGACCGAGAATTATATTAAGAAAACATCGGACAGAACAGTAGTTGAGCTCGAACTCACTGAATCCGGGATCCAGCTGCCGAATGCTTTGAATAACGGGCACAAGGTTTTAAAGAAAATCAGATCATTTGTGAACAGTTCTGAATACTGCAGCAATGATTTTGATAAATTGAAATACAAGCTCAGAATTGTTTGTTCCGACATTCAGAATTCTTCGAAAGTGGTATTCAGAAACGGGGATCTGCCTCTGATTATTCTCGGTTCAATGTCGTTCCCCGGTCTTTTTAAGCCTGTTCGATATAAAGATATGATGCTGCTTGACGGAGGGTTGACAGATAATATACCTGTAAGCGTACTTGATGAATGCGATGTGGTCATTGCATCGAATACAACTCATGATTCTCCATACAAATCCAGAGAATATAATTTTATTGAGCTTTTAGACAGGATATCAATTCTGATGACAAAATCCAATATTGAGAAAAGTCTGGAAAACGCCGGCATTGTATTACGACCGGATGTTGAAGATGTTTCGGTAACCGAACTTAATGATCCTGATTCACTGATACGACTCGGATATATTGAGACAGATAAAAAGATCGCTGAGATAAGAAAGCTGGTAGGAGATGAAGAGCATAAGTCTCAAAAAATAATATCAAATATAGATCATCTTCCACAAATCACAGGCGTCAGCTCTTTTGATAAAGATGAAATAATAAAAGAATTGAACGGCATTCTGAACGATAGGGAAGCTGTTGCCGCAGTGAGAAAATTTTATAGAAATCAAGGATATATGCTTTGTGATGTGTCATATATTGAGGGTGAACCTGATACTTTATTGATTAAGGAAGGCAGTCTGAAAAGTATAAGAATTACGGGTGATACTTCCACTAGAAAAAAATTCATTAGAGAAGAACTTACTGTATCAACTGAAAAACCTTTAAATATTAATGACTTGGAGAATTCGGTAGATAATCTGTATAGTACCGGACTTTTTCATAAAGTAAATTATGAATTGGACCGGGAAAAATGTGAATTAACTTTCATCGTTGAAGAAAAACCGTATCACTTGATAAGATTAGGGGCAAATTATCAGACAGACAGAGGTTTTCTCGGACTCGTTGAGGTTGCCAATAAAAATGTTTACGGCAAAAGAGCAGAAATTTATGCTGGTATTACTTTCGGTGAAAGTTTTAACAGAATTGAGATCTCTCACTATAATCCTTTCATGAAAAGATCAACTCTTTTTTTTGAAGTAATGCCGTACTATCAGATCAAAGAAAGAAATTTTTACGATACGGATCATGAACAGCTATATGACCTCAGATATGAAGAAGAAAGATATGGAGCCGGTCTAAATCTGGGGTTCCAGATTTTCGACAATTATCAGGGGATGTTTACGATCATACAGGAATTCATAGACAACGGTGCAAGCTCGAATGAGAGAACGTCCGGAATATTCAGGATCCTGGCGGACAGCAGGAACGATAATGTCGTACCGAGCAAAGGCGTTTATTTCTCATGGAATATTGAAACCGGCATGTATGATTTCGATGATCTGATGAAATTCCAGAAAACATGGTGGGAATTGTCCGGATATAAAAATATTTTCAGAAAATTAAATGTGGAACTTGGTGTGTCGGGAGGTACGGGCGATAATCTTGTCCCATTTAATGAAAGATATCTGATCGGCGGGATAAAAACTATCCCCGGAACTTCTTTTGAGGAGTATTCGGTAATTCAGTATTTTAGAATAAAGAACCGTTACGATCTTCTTATAAAAGATTCGGCGCTATTTGATCTGTATTTTTCTGCAGCATATTACCTGAACGCGTTCTGGTTTGATGAACCGGAAATTAAATGGAACTACAGAAGATTTTTGAATTCGTTCTATACAGGGATCATATTTAATACTAAACTTGCGCCTATAGAAGCCGGGTTCGGTATTACGGCAGGCAATGGGATTATCAATAAAAACAACAGAATTTTTCTGTCTGTAGGTTATCCCCTTCAGTGAATTTTAAAATTGTTCATTAATTTTATTGAATTTTTCTATTGACATTGTCTTATCATAATTGATATATTTGTCGAAAAATTCCGTGTGAAATTAAATAAAGGATTATAAATGGTAGATCTAGATATTGATGAAATCATCCGGGCGATGCATGAGAAAGCGGAAGATATAACTTATTATCTCAACAAAGAAACCGGCGAGATCGTCTACATTGACGAAAATATCGCATCGAGCGTAGAAGATGATTATGAGCAGCAGCTGACAGCCTTAGAGGAGTGGAGTAACGATTCGGAAGACGATGATATGTACCATGAAAAAATTTATTCACCAAATGAAGAAGTAGATGAAAAAGAACTCATTAAAAGGATAAGGTTCATTAAGCAGGATGATTACGAACCCATCCCGACGATCACTATCATGGAAGTGAAAAAAATAATAGAAAAGTACATGAATTCTATAGACGGGTTTAACGAGGACCTTAAAGTAACAATAAATACATCAATTGCAAATATCGCATCACTGGAAGAGATCGAGGAAGTTCTTGTCAAACATATCGGCGACAAGGAAAGGTGGGATAATTATTATCATGAAGAAGTAAGGCAGAAAGTAGGTAACTGGCTTAAAGGTATAGGTTACGATATTTAATATTTTTCTATTTTCTTTTAAAAAAAATTCTTATAATCCGGTATGAAAGACAAAAATGAGCTTCATACCGCAATTCAGACCATTAAGAACGGAGGTATAGTAATTATACCTACCGATACCATTTTTGGACTCTCGTGCGACCCCCGCAATAAAGATGCAGTCAAAAGGCTTCAGGAACTAAAAAAAAGAGATCAGAAACCGTTTATAATACTTGATTCATCTCCCGAAAGACTGAAACTGTATTTTGATTTTAACGATTTCTTGATTTCATTCACGGAATACCTGCTGAAAGAAGAGTTGTGGCCCGGCAGAATTACTGTTGTTTCGGATAAAAATCCTTCTTCAGGATACAAGTTCTTATCAGATTATAAAAAAGTTGCAGTAAGATATACGGATTTTGGTGTAGTACGTGATATCACAATGGCATTGGGAACAGGTATAATAAGTACCAGCGTTAATATTTCCGGCGAACCCGATCTTAATGATATCGAAATGATAATTTCAAGATGGGACAAATCTGTTGACCATATATACAGAGGTAAAACGGGAGGCAGTAAGTCCTCTACGATCGTAGAGTTATATTGTGATATACAAAAAATAAGAATACTAAGATCTTCAGATAAAGAAACTGTTGAGATCATTAAAAAGAAATTCGAGGTGATCTAGAGGATGTCGCTTATAATATACAGCCAGTATACAAAACCGGAAGGAACGATAAAATTCGATGACCTTGTTACCAATGCTAGGAGCAAAGGCGTCAAATTTCTCGGGATGACTGACCATGGTAATTTCTCAGGTATAGCGGAGTTCTATACAAAATGTCTTGATTTCGGCATCAAACCTATAATTGGTACAGATTTCTTCTGCAGGCTCGAAAATGATAAATACTTCAGGATATCTTTGCTGATAAAAAACTATTCCGGTTATAAAAGTGTTCTTGATCTGGTCCGTAAATTCAGATATGATAAAAAATACTGCTACTGTCTGGTTGACGATATCTCAGTTCTGCACGATTGTTTTATTTGTATCAATCTGTATAAAATAGATATTCTTTCAGAAAGTGTTGAAACTGAAGATGATCCTGAATATATCCTGAAAAGAATAACCGTAACAGGAATTGATATCAATGATTTATATTTTGTATGCAATTCTGAGAAGGAATCTGAAAGTAATCTGATTTCTGAAAAACTGTCATTTATGAGTTCAGCCGGCAGGATCCGTCTTTTAGGATGTAATCCTGTTTATTATCTGAATGAAGGTGACCATAAACTTAAAGAAATGGCTTCGAGATTTTCAGGAACGAAGCAGATCAGGCATTACCGGGATCAATTTTTACAGAATGTTGAAAACTTAAACAGTATTTTCGATCACAAAACTGTAGAAAATGTGTCTGAAATAGCTAAGTCATGTCATTTCATTCTCGAAGAAGTCCCTGTTAAATATCCTGATCTTAATATTAAATGGAAGATCGACTATTCGAGTTTTGAAACACTTAAAGCTGAAACGAAATTGCTGTTTGACGACAAAAGTGATGTCCTGAAATCATTAATAACTGAAGAGCTCGCTTATATTAGAAAACATAATATATCTTCGCTTATTCTGTTCATGCTCGAAGCAAAAAAGGAATTCTATAATATTTACGCTCGTGATATTTTCTTCTCGGGTTTTATCAGTGACCTGCATCTTGCATATTTGTTCGGACTTTCTCTTTCCACACCTGTTTTCACTTCAAATCACTATCACAGATCTGTTCTGGCGAACAAGAAGATCCACCCTCAGATCACTGTTATTGTATCTCCGGAAAGCCGTCATAAGCTATTCGAATATCTGGCCGGTAAATTTCCTGCAGACAGGATTTGTTTTCTGAGCGATTATGTGAAATGGCACTTTACGGCTATTATTAATACTTTAACATCTGAATACGGGCTTAGTAAAGAACTGTCTGAAATACTTCTCAGGAATTATAAACAGAATTTTAGATCGACTGGTCAGCTTGAGGAAATCCTGAACAGCAAGGAAGTTAAAGATCTTTTTGAAAAATATCCCGACCAGAAAGAGATACTTAAAGTAGCTGTAAATTTTGATGATGTTTTCAGAAATTATAATACGAATACGAATCAGATAGTAATAAGTGGTGAAGACGTTAAAACTATACTGCCTGTAACATCCAGATCCGATGAAATGCCGCTGGATGTTTCATTTTATAACATGAGTACAGCGAGATATTTCGGAGTATGGAATATAAATATCGAGTCCAACGGCTACCTGGATCTCAGAAGGCACTTTGAACTGGGACCTCTCGTAGAGACCAGCCTTAATAAGATTTCTGAGAAGCTGACAGAAAAGATTATTTCAGATGATCTTGCGATGATACCGTATTTCAGCTACAGCCATATGAGAGAAAAATATCTTGAACTGAGCAAAGATCCATTCTGCAACCTGATAATTTATCTTGAGTCCGGGAGATCCAATCTCAGTTTTCTTTTGAACAGGCAATCTCCGGGGGCCCCGGGCATCAGGTATAAAAAAGAGCTCCAGATCACCCGGGGATTCATTGTCTTCAAAGAGCAGTTCTATTATATCTGCGACAAACTATTCTCATCAAAAGAAACCCTTTCATTGAAAAGAAGACTACTTGAATCAACAAGTCTGATCCAGTTCAATTCTATACTTAATCTGTTATCAGAGAACAAAAACTGTACTGAGAAGTGTGAATATATAAGAGCAGCCGTTCAACCGACCGTTTTTTACCTTTCTCTGTCAGAGATCGCCGCTAAAACAGTGATAGCGTTAAGAATTCTGGAATTGAAAGAAAAGTATCCGGACCGTTTTGTTAAATTCATTTTTGAAAAGGAAGTAAGATCAGGCGGCGAATGGAGAAAATATATAAAATTCCTTAAAGATTCAGGTTACAAATTCATTAAGATATCACTTCTCAGCCTGAATAAAGAAGCTGAAATAAAAGATAAGAATGTTATTCTGCCTCTTTACTGTGTAAAAGGGATATCACAGAAAATTTCGGATTATTTATTCGATTTCATTAATGAGTACGAGCCTATGTCATTTCAGGACTTCATAGAAAAATGCGACAAGAACTTAATAAGGCATAACACTATAGATATTCTTGTAAAGATAGGGTTCTTCGATATTTTTAACAGAAACCGGAAAGAATTGTCCGAAATGAACGACAAGTATTATAAATCTATAAAAAAAGAAGATACTCTCCAGAATGAGCTTTTCGAAATATCAGAAATCGAAATATCTGTTGATTCCGCCACGGATTTTACCGTAGAAGAAAAGAAGAACTTTGAGGACGAATTCACAGGGCTTGTATTTACTTCTTCCGAAGCTGAAATATGTGAACTCTGCAGTTTCTTGAAACCCGGATCCGGTCGTGTAGGGCACGGAATAGAAAATATTTATGAAAACCATCATTTTATACTCTACGCATCAATCGAAAGCGAAGATAACAGTATTGTCGACGGGATCTCTAAGTTTATCTCTGATAAAGGGAACTGTTCATTGGAACTTTATTTCTCTGATACAAAACAGGCGCTGGGACTTAATGGTAAAATAGACCTGAATGAATTGAATTTGTATAAGTTGAAATTTCTTTTAAAAGAGGTCCCCTTTTATATTGGTATAAAATAAAAAGGAGATCTCACGATCTCCTTTTTTACTGGCGGTTACTTTGAAAATCATTTGATCTTGCTGTCTACTATTTCTAATATACTCTGAGTAAGACTGTCAACTGAAGAAAGTATGTCGTTCATTTTTTTAAGAGTTACGTTTTTATACTCATCCGAGCTGTCGAATCCCGACAGATTGATCTTGACATTAAGCCCTGCACTTTTTACTCCCGACTGGATGAGTAATGCAGCGACCCCAGCGTCGCTGGCGGCGTTTACATTGCCTATCTCGGCGATTCTTTTCAAAGGTGCGGCCAATTCAATTATCTTCGACATGACCTTAAGCGGGACTTCAGTTGCAAGAACTGTAGCATCGTAATATTTCTTTTCAGCTTCTTTGAGTTCTATTTCATCATCAGAGCTTTTAGCCTTTGATTTAGCGCTTAAAGCGTCCATTAGGACATTGAAAGCTTCAGTGTCGGCATCTATCAGATACAGCAGTTCGGATTTACGCAGCTGAAGTTCTTTCCCCAGTACGTTCACCTCATCGTCGAATTGCCTGTATCCTTTTTTCCCGTATGTCAGGTTCATTACCATCGCCCCCAGGCTCGCTGCAAGAGTACCGCATAGGGCCGCTACTGATCCCCCGCCCGGAGCCGGTGCATCAGAAGAAAGCATGTCGCAGAAACCGGATACTGTCAGATCTGCAAGTTTTCCTTCGGATGTTATCATGTACTCAATAATCTTTTCATCGGTTCTGAACTCTGCGACATCTGACAATCCCAGGGACTGAACAGCGATCTTGATCAGCTCGCTGTCGTCAACTCCGGCGCATGATCCCTGTTTCTCAAGATAGTGAATTCCGGCTTTTATCATCGCTTCTTTCGGAACAACTCCTACTATCTCGCTTCCCGTAACTCTTAATCCTTTTTCTGTGGCTTGTCTGGAAATTTCATCGAAAACATCGTGCATTGATGTAATATGAAAATTTGTCAGATTGATCGAGATCTGAGCTCTTTTATAATCGTCAACATACCATCCGATAGCCTTGCAGTTCTTAAAAATACCTGGCTGTTTGACTTTATTTCCTTCTTTGTCTTTTACGAATTTATCATTTTCATCTTTAAGGAATCGGCCCTGTTCTCTTATGTTCAAAGCTATGTCGTGTGCAAGTTTTGCGTTTTTCGTATTCAGGTTTACATTGTAGGCGATAAGAAAATCTCTAGCGCTGACAGCAGTTGCGCCAACTTTCGGTTGAAACTTACAGGGACCGGCATCCGGAACTCTGTCTGCCTGCTTCAGGTTGGATTCAAGTTCCTCATACTCACCCTGTCTGACCCATGCGAGGTTCTTTCTTTCTTTCTTTGTGGCTGCATATTCGTAAAAATAAACCGGATAATCAAGTTCTTTACCCAGTTTTTTCCCCAGATCCCTGGCAATAGTAACACACTCATCCATAGAAATACCGCTTACCGGGATGATCGGGCAGACATCACAGGCGCCGAATCTGGGATGAGCACCTTTGTGTTTGGTCATATCTATCAGCTGATGTGATTTTTTTACAGCATTGAACGCTGCCTCTTTTACACTTTCAGGATCACCGACGAACGTTACCACAGTTCTGTTAGTATCAAAACCGGGATCCACATCAAGCAGTTTTACTCCTTTAATTTTTTTGATCTCGTCAGTTATCTGATCAATTACAGCCATATTTCTGCCTTCGCTGAAATTAGGTACGCATTCTACTATTTTCATCAGAACCTCATTTTATTTAGTAAGCGATGTAAAAATAATAAAATTGAATAAATAATCAAAGAATTTATTTATGGGATTTTTCAATGTTATATATAGAAGTTACTATATTTTCATTGACAAAAAAGTAATTAGACAATAAATTTACGGAAGAATTATTTTAAGGAGTATAATTATGAAAAAATTCATAATCGTAATTTTAATAATATTGTCTTTTATTGCATTTAGTCAGGATGATCTAAAGAAAGCCCCTTCATTCAGGCTCGAAAATACTGACGGTTTATATACTGAACTGGACAGTCTGATCACAAAAGGACCGGTTTTGGTGAATTTCTGGGCAAGCTGGTGTAAACCTTGTAAAGAAGAGCTTCCTGAATTTGATAAGCTCGCAAAAGAATTTTCTGAGAATGGGCTCAGAGTAGTCCTTATTACTATAGATAAGCCGGCAGCTGTTCAAAAAGCAAAGAACTTTCTTAAAACGAAGGGGATCGGGCTGGAACTGCTGAAAGACTGC
>QKDR01000151.1 GCA_003252515.1 Candidatus Delongbacteria bacterium | reverse complement strand
GTCCGGAATTTATTCCGCATGATGGATTTGAAAGCTATCTTTGTCAGATTAAATTTGTTCAAGATATTCCTCCGACAGCTGTTTTTCTTTCAACATGGCGGCGGCCGAAAGAACATTCTCAGAAATTACGTCGCTGATCTTGATGCCGTCACGAAGTTTTATGGTCCTTTTACAGAACCGGGCTATGTCCGGCTCGTGGGTTACGAACGCTATTGTTATACCCTTGTCGTTCAATTCCTGGAACAGGCTCATTATCTCATATGAAGATCGGGTGTCGAGATTTCCGGTGGCTTCGTCGGCGAGTATAATCACCGGGTCGTTCACAAGCGCACGGGCTATGGCCACTCTCTGCTGCTGACCTCCCGACATCTGCGAAGATGTGTGGTACAACCTGTCTCCGAGCCCGACCATTTCAAGGGCTCTGACAGCTCTTTCTTTGCGTTCAGAATGTGCAAACATTCTATTGTATATGAGTGGGAGCTCAACGTTCTCGACTGCAGTGGTTCTGGAAAGAAGGTTGTAGGACTGGAAAACAAAACCGATCTTTTTATTCCTGAGCTCCGCGAGTTCATTTCTTGTCATATCCCTTACATTATAGTTCTCGAGAAAATACTCACCTCCGGTAGCCTGATCGAGACACCCCATTACATTCAGAAGAGTTGTTTTTCCGGATCCGCTGGTTCCCATTATGGCGGTGAATTCGCCTTTTTCAATTGATAAATCAATGCCTCTGAGCGCTTTTACGGTCTCGGTACCGACCATGTAATCCCTTTCGATACCGATCATTTTTATTATAGATTTTTCTGTCATTTCGTACCTCTAATTTTTCCTGCCAGGAGGAGTAGGCATGAACGGACTTTTTTCCGCAGAGCCCGATGATGTATGGTTTGTCGAAAGCTGACCGGTTCCCGCGGACATGGAGACTATAACAGTATCCCCGACGGCAAGTCCGTCCGTAATTTCAATATTGTCGCCGTCAGATTCTCCCGTACAAACAGGACGGGGAAATATACTGCCGTTATATCTTATCCAGACATGATCACTATTATCTGTATTTTTTTTTGGTGCCATTTCTGTATTAACACCGGGTCCGGGGCCCGGTCCGGGAGGCGGACCGGGCAGTTCAGATACCGGTGGAGTGAGTTCCAGTGCTTTTATCGGTACTGTCAGAATATTGTTCTTCGTTAAAGTGTATATATTTAAAGATGCTGTCATGCCGGGAAGAAGCTTTCCTTCTCCGTTAGATACTTTGACTATAACATCGTAGGTAACTACATTCGAGCTTACGGTCGGTTCGATCCTTATCTGCGATACTGTTCCCGAAAAACTGTCATCCGGGTAAGCGTCAACAGTGAAATCCGCTTTCTGTCCTTCTTTTACTGAACCGATATCGGCCTCATCCACAGCGGCGACCACTTCCATAGAACTAAGATCATTAACTATAGTGAAAAGCGTAGGAGAACTCAGGCTTGCGGCGACGGTCTGTCCTTCTTCTACAGTAACAGACAGCACCATACCGTCTATCGGCGAGAAAATCGACGCATAAGACAAATTATCCTCAGCTTTTTTATAAGACAATCTTGCTCTTTCGAGCTTTATCAGTGCGTTGTCAAGGTTGTATTTTGCAGTTTCAAGGTCGGTATCAGCGGTAAATTTGCCTTCAAAAAGCTCTTTGGCCCTACTGTAGATCTTATTCTGATAATCGTATTCGACTTGTGCGGCTTTAAGAGAGTTCTCCTCGTCTTTGAGCGCAGATAAAAGAGCGGTTTTGTCGAGTTCCGCTAAAAGCCGGCCTTTTTTCACTTTGTCATTATAAGTAACATATACTTTTTCTATTTTACCTGATACCTGTGTCCCGACATCTACCGTGGAAATAGGTTCAATCGTTCCGGTCGATGATATTGAATTCGAAAGTGAACCGTAATGTACGCTTAGTGTTTTGTAAGTAACCTCAGTTTGTGTAGTACTGTTTCCGTAAAGAAATTCGTATGCGAATATAGCTGACACTATTACGACAATTGTAAGAATGATTGTTTTCGGTTTCATTTTGCTGCCTTACAGGTTATTTCAAGTTTTCAGTGTTCCGATGAAGTTAACGCAGATATTTCAGGTTTATTTTATTAAATTGAGGAATTTTTATAAAAAATGATTTATATTTAAGCACGTAATAACAATGAACGGGAAAACGGTAGTATATATGATCAATATCTCAGAAATATCGCTAAGATTCGCCGACAAGGTAATATTTGACGGTATCACTCTTTTCATAAGGGACAGCGAAAGGATCGGTATAGTTGGAGACAACGGAACGGGTAAAACCACATTTCTGAGGAGCCTGCTGAATGAAGTATATCTCGATAAAGGCACTATCGAGATCAAGTCAGGTAAGACTATTGCGTATCTTTCTCAGGAAGCGACTGAATTGCCCGATATCAGCGTTCTGGAATTCATGCGCAGATCTTCAGGGATATCCGACGTTGAAGCAGAGATGAAGAGACTGGAGAAGGAAATATCGGCATGCGATCATGAGAGCAGGGAATACGAACTGATATTAAGTACATATGAGAATATTACGCATGAATTTGAGATAAAAGGCGGATATTCATTTGATTCTGAAGCTAAGAGGATACTTTCAGGCCTCGGATTTAAAAATGATGATTTTTCAAGATCGTGTATGGAATTCTCAGGCGGATGGAAGATCAGGATCAATCTTGCCGTCGTGCTGTCAAAGAATGCAGATATCCTTCTTCTTGACGAACCGACCAATCACCTTGATTCTGAAAGTATGGAGTGGCTTGAGTCTTATCTTAAAAATCATCACGGAGCAATTCTGACAGTATCCCACGACAGGCGATTTCTGGATAAAATGGTATCCAAGATACTTGAACTGAAGCGTGGCAAATTCGAGATCTACAGCGGAAATTACTCATTTTATCTGAAGGAGAAGGACAGGCGTCTCGAAGCTCTGAAGAAGGAGTACGAGGCTCAACAGGGCGAGATAAAAAGAATACAGGACTTTATAGACCGCTTCAGGTCGAAAGCTTCCAAAGCGCCGCAGGTACAGAGCAGGATCAAGATGCTCGAGAAGTTCGATGTGATAGAGCTTGAGAACGAATCTAAGAAGATCAGGATTAAATTTCCTGACACCGTCAAAAGCGGGAACGAGGTGATCAAAGCGGACGGTCTGGCCAAGAGTTACGGTGATCTGCAGGTGTTCTCAGGCGTGAATTTTACAGTATACAGAGGCGAGAAGATAGCTGTAGTGGGTAAGAACGGCGCCGGAAAATCAACATTATTTAAGATACTTGCCGGCGAAACCGAACCGTCAGGAGGCTCGTTCGGGTTCGGGCTGAACGTCAGCCCCGCGTATTTCTCCCAGGAGAGCGCGGACAACCTGAGCACCGGGAATAATATCTGGGAGGAAATACGCGCCTGCGACACCGCTGAGAACGACACAAGGCTCAGGAATCTACTTGGAGCTTTTCTTTTCAGCGGTAATGACATATACAAACCTATTTCCGTTCTCAGCGGGGGAGAGAAGTCCAGGCTTGCGCTACTGAAGATACTTCTCAGCAAAAGCAACCTGCTAATTCTTGACGAGCCGACAAACCATCTCGACGCCGCGACCAAGAATCTTTTCCAGCAGGCACTGCTTATTTTCGACGGAACTATAATTATAGTATCTCATGACAGATATTTCCTTGACGAGCTGGCGGGAAAAGTATATGAGATCAAAGACGGATCTCTGAGGATCATTGAAGGAAATTACAGCTATTATATGGAGAAGCGTGATCAGGCTGAAAATGAGGCAGTTGCAGTTAAACCTGAGGAATCAGAAGAAGCGACAGCTTACAAATCTAAAGAACAGAAACGCGCTGAAGCGGAACTCAGGAACAGAATGCATAAAGAGACAAAGTATTTTAAAGATAAGCTGAATTCGGTCGAATCGGAGATCGAAGAAATGGAGAACCGAAAGTCCGAGATCGAAGCTTTACTGTCAGCAGGAACCGAAACCGATATAGACAGGACTATAGAACTAAGCAGAGAGATCGGCGAGCTCGAGGTGAACCTGGCATACAAACTCGACGAATGGGCAGAACTGAATGAAAAACTTGAGGACAAACTGGAGTCGTTCAGATGAAAGACCAGAAAAAAGCGTATTTCTTTGCAGGTCTGGCGGTATTTTTCTGGTCAACAGTTGCCACCGCGTTCAAGCTGACATTGAAAGAACTTGACCAGTATCAGATGCTTTTCGTCGCTTCCGTATCTTCTGCCGCGGTGCTGTTCATTGTTCTGTCCGTTCAGAAGAAGATAAAACTTATCAAACAGTTCGGGAGAAATGACTGGATGCTGTCCGCGTTTCTCGGCCTGCTTAATCCGTTCGCTTACTATCTTGTGCTTTTTAAAGCATACGATCTCCTCAGAGCTCAGGAAGCGCAGACGCTCAACTATTTCTGGGCGATAATTCTCGTACTTCTTTCAATACCGATATTGGGACAGAAGATATCACTAAAGAGTTTTCTTGCCGTTCTGATAAGTTTCTCAGGAGTTTATGTGATCTCGACACAGGGCAGGGTTCTTTCCTTCGAATTTACTGATGCGGCCGGAGTTCTTCTTGCGCTGGGTTCGGCTTTTATCTGGGCTCTTTACTGGATATACAACTCAAAAGATTCTGCGGACGATTCCGTCAGACTATTTATAAATTTCATATTCGGCAGTTTCTATATTTCTCTTACCATGCTTTTATTTTCGGATTTCGGCACTATGAATTTATACGGGATCGCGGGAGGTACTTACATCGGGTTCTTCGAGATGGGTCTGACATTTTTCTTTTGGTCTAAGGCGATGAAACTCTCAGAGACTACAGCCAAGATTAGCAATCTGATTTTTCTTTCACCTTTTCTGTCACTTGTATTTATAAATTTTATATTGGGAGAAGCTATTCTCCCTTCTACAATCGCCGGATTGGTTCTGATAATTTCCGGGATCGTACTGCAAAGGAAACTGAATAAAAGCACTTTAAGGTTGTCAGATGGGAATTGAGTTCATAACCGACAGGGAAATTTATCTGAAGGTTATTCAGGAAAGGATACCTAATGCTGAGAAATTCGTCTGGATAGGAACGAGTGACCTTAAAGATCTTTACGTAAAAAAGAGAACGAAAATGGTGCCGTTCCTTGAAATTCTTGCTGATCTTGTCAAGAAAGGTGTTGAGATCAGATTGATACACGGAAAAGAACCGGGCGAAGCTTTCCGTAATGATTTCGACAGATATCCGGTCCTGATAAAAGGTATAGAGAGGCTGTTGTGTCCCAGGGTGCATTTTAAGATAGTGATCATTGACGGTAAATTCGCATACACAGGTAGCGCTAACCTGACCGGAGCGGGTATGGGTGCCAAAAGTGACAACAAACGCAATTTCGAGAACGGCTTTATTACGGACGATCATACACTTATCGGAGCGGTAATGGACCAGTTCGATAATGTATGGATGGGAAAACACTGTAAGAAATGCGGCAGAAAAAAATTCTGTACCGAATATATTTAAACCATACTCAGATAAATATATATTTTTTCGCTTGCTAATGATATTTGTCAGGTAGTATATTGCTTTTAAGGATATGTAAAAATGTGAGGACTGGCATGAAGTTTTTCAGGCTGTGTATTTATATTGTATTCTGTACTGCGGTATTGCTGTTTATAGCATGCGAAAAAGATCTTAATACCGAACCCGAAACATCGCAGTTAAGACTTATAACACCGGATAATACGACGGAATGGAATGCGGGAAGCGAATGTCTTATCAGCTGGATCAATATTACCGGTCAGCCGGTAAAGATCGATATGTATGAAAAAAACGGGTTCGTACTCAACATAGGAACTTTCGCCGATATCATGACAGAGTATAATTATACTTTACCGCTGACTCTCGAACCGGGTACCGGATATTATCTCCGGCTTTATGCTGTGGAAAAACCCGAGAATTACGTTTCATCTCAAACCTTTACAGTCCTTGAAAGAGTAAATGCTCCTCCTGTCTGCACGATAATCGATCCCAAAGACGGTAAATATGTAATGACGGGCGATATCGTTCAGATCACAGTCTCAGCCGAAGACACGGATGGAGAAATAGATTGTGTAAAATTCTATATAGACGGAGAATATGCGGGGGAAATGCCGAAAGCCTCCTTTGTTTTCCCTTGGCCTACGGAAGGAATAGATATAGGACTTCATTCGATAACTGCGATCGCAACTGATGACAGAGGAGCTGAAAGCTTACTCTCAAAAGTCAATGTTGTGATTACTGACGGTCATTCTCCGGTCGAGCTCATCAAAGTCCCTTTGGGCTGGTTCTATATGGGGTCGCTTTCCGGAGACTATGACGAAAGGCCTGTCAATTATGTTCTGATAAACTGGGATTACTATATGAGTAAATTCGAGATCACGAACGGTCAGTACGCGGAGATGCTTAATTATGCTCTTGCTCAGAACGAACTGACAGGTGATTATCTTAACGATGTTACAGTGATGAATCTTAACGGGAAACAGAGAGAACTTCTTGACCTTGATGACAACGAATGCGGAATCAGCTTCGACGGAACTAAATTCTATGTCGAAACTAATGAAGAGCGGAAACCGGTTATCGAACTGACATGGTGGGGAGCGGCATTCTACTGCAATATGCTTTCCAGGCAACAAAACGTAGAGGAACTATATGATATGGAATTATGGAAATGCGATTTTGATAAGACCGGATACAGACTTCCTACGGAAGCGGAATGGGAATATGCGGCAAGATATAACGATAACAGAAAATATCCGTGGGGACTGACGGATCCCGATCCGTCTTTGTGTAATTATGCTCTCAGCGTAGGCAGAACTGTCGATGTAGGATCTTATTCACCTCAGGGGGACACTGCTCTCGGTTTCTGCGATATGGCCGGTAACGCATGGGAATGGTGTAACGACTGGTACGGCTACTATCCCACGGTAGATGTTCCTCTTGTTTACCCGACAGGACCGAATTCAGGATCTTCAAAAGTTCTGAGAGGCGGTAACGCCAACAGCTCCGACTACAACGTCAGAACTACTTACAGGAACTGTTATAATCTGACAAGCGGATATTTTCACGGAATGCGTATAGTACTGAGTATAAGATAGAATATGCGGAAATTGAATATTAAGTGAAGGGAGTTCTTTATGAAAGGGCTTATTTGTGTAATTTTACTGATCACTATAAATCTTTTTTCTGCAATCAATCCCGGTTTTTTTAATAAGACCGACATGAGAGATCAGACTCAGAAAATATTATATGTACCTTATGAAGAGAACAGAGTACACAGAGCCGGTTCTTTATGGATGAATATCACGAATTTCGGACAGATAGGGACTAATTATCTTTTTCATCCGAGTATTGATCCGTGTACGGAGAATCTGGCTCGATCAGCTGAAATGCCCGGCGGTTCAAAAATAGACTACCTTTATGTAGCATCACTAGTATTGGGCGGTTATCTTGGAAGTTCGGATTTTGAAGTAAACGGTACACCGGCAACAATTTTCAAAGGCCCTCTTGTAAGTACTGCGTTCGAAGGGAATTATTCCATGGCTGAAGAAGTACAGCCTTATTATTTTGATGAGGATCCATCCGGCTTAACGCTCGGAAGGATCACCGAAACATCCAACACGGAAGGTAAAATGAACTGCCTGTTCGAAGAAGTATACGATCCTAAAGCTACTGCATACGAGCAGTTCACTGTTCGGTTTACGGATAAAGGGACCGATCAGGATAATTGGGACGGTTTTGACGGAAGAAATCATATTCCCCTGGGGATCGAGGTTAAGCAGACAAGCTATGCATGGCCGTATGATTATGCCAAGAAATTCATAATTGTCGATTATACAATCTACAACAGAAATGAAGAAAAAAAGGATATTTATGATTTTTTTATGGGTGTTTATGTAGATTCGGATGTTAACAACAAAAACATCAGATATTATGGACATATGGACGATCTCTGCGGTTTTATTGAACAATGGAACGGATACATTGATCCTGCAACAGGTGAAAAAAAGTCAGTAGATATGAATTTGATATGGACTGCCGATAATGACGGCAGAGAATATATAACTGATAGTGAAACCGGGGCTGTAAATGAAAATTCCGGAGCCGGGGATCCTTTAGACGGAGCCAGAGGGGTTTTTACAATAAGGGTTTTAAGGAATCCCAACCCGAATCTGAAATATTCATTTAACATATGGAACGCAGGATGGATCAATGAAAGTCTCGACTGGGGACCGAGATGGCTGACGGGACTGCATTCAGACTGGGAATACGATCTTACTGTGGGTCAGAAAGGTTACGATGATACGAATTATGACGGATGGACATGGTTTGAAATTACTCCCATGTACGGAGGGAGAACAGAAGGGACTCCTGCAGGGGATTCAGGAAGATATATGCAGATGTCAAACGATGAATTCGATTATAACCAGACCTCGATCAGAGAAGTATATCTCGGGATGAGCGCTCAGGTAGACGGTACACCAATTCCTCAGGCTGACAAATGGCAGAGATATACTACTCCGCAAACTCTGGGGCAGCCCGGATTCTCTTCGGACATTATAGACGGTACTCTGGATCAGCTCAACAACATAGCCAACGGGATTGATCAGAGATATCAGTTGTCTTTCGGGCCTCTCGGTAACGAAAGTTATGTGAACGTTGCGATTGATTCCGACGGTGATGGAGCGATAGACAGCTGCATTATAAATAAAAAAGTCTGGAAATTCGCTTACGGTGATTCACTTAAACTGACTCTGGCGTATATGGTCAGTGAGAATTTCCATACTTCTCTTGAGCAGGACCCTCATTATACTGATTCAACAATTGTCGATCTTAACGACGGACTTGATGTCAGACTGTACGATCAGGGCTGGTACGATGCTTTTTATAATGTGGTGTGGGCTGAAAGGGTTTTCGATACACCAATGTTCGATACTCCATTGACACGATGGGGAGCTACAAAGAAGGATGGATGGTTCGGGGAGGACGTCGGTGCGGACGCGATGTTTGGAGACGTTGTCAGTGATACATACTGCTGGTGGCTGGAAACGACCTATCCCGGAACCGATGACGGAGAATGCGACTTCGAGCTGACGGATTTCGAGCAAACAGTAACGGACTGTTACGGTTGTATTGCTTCCGGCGAAGATGAACTGCTGACCTACGGCAGACAGCACGAAACAAAGAATTACGGAATAACCGGGTCGCTGGAAGACGGTGAAGGTTACGGATTTATGGTCAAGTACGACAAACTGAACGGAACTGTGCCTCAGGGATCGTGGGTCAGATACGGATACGGTAACGGAAGACTGGATGCCGGAGACGGGGTTCCGGATTTTACAAGCCCTCCTCCGCCACCGCCACCTAAAATCACGACGAAATGTACCGACAATGATATAACCATAGAATGGTGCAGTCATGAATTCTTTACGAATGATGACGGGACTGTCGGTGTGGCGGGACCTGAATTCACGTTCGATCCGTATTCAAGAGAGTATGATTTTGAAAGCTACAATATTGAAATCTCACCGGACAGAAAATACCAGAATTTTACTACATTATTCAGTGTAGACAAAGTTAATTATTCTTATCAGAACGTATCTGATGTGAGCGATTATCTTGACAACCCGATACCGGCAGATACGCTTGAGGTGCATCAGGAAGATTATCCTGCAATGCAGACAGTCAACGGTAAAATATACAGGCTTGTTCCTTACGGTGATAACAGGGATCTGTCTCAGAACTATGAAACGGAAGGTTTGTTCAGTTATTCATGCGTAACGGCAATAAGCCCTTACCCGGAATTCGGAAACGTCAGATATTACAAATTCGTGCTCCATAACCAGACTGTCGGACAACAGAAATTCGTAGCTGTTACGGCAGAGGATTTCGGAGTGGCAAAAATGGGTGTGGTTCCATGCAAATCAAGCCCCGAATCGAATGCTACTGCTACCGTTACATCAACACTGACCGCAACGGATAATATTTTTGTTGTGCCCAACCCGTACAGGGGAGACGTTGACTACCGCGATCAGGGTTGGGAAGATATCGACGGTCAGTACATCTATGCCGAAGAGTATCGTAAAATCGCGTTTCTGAATATCCCCGAGCGATGTGTCATCAGGATTTATACTCTTGCAGGTGATTTGTGTAAGACTATCGCGCATAACGGGAGCTCGGACTGGAATACTCCATACTGGTACGGAAAGAACGGCGCGTACTGGAACCTGATCAGCGATAATTATCAGGCAGTCACGTCAGGTATATATCTCTTCAATGTTCAGGACGTTGATAAGAAGAAGGACGATTTCGTTGGAAAATTCGTTATAATTAAGTAGGTAATTTTATTTCTCAAGTCTGAAATTTGTCTATAGTTTTATAAATTTGAAGCAAAGATTTAATATATAGGCACAAAAATATAAGAAAATCTTAACCTGACCATATGATTTTATAGATGAAAAATCGTGTAACTTCTTATTATTTCACTAATAACATAAATACTAAAAAAGATTTGCAATTCACGCAAATATAGTTTATATTCGATACTCTTTATTGAAATTAAAGAATTAAAGCTGTATTAAAATAATAACGGAGAAAAAAGATGAAAAGAACATTTCAGCCTTCCGTGAGAAAGAAAGTGAACAAGCACGGATTCAGGGAAAGAATGTCAACCAAGAACGGAAGAAAAGTACTCGCGAGAAGAAGAAGCGTAGGAAGAAAAAGACTGACAGTGAGCGACGAGATCAGAAGGTAAAACCGGAGACGCCGTTGAAAGAGAATTCTCTTAAGAAGAACCTCATTCTAAAAAAAAGAAGCGACATAGTTGAGGTTCTAAAAAACGGAAAACGGTTCGAAAGGGGATCTGTAAGAATAATCATTCTGAATAAATACCCCGCCAATCTGAAAATCGCCTTTCTCGTCAGTAAAAGACTCGGCAGAAAGGCTGTTCTTCGAAATAAAGTTAAGAGATGGTTCAGGGAGATATTCAGGACAAGCAAACAGTATTTCCCTGTACCGGCTCATATCGTCATGACTTCAGCCGCAAATTACGAAGACCTGGATTTCAATAAGCTAAAAAATGATTTTCTGGAGGTCGTTCGCAGTGAGGAATTTACTGATTTCATCAATCAGGTTTTATCAGAAAGCAATATCTCCGTTCAAAAGGAGTAAATGCCCTTTCGAGCCTACGTGCTCGGAGTATTCTGCATTGTCTTTAAGAGATTACGGCCCCGTGAAAGGCAGCTTTCTCGGTGTCTGGAGAATATTGAGATGCAATCCCTTCAACAAAGGTTACTACGATCCTCCCGAATTCTGGGCGGGAAAATTCAGTTTCAAAAAATCAGATAAATAAAACAGTTGGACCGAATGGATAAAAACACTAAGATAGCTTTTTTACTTATAGCGCTCATTATAATTTTCTACCCTTATTTTCTGCCTAAACAGGAAAAAAAGGCCGAACAGGTCACAGTAGAACAGACAATTCCTGCAGATGATACGATTTTAAGCGACAGTGTTACCGGGCAGGTAATTGAGGATCAGCCTGTTATTGCAGAGGAAACATCAGAACCGGTGGCTGAACCGGCATTTAAATTACCGGAATCAGTCGATATAAATATCGAGACCGATCTTTACAAAGCTGTGATCTCAACAAAGAACGGTTCTGTTACGAGCTGGAAAACAAAGAATTATAAGAGCAGAGCGGATACTGCAAAACTTGTCGAACTGATCAAGGAAGGTACAGCAAATCTTCTTACTGAAATACATCTCGCTAATTCTACCGTTCTAAAAAATGTTGTTTACGAAGCTGACGCTGAAAACATCAGCCTGACGGGAGAAGGGGAGACGGCGGATCTGTTACTGAGCTGCAAAGACGATTCGGGAAACCTGCTTTATACGAAGAAATTCAGATTCTACAGCGACAAATATTCGTTCGATCTGTCAATAGACACAACTCCGGTATTCGATCAGCTGAGACCGGAAAATGCTGTCAGGGTCAGCTGGCCGAACGGTATCAGGTTCACTGAAGTATCTAATGACGGGAAGAACCTGAACCGCGAGGATTATTACAGGGCTACCTACTATAAGACCACCGACAGATTCGAGGATTTCGACAACAACGACGATCGCGAAAATATAAAAGGCGAAATAGACTGGGCGGCAACGAGGTCAAAGTATTTCGAGGTGTTCTTTGTGGCAAATGATCAGAAATTCTCGTCGTTCTCGAATTTTCCTGCAAGCGAGAAACCTGAAGCTCATTATACCTCAATGGGTTTTGAGGTCGGTTTCGATAAGAAGTCAGTGCCTGTCAAGAATATGACGGTCTATTTCGGGCCTATGGATTATCAGATATTCAAAACTTACGGAAAGGAATTCGAACTTACAATGAACTGGGGATGGGACATCGTCAAACCTTTCTCGCTGGCCATATACTGGGCATTGAAATTCCTGCACAACTATATAAGCAATTACGGTCTCGTTATAATTATTCTCTCGCTTCTGGTGAACACACTTGTGCTTCCCTTCACGCTAAAAAGCTATAAAAGTCAGGCGGAAATGAAAAAAATACAACCGGAAATAAAAGCGATCAGGGAAAAATACAAGACCGACATGCAGAAGCAGCAGCAGGCTACAATGGAACTGTACAAAAAGCACAATGTCAATCCTTTCGGGACATGCCTTCCGACTCTTCTGCCGATGCCGATACTTTACGGAATGTTCATCGTTTTCGGAGCTACCATTGAGTTCAGGAACGCGGATTTCATACTATGGATAAATGACCTTTCGCTTCCGGAAATCATGTTCACTCTTCCTTTCTCCATACCGTTCTACGGTGCCAACGTCGGACTGATGCCGATACTGATGGGGGTTACGATGTTCTTTCAGATGAAGGATATGGGAGGGGCGGACCCGAACCAGAAGATGATGAAATATTTCATGCCGGTTTTTCTCACGCTGCTTTTCAATAATCTGTCTTCAGGACTGATACTTTATTACACGGTAGGAAATTTTTACAGGATCGTCCAGCAGAAGATAACAATGAAACCCGAACCTGCGGTCTCTAAGAAATAAAGGACGGATTATGGATTTTTCAGAAAGAATGAGTTCGTATAGGGACGATATAAACAGATCGCTTGAATCGCTTTTTGACAAAAAAAGTCCGGAAGTTCTTTATGAACCTATGAGATATGCGGTTAACATAGGCGGAAAGAGAGTGAGGCCGATCCTTTGCGGAATATTTTACAGGCTTTTCGGGGGAGACCCGGCGAAAGTTCTCTATCCGGCTCTCGCAATTGAACTTCTCCACAATTTCACGCTCGTGCACGACGATATAATGGATGATGATGACCTCAGGCGCGGGAACAAGACAGTTCACGTTAAATGGGACCTGAGCACCGGGGTCCTTTCAGGCGACGGAATAGTCAGCCTGGCATACAAAGTGCTTCTTAAGGAGAAGTTCGAAAGATCCGGTGAGATCATCAGGATCTTTACGGACGGTCTTCTGGAGGTTTGCGAGGGTCAGGCGTACGACAAGGAATTCGAGACCAGGAACGATGTTACCGAAAAAGAATATGTACGCATGATCAACAACAAAACCGCTGCTCTCCTGGCTGTCCCGTCCGCAATAGGCGCGCTGTGCGCGGGAGCCGGCGAAGACATGGTCAGACTTGCGGAAAAATACGGCAGAGCTCTGGGTCTGGCTTTCCAGATACAGGACGATCTTCTGGACATAGCCGGCGATGAAGCTCTTTTCGGCAAGACATACGGAAGCGACGTTGCCGAAGGAAAGAAGACATATCTTTACATACTGGCAGTTAAGCTGATGAACGAAGAAGACCATAAACTATTTCTGTCAATAGCCGGAAAAGAGGGAATTACAAGAAATGAGATATTCGAAGTCAGGAAATTATATGAAAAGTACGGGATTCTTGAAAAAGCTGAAAACGAGGCTGCAAGATATATAAAGGAAGCCGGATCGGTCATTGATCTGCTGCCTGAAGGGCCATTCAGAAACGAACTGAAAGAATTCACGGCATGGATGCTGAAAAGAAAATACTAGCTGGAAAGGTGGAATTATGAGCTCAGATATTTTACTGCAGAAACTAAAAATGTTCCTTCCGAACAATACTGCCAATAAACTTCTAACTGATGATGTGATCTTTATTGAGGAAGGCTCTGTTCTGATCGTCCGGTTCAATATCTTCAATGAACTGTATATCAGGCTTAGGGACCTTCCCGATTTCTCACCTATGTACAAAAGCGTATTCAACGAAATGATCACGGAATTTCTGGAGATCATATATGAAAATGGAGGGATATTCCTTAATCTGAGCGATAATAAGATCGATATAATATTTACAAAAGAACTCATTGATAAAAGCAGAGAAGATATTATAAGACACTCTCTGAAATGCGCGGACGAGCTGAAAAATAAATATGGGGAGTTCGTACAAAAAATAAAAGATAAGTTCGGTATTGAGTTCGAGAATTTCTTCTGCGCAGGCCTTTCGAACGGTAAATTTCTTGAGATAATATTCGGTAATGAAAAGCGTAAAGAAAGAGTAGTTCTGGGAAACGTTGCCGGAAGCGCCGTAGATTATTCTTTCAGAGGAAGAAACGGAGATATTGTAGTGTCCCCTGAAGTTCTTGCGGTCGTTAAGGATAAAGTTGAATACTGTAAGAGAAAAAATTCTCATATTATAAACAAACTTAATTATGTCGTTGAAACCGTAAATTATTCAAGAGATAAATATCTTAATCTCAAAACGTCCATCATAAAATCTTTTTTACCGGAATACATATACAATATTTTGAAAGACAATGTCGATGAAGAGTTCACGGATATTAAAAAAGGTTCTATTGTTGATATTGAATTCGCTGATATTCATGAATTTGTTCAGGAGTATATCACAAAAGTCGAAGGTATGACGGACGAAACGGAATTCAGAGTACTTACTGACAATTATTTCTTCGGTCTCAATAAACTGATGAAGAAGATATTCAGGTTCAGTTCAAGCTTTGACGGTGCTGTCAATAAAGTGGAACTGTCAAAATTCGGATTGAGAGTGCTGATCACTTTTTCATTCCCCAGGACTTTTGACAACGATCTGACGAACAAGCTGATCTGCGTGGAGGAAATCAATAAAATCTGTTCGTCTTTTAAACCGTTAAGGCATAAGATCATACATTTTGAAGATCAGATGTTCGCATCAATCGTAGGTTCGGAAGAGAGAAGCGCATATATGACTACTTCAGAGATAACAGCAAAAATTGACGATATAATCGAATTTCTCAGCGATGGCGAAATGAAGGAATGAAAACGATCCAGAGAATGCTTGAGAATAAAAAAAATGCGCCTGAAGAAACCGGAGATTGCGGAAAAGAGGGTTCAAAGATCGAGCTCAAAGGTCTGTTCACGCACAAAGTTATCGGCAGGAACAAGGAGATCATCAATCTTAACCAGATGCTCAGGCAGGGCGGCAAGATAATAACTCTCACAGGATGGCACGGCAGCGGGAAATCGAGAATGGTCGAGGAAATCGTAAAAAGGATGTCCAACGAAAATTTTCATATCATACATTCCAAGGTCGAGGACAGGGATAATATAATAGATCTTTTCAAGTACATTATAGAGGAAGATTCCGGAATTTCCCTTTTTGACGACAGGGAAACGGTCAAGGCTAAGCTGGACAAATATTTTTCAAGGCTGCTGAAGAACTCTCCGGACGAATTCGAGACCGAACAGTTCAGAAGCAAGATATTCATACTGAATAAAATAATGTACAACATCGATGAGGAAGACAGCATATATGAAACTCTGACCCCGGAACTCAGGCTCAAGAACCTTAAAGAAGCTCTCAGTCTTCTGGTGATCTTCAATTATTATTATTACATAAAGAGGAACGAGGGTGTCATATTCATATTTGACGATATAGATAACCTCAAGCATGAAGAAAAGGATCTGATGCAGTATGTGATCCAGTACAGTATTTCTCATCTGGTCGAGATGGGGAACAGGAGGAACAAGAAAGAGGAGATCAACAAGATATCGTTCCTCATAACATACCACAGCGAAGAGGATCTTGAGTTCAACAGGTACCTCAAGCCTTTCAAGCAGGAACTTCCTCCTTTGAAAAAAGATACGATGAGGCTTCTTCTCAAGCAGCTTACCAGAGGAAAGAAGATGTCTTCTGAAGTCGAAAAAGTGATCCTGAAACTGTCAGCGGGAAATCCTTTTTTCCTCGAGCAGTATTTCAGGTTCGTTTTTACGGACGGTATGGTACTGGAAAAAGATACTGTTCTGGAAAAAACGAAAAAGTATAAAAAGAAAAATATTCCTACTGACATAAAAGAAATCGTAAAACTGAATCTTTCGAAACTTACACCTAAACAGCTGGAGATACTACAGGCGGCTTCCGTGATAGGCGTCAAATTCGACTATACGATCGTAAAGAAATATTATCCCGATTTTCAGCTTAAAGAACTTGAGAATATATTTGAAAGTAATTTTATAAAACCGTATTATCTGGAGAATTATTACACATTCTCGCATCCGATCGTGAACGAAGTTGTTTATGCTTCAGCGCCTGAAGAAAAAAGAAAACTGTGGCATAAAAAAGTAGCGCAGCTTCTTGAGGAGACCAAAGAGAAATCAAAGCTGACCCATTCAGGGTGGCTCGGGCATCATTACCACCAGGCAGGTAATCAGGAGAAGGCTGTCAGTTATCTCAAGGAATCGTATTATGCCGCACGTGAAAAGAATTTTGCCGAAAGCGCTTATCAGTATCTTCAGAAAGTTATTTCATATACTTCCGACCAGATCGAGAAAGACAGGCTTACTCTGGAAGAGATCAGGATCCTTTACGGGATGAACGAGCAGATCAAGGCAAGAAAGGCTACTTATCCTCTTCTTTCCAGGTATGAAAGATCAAAAGATCACGATTTTTATTTTGAGCTTATATCAACGATACTCGAGAATTCAATGAATTTCTCTCCGGCTAAGAGAGTGAAGGAACTTCTTTTTAAAGCCTCCGGCATTATGAGAAA
>QKDR01000181.1 GCA_003252515.1 Candidatus Delongbacteria bacterium | reverse complement strand
GATATGAATACTGTTCTTTATGCTTATTTGTTTGATAATTCAGAGATAGATTCTGTTTTCTGCGCTATTGATTTTGTTCGTTATTATCATCCTAAACAGCATTATCTCGCGTCAACAACCATCACCAGAGAGACAAACGGTGACTGGCAGTCGGTGAGTGTTCCTGTGAATTATAATTTTGAAAGCTGCTATCTCCTGTTCCGTGCGGCTAACTATATTCAGGGCGATACAACTTATATCGCTCCTGAAGACGCTGCCGTAATGCTCGATGTTGTCTCGCTTACCGGTACTATAGACCTCGGTACTCCTGAGAATATTACAATAGTCCGTGATTCAGTAAACACGACATTGAGCTGGGATTTTGTTCCGGGAGCGACTGAGTATAAAGTCTATGCGTCTGAAGACCCTTACGGTACTTTCACTCTTGATACTACAGGTACGTGGATCAGTGATACTGAGTGGCAGAAAGCTGATGCCGGTGATAAATATTTTTATTATATCGTAGCGGCAAGCGCCACTAAGGAAATCATAAAAGATCTGATAATTAAATAAAAAATATAAACAAAGAATGCCGCTTTTGCGGCATTCTTTGTTTTATAACAGATTAGAAATCGTACTTAACACCCAGGCTATACGCGAAAACATCCATCTGATGAGTTCCGGGCATATTTTCACTTGTCTGTATCATCACATTCCTTTCGTTCCCGAAAAGATATTCCATACCCATGTCTACGCTGAACTTGTTGACTTTATATGTTCCGCCAAGCGTATATGCGTGGTTTGTAGATGAAGGGAACAGGATATTCAGAGTCTTGTCAGGCGCCGGAGCAGGATCAAAATAATATCCCGTTCTTACAGAGATCTGATCATTTATACTGTACTGTACGCCGAATCTGATCTGAACAGCATCGTGCCAGCTCAGGTGCATCTCCTGCTCGACGTCCATAAATACTCCGGGAGCTACCATCATACCTAAGATCTCAGCATACAGAGTTTCGAGTTCTTTCCAGTTTGTGATCTGCAGATCTGAAGTGACCACCATTTTACCGTTAAAAGGTTTGAACGCAAGGCCGATCCCCGCCCATGCAGGCCACGTAACCTCAAGGTTCATACCGTATTCTCCTGCACGATCTACATCCATCGTACCGCCCATATCAACGGTAACCGGAGTTTTGTATGTCATACCGAAGTTGTACCATCCGTAGTCGAGAAGCATACTCAAAGTAGCACCGACACCCCAGCCGTCAATGTCCATTTCAGTCTGAGTATCAAGCATCCCGTCAGCGCCTTGAGCTCCGGTGAAATTGTTCAGCATGTCCTCTCCCCTTTTCATCTGGAACATTCCGTAGTATGCGTTCAGAGCCACTCCAAATTTCAGGAAGTTTTCATAACTATAAGCTACCGCCGGAGACACATTGAAAACCGCGATCTCGCTCATCCAGTCATATTCTTCACCTGCAAAAAGATTAGTATACGGTCCGTAAGCTGCAGGACCGCCGAAAGCCGTCAGATCTGCTCCGTCCCATTCTGAACCGAGTCCTGCAGGCACATACACTCCCAGGCCGAAAGCGAACTTGTCATAGTTATAAACAGCCATAAGGTTAGGGCTGATATAGTGGTTTGTTATGCCTTCAGCATCAACTCCATACATTTCCATCTCATATGTCGGCATCGGAACAACATCAGTCATGAATAACAAAGCAGAGTTCTTCTGTCCCGCCATACCTGCCGGATTCCAGTGGATCGCTGTCGGGTCATCGGCAAGAGCAACAAAAGCTCCGCCCATTCCTAAAGCCTTCGAACCCACGCTGTTAAGGCTCAATCCGTTCGCCATCAGTGACAGAGATAACACCAGTAGAAGCGCCGTTATAATTTTTTTCATACATCCTCCTTTTAATTTTCTTTTCTTTTATTCATAATTTTCAGGAAATTTAATTCTTTCTATACCTTCCACTATCGTATGAAGAATGAACATATGCAGTTCCTGTATCCTGTCGCTTGTTGATCCTGGGATAATTATCTCGTATCCGGATCTCCCTTTTAGTATCCCGCCGTCTTTACCCAAGAGAAGAACTGTCTCAAGTTTTAATTTTTTTGCTTTATCTAAAGCTTTTAATATATTTTCCGAATTACCGCTTGTTGAGAGACCGATAAAGACATCACCTTTCTTACCGTAAGCTTCGACACCTTTAGAAAATATCTCACTGAAACCGAAATCGTTGGCTATGCATGTGATGTTCGAAGGATCCGATAAAGCTATTGCGGGAAGAGGTGTTCTGTCTTTTCTGAATCTGCCGGTAAGTTCCTCCGCGAAATGCATTGAGTCCGTCATAGATCCGCCGTTGCCGCAGATTATAACTTTTCTGCCGGAATCGAACGCTCCGACAATAACTTTCACTATTTTATCTACCAGTTCGATACTCTTTTCATCTGCGAGGAACTCGCCAAGCAATCTGTATCCTTCTCTGAATGATTCTCTTAATTTCTCAACAGGCATAAAATGTTCCTATAAATTATTCTTTAGAAGCTGATCTTCCGGAACCGCGCCGAAGTCTTTTGCCGGGACTCCGGCATAGATTCTTGCGTCCGGAACATCTTTTGTTACAACTGAACCGGCTGCTACCATCGCATCTTCGCCGATCGTGATCCCGGGTAATATCGTTGCATTTACTCCGATCCGTCCGCCTTTTTTTACGGTAATTCCTTTAAAGTGTTTGAATCTTTCCTTTGATCTTCCTGCGAAATTGTCATTACTGGTAGCAACACACGGAGCTATAAAACAGTTGTCACCTATAGTGGAAAGTGCGGTTATATAAGCATTCGATTCTATCTTGCATTTTTTACCGATCGTACATTTCGATTCAACAAGTACTCCCCTGCCTATGATAGTCATTTCACCCACCGTCACCCCGAACTGTACAGCCGCCTGATCAGCTATCAGTACTTTATCTCCGATCTCACAACCCGCGTATATTACGACACCTGCACCGATAAGAACTCCGTTTCCGATTTTTGCCGGAGGAAGTTCCTCGTCAGTCGCCATCGCTGAATTCGGTGACTTGAGTTTTTCTTTCCCAATAACAGTGTTATCGTCTATCCTTACATTTTCTCCTACAACAGTACCGTCATGAATTACCACATTATGACCGATAACACAGCCGGCTCCAAAGATAACTTCCCTTCCTATAAAAACACCTGATCCAATTTTCGGTTCATTAAGCTCTTTCATTATTAATTTCACCCGTAAAATTTAACGACACCTGATAATTATGAAAATATATGCCGTTTGACAAGCATTTTTTTATGATTTTTTTCATACACGCCTGTTTCTATCAGCAAATTATTTAATGATTAATATTGTTTACATTTGAAGAATTTTTTTATATTTTCGTAATTGGGATAAATTCTGAAAGAAGGTTTAATGATGAAAAAAATATTTACACTTATAATGGTCATGACAATATCTGTTGTCTTCGCGGAACTTGTAAATTTAAATCCCGATCCTGACGGAGAACCATGGTGGGCGGGAGGTGTTTCAGAACCTACTCCTGAACAACTTGAAAGAATGAATGCCATTCCTAAACTTGTTCTCCCTGATTCTTATAGAAATTCAAAAGAGAAACTTCCTTATGAGATAGACAATTCTTTGGAACTGTATTTCAGACCTGTTTTTAATCAGGAAGGAGGAAGCTGCGGACAGGCTAGCGGCATAGGATATAATTTCACTTATGAGATGAATTTCATAAGAGGAACGGCCGCAAATATAACCGACAATCTCAATTTCCTACCCATCATACATGGAATTTTCTAAATGACGGTAACGGGAGCGGTTCTTGGTACTGGGACGGCTGGGATATTATATCTGCCAACGGATGTCCCAATATAACAGAATATGGCGGATTACCATGGCCGGCCAGCTCAACGTACAGATCAACTTTGTGGTTAGACGGCTATGACAAATATGAAGGAGGTATGGATAACAGAGTAACGGAGATACTTTCGGTAGACGTCAGTACAGAAGACGGTTTGAATACACTAAAACATTGGTTCAATGATCATGCTGACGGTTCAAGCGTAGGTGGAGTAGTAAACTTTGCAGCGGATATTACTCACAGCACATTAGGTTATTTACCGGCGGGAACCGAGCATCAGAACGAAAGAGTGATTACCTCATGGGGTCCTGTTATGGACCATGCAATGACTTTTGTAGGCTATAATGACTCAATAAGATACGATTACAATAATGACGGCAAATATACAAACGATCTTGATATTAATAATGATCAGGTTGTTGATATGAAAGACTGGGAAATAGGCGGCGTCAGGATGGTAAACTCATGGGGAACAAGCTGGGCTAATTCCGGAAAAGCATGGGTGATGTACCGAACCTTGGCTCAGGACATCAGCGACGGAGGTATCTGGAACAATATCATACACATGTGCAAAACAAGGGATACGTTTACCCCTACAGTAAAACTGAAAGGTTCTGTAACATATAACAAAAGAAATAAGATCAAGATATATGCCGGGATTGCCGGTAATACGGAAGCAGCCGAACCTGAACATACATTATCATTCCCTTTATTCGCTTATCAGGGAGGAGCTTACGGTTTGAGAGGCGATTCGAACACCTTGGAATTCGGATTGGACATTACGCCTCTTCTCAGCTATGTATCAAGCGGCGAGAACGCAAAGTACTTTATCTGCGTAGATGAAAATGATCCCGACTACACCGGATCAGGAACAATCAATTCATTTTCAATAATCGATTCCGAAAACAACGAAACTGTAAGTTCCCAATCAAATATAGCGATCTTAGATAATTCGACCACATACATGTCATTAACAAAATCGACGACTTACAATGCGCCTTCGATTACTACATCATCGCTACCGGATGCCGAAGCCGGAAGTCCATACTCGTACACTTTAACTGCAGCAAACGGAACTCCTCCATACAACTGGGATATAATGATAGAATATTCTGAAGAACCGAACGCGGAAACTTATCCTGCTCAGGCTGTCACGAGACTGTCAACTTCTGACGAGGACGACGGATTTGGTATCATCGGGCTTAATTTCGATTTTCCGTTCTACGGAAGCATATATGACCATGTTACCGTTTCAACCGACGGATCGATCCTGTTCAATGACGGATTCGAAGGTGTCAGAAGTGAAAATGCTATACTTGCGACAAAAGCTGTAAGTCCTTATGCCGCGGATCTAATGAGTTATCCGGGCGACGGTGACGGTATTTACTATTATCAAACCTCAGACTATATTGAAATCCGCTGGATCACATCTATGTATGATCTTCAGTCGGTAGATCTTGATTTTGCGGCAAAGTTATACAGTAGCGGTAATATTGAATTTTTCTACGGACAGAATTTAACTGCAGGTATAATCTGGGCTTCAGGAATTTCTAATGCCGATATTACAACGGGACTTATCTCAAATCTTTCAAATACAAACGATCCATCCGGGTTAAAAACATCATTCGTTACTTCAGAATATCCTTACGGGATGGTTTTAAGCGATGACGGGATTTTCAGCGGAACTGTAAATGACGCATCGTCATGGAATATTTCATTCAGAGTAACTGACGACAACAATCTGTCTTCATTTTCCCTATTATCTTTCAAATCCAATCTGATTCAGCCCGGGAATATAATTATCACAGACATATCATCAGCAGTAACATTAAACTGGGACGCCGTAACAGGAGCGGTATCTTATAACATTTACAGATCTGATGATCCATATGGTGAATTCACTTTGATCGGTAATTCATCAACGACATCATTTATTGATAATGATATTCCTGGAAGTAACAAATATTTTTATCAAGTGACGGCAGTGAAATAATACGCGATTTATTTAATGTTAAATGAGGTAGTTTTAAATAATAAAAGGCGGTTGAAATGAAAAAACAAATAATAATGATAATACTGGTAGTGATCTGTTCGGTTTCTGCTGAGCTGATCAATATGAATCCTGACCCTAACGGAGAACCGTGGCTGGCCGGCGGATGGAAAATGCCGGATACAGAGGAAATGAAGACCATAAATGATTTACCGGCTTTAAAACTGCCTGATAAATATAAAGGTAAGTCTCTTCCTTACTCTCTTGACAACACGCAGAATCCTTCTTTCAGGCCGGTATTCAGTCAAATGGGCGGAAGCTGTGCTCAAGCCAGCGGAGTAGGATACAATTTTACTTACGAAATGAACTATATCAACGGTACAGCTGCCGACAACAGTGATAATCAGTTCCCTACACATTATACTTATAATTTCCTGAACGACGGTTCCGGAGCCAACGGTTCCACTTATTTTTCCGGATGGGATATCATAAACGCATGCGGAATACCGAACGTAACAACATACGGCGGAATGTGGCCTTCCACAAATACTGATACTATGTACAAAATATGGATGAACGGTTTCGAAAATTATAAAAGCGGGATGAACAGAAAAACAGTCGAGGTTCTGTCTATACCTGTTGGAACACCTGAAGGATTACAGACCCTCAAACAGTATTTTAATGATTACTGCGACGGATCACCTACAGGCGGAATTGTAAATTTTTCGGCCGGTGTAAGTTACACTTTTAGTTTAGGAAGTTTACCGATCAACACTGAAAATCAGGGTCAGTTGATGGTACTTAAATGGGATCCGAATGTCAATCATGCCATGACATTCGCGGGATATAACGATTCGATCAGATGGGATTTTAACGGAGACGGTAAATTTACGAATGATATAGATATAAATGGTGACGAGATCGTCGATATGAAAGACTGGGAAGTAGGCGGTCTCCTTATGGTCAATTCGTGGGGAACTTCATGGGCTAACAGTGGTAAAGCTTGGGTTTCGTACAGAACACTGGCCCTTAGCCTTGAGGAAGGCGGAATATGGCTTAATAAAGTCTACACTATCAGAGTCAGGGATGATTTTTCCCCAAGTCTGTTCTTAAAAACCACTGTAAATTACAGCGACAGAAAAGAACTTAAAATATTCGCCGGCGTCTCAAGTGACACAACGGCTATCGAGCCGGAATATACGATCCAGTTCCCGCATTTCAACCATCAGGGTGGGACTTATGGCATGCAGGGCGAAACAAATGTACTTGAATTCGGATTGGATATAAGCCCGTTACTTTCCTATATCGAAAGTGGTAGTAAAGCGCGATTCTTTATTGGAATAGAACATAAGCTGGACGGGACATCCGGCAGAGGCAGTATTACTTCATTTTCTGTAATCGACAGCGACGGAAATGAATATATAAGTTCTGAATCGGGGATACCTATTTCCGGAAATACGACTACTTACGCCGGTGTTAACGCGGCAATAGGTTTTAATGCTCCTTCAATTACAGACTCTTCAATACCGGAAGCAGAACCGGGAGTACCATACGAACACACTTTATCTGCATCAGGAGGAACTTCTCCATATAACTGGGATATTATATTTGATTACAATGAATTCGAAAATACCGGAGATATGATCCTGTATACCGACAATCAGCTCACTATGACAAATGATGATGACGGTTATGCCGTAATAGATCTGCCTTTCAGTTTTCCGTTCTACGGAGAGCTCTATGATCAGGTAACAGTCACTACGGACGGATCTATCCTTTTCGGAGGACAGTTCGAGTATGTCAGAAGCGAGGGAGATATTCTGGCTTTCAAAACGATCACGGTATATGGAGCCGACCTTATGGCATATCCCGAAGATGGTGACGGTGTATTCTATTCTGTAGATGAGAATAGCCTCACCGTGAGATGGATCACGTCTCAATTCGATGTTCAGTCCGTTGATCTTGATTTCGAGTGCAGAATATATGCTGACTCCGGAATCGAATTTTTCTACGGCGACGCTTTAACAACCGGTATTTCATGGGCTTCCGGAATCTCTAACGGAAGATCTGCCGACGCCGTAATTTCAAAACTTTCAAATATTTCCGATCCGTCCGGCCTAAAGACGGCATT
>QKDR01000144.1 GCA_003252515.1 Candidatus Delongbacteria bacterium | reverse complement strand
AACCGTCATAAAAGATGCAATGAGCAGGCTTGTGAACAAAAATACGATCCATAAAGAATTTGACCTTCATTGTACCATGGTTTCATTTTACGCTTCTCTCAGAACGACAATAGCGTATTCTTTATTCAGCGGCTGCGGTGATGAAAAGAAAGATGAAGGAAGGTCCTTTTATATAAATTTTCTGAAGATATTCCTGAACGGGCTTAAAGGAGGTAATTAAAATGGCTGAGGACTATATCTATCACATACTTGAACTTCTCTATAAAGGCAAAATCAGTCTGGACCAGGCGAGGAAACTGATCGATATGGTCATAAATTTCGGTCTCGTGAAAAAGACAGGTTATCACAACCCCGGAGGCAATCATGAAACTGCCTGATCTGAGAGATATTCTTTTAATGGTAAGAAACGGGGATATCGGCTGAAATAATGCTGAGGAACATAAACGGCAGAAAGTCCTCGGAAGATAGTAAAGGATCAATGAAAAGCTGTCATTTCAGGATGTTCAGATAACGTAGAAAACATTACTTTATGATTGTATGAACAGCAAAAAAAATTTATATTTCATTCTCCTGAACAAAACGGCGGAACGATGGCGAAGAAACAGAATACTGATGCAAAGATCAATGACTTCATGACTTTTCTGCTTACCGGAGAAGACCAGTACTCGATAGAGCTCAAAACCTCTGAAATAGTAACTTCTTTTATGGACGCAGAACTCAAAGATTTCAATTATGCTCATTTCAATGAAGAGAATTTCAATCCTGAACTTATAAGCTCTTCGCTTTATTCACTTCCGGTCATGGCGGATAAAAGAGTCGTTGTCATATCAGATATTGACAGAGCTAACGCGGATCTTCTTGAAGCGCTTTCAAGATTTCTGAAAAAAAATGTGGACACTACAGTGCTGGTTCTTACCGGTACAAAACCTGATAAAAGAAAATCATTTTTCAGAGATATTGTATCCGATAAAAGGACACTTTCACTTGAATTCAAAGAAAAGAACGAACGGGAAATTCAGCAGTGGCTGAAGAACTATATATCATCGAAAGGATTCAACATCACTCCAGACGGACTAATGCTGCTGACCCTGTCTATCACTAACAATCTTTCTCAGATAGCAGCCGAAGCCGACAAGCTTATGGAGTACTGCGCCGGTAAAACAGTAACGGACGACGATGTCGAGAAAGTTCTGGGAATATCTAAAGAATATAACATTTTCAAACTGCAGACGGCAGTAGCCGGTAAGGACCTTAAGAAAGCGGTGTTCATTTGCGATAATATATTGAAGAATAAAAACAACAGAACTGATCCTATAGCGATTAATCTTTTCCTTTCAAGGATATTCGTTTCCGCTTTCGAGATCGGATATAATTCACTCACAAAAAAAATGCAGGTGGAAAAATCGGCTTATGACCTGGGTTACAATAATCCGTGGAAAGACGCGGATACGATAACTTGTGCGAAGAATTACAAGGTAACAGAACTGATCAGGTGCCTGAGGTATTTCCTGGAGTGCGATATAAAACTAAAATCTTCATACCAGGACCCTGCAACAGCCGTATTGATCATGCTTGAGAAGATCATGGTCCATGCTGACGACAGGGAATGTCAGTACCTTGACTGGTTCGGTAATCTGAGGAGACTGTCGTTATGAAATGCCCAAAATGCGGAAAGATCGAAAGCAAAGTAATTGATTCAAGAGCAGTAAGAGAAGATACGGCTATCCGGAGAAGAAGAGAGTGTTCGGAATGCAACTACAGGTTCACTACCTACGAATATATCGAGAGGATAGAACTGCTTGTTGAGAAACACGACGGTACTGTCGAAGAATTTGACAGACAAAAAGTCAAGAACGGTATAATGATAGCCTGCAGAAAAAGACAGATCTCACCCGAAAAGATCGATAACATGGTAGGAGAGATATACAACGATCTCATTACGGACAGCGACGGGTCCGGTACGATAAAATCTTCGGTTATCGGCGAACTCGTAATGAATAAGCTGAAGAATACTGACGAAGTTGCATATATAAGATTCGCTTCGGTCTACAGAAAGTTCAAGGATGTTAAGGAATTCATGTCAGAACTTCAGAATATAATAAAATGATCCGCTACATATTAAAAATATTTTCATATCTGTCCGATTATATTTTTCCAGCTTCATGCATAATCTGCAGTGAATATCTTGATGATGATATTTATGTCTGCAACAAATGCCTTTCAGGACTTCCTCTGAATAGAAATGAGAGCAGATCACATCTGTCAGTATTCGACTACGGCCGGAACATTCGGATTCTGATACATGAGTTAAAGTACAATCACAGACCCGATATAGGCATTATACTCGGAAAAGAGGCCGGAAGAAGACTCAAGGATTTTCTTGACCCTGATATTTCTGTTCTTGTACCTGTACCTCTTCATAAAAAAAGAATGGCGAAAAGAGGTTATAATCAGGCGGAAATGATCGGCAGAGGAATAAGTGAGATACTGAACATACCTTTAAAGACTGAAATTCTTAAAAGGCGGAAGAACAATGTATCCCAGACGACTCTTAACGCTCAGAGAAGAAGTGAGAACGTAAAAGGTATTTTCTCAGCTGAGACACAAGGTCTCGAAAAAGACAAACTTATTCTTATGATCGATGATGTTATAACTACCGGAGCGACGACAAAAGAAGCGTGCTCTGCTTTAAAGAAAAGCGGTTTTCAGCATGTATTTCCGGTCAGTATAGCTACAGTAAAATAAAATATCACATTAAAATTATCAGCATCCAGGCTCTTCTGTCTTCCCAGGGGATGATCTTTATCCTGTATATACATTTTTGTTTTGAACCGTCATTCTTTATAAAAACTGATTCGCCGTCCCCTCTGTCGGTCAGATACAGCTGTTCAAGCGTTTCCGCCTCGGGAAATGATGTGTTATCTCCGAGTATTAATTTCATTTTATTCCCGATCAGTTCACTTCTTTCATGACCGAATATACCTAAAGCGCATTCATTAACTTCAACAATTTTCCCGTTATAAGGATCAATGATAAAAACCGGTTCTGTAAGTGCGTGAAATATCGTCCTGAACTTTGATTCCGACATGGCAAGGTCTTTTTCGTACTTTCTTTTTTTTCTGCTCTCCTCGCCTTTTTTCAGAGCGGATTCGATCGAAGGAATAAGTTTTTCAAGCTTAGACTTGAAAATATAATCCACGGCTCCGAATTTCAAAGTGTCGATAGCGACATCCTCGTTGATCGCGCCGGAGAGGATTATCGTAGGGATATCAGGAGTTATCTCTCTGGCGATATACAGTACACCGTATCCGTCTATATCGGGAAGATTGAAATCAGCCAGTATGAGATCGAACCTCATAGTCTTAAGCGCGATCTTGAATTCGCTTTTGTTCTGAACATGAAAAAGACTGTATTTATTGCCGTCAGAATTGAGAGTCTCTCTGATCAGCTCAACATCAAGATCATCGTCCTCAAGATACAATATCGAAATTTTCTTCACACCGCCTCCTTAAAGGAAAACTTCGTATGCATAAAAACAATATAATTTCAATATGGTTGATAAAACCTCAAAGTCCGCGATTTCCGGTCTCTACAACTTAATATAATAAAAAAAAGGTAAAAATCAAACTATGATTTGTTATATTTTTCGGCAAGTATTCCTACAATCTGTTTTACGGTCGGGTCAATTATCTTGTAATAGATCGTATTTCCTTTTTTGATACCTTCGATTATTTTGCCTTTTCTGAGTACTGCAAGCTGTTGAGAAACTATCGGCTGCTCCTCTTCCACACAATCGACCAGACCTTTTACCATACATCTTTTCATTTCGATAGCCAGAAGAAGTTTCAGTCTGACAAAATGACCTATCGCCTTTAGTACCACCGCTTCATCTTTCAGGTATTCGTTGCAGTTCTTTTCAGGCATTTCGTTCAGCTTCGAGCTCATGCAGTTTCTCCTTTAATTTCGTTATTTCGGTCATTATTTTTTCCGATATCGCTTTCCATGTTTCAGGGGTATTCTCCATTTCAAAGAATTCATCAAAAAACACCGGTTCTCCGATCATAACTCTTATCTTTTTCCCCATTCTCGGGAAATGAGTACCTACAGGAAGAATATTCCTCATTCCTTCATGATAGCATGGTATTACCTTGACCCTGCTTTCATATATTCTCTTTCCGACCCCGGCTTTTCCAGGCAAAAGATCGCCCGTCCGGCTTCTTGTGCCTTCCGGAAAGATGTGAACGACATTCCCGTCCTTAAGTTTATTCGTTACCAGCTTCTGAGAGAACTGATCTATTCCCTTGCCCCGCTCCACAGGGAGGCATTTAACTCTGTCCATATACCATGAGAAAAACGAATTCCTGTAGAAGTTCCCGTATTCAGGTGTATGATACGGAAGATATTTATATGAAACAAGCCCTTTCGGAAAAAAGATCGCGCAGTCTACGAAGCCTGAATCGAACATCGTAGTATGATTCGAAGCGAAAATGTACGGAGCTTTTTCGCGTTTTATTATACTTCTGTTATAGTATTTTGTATTATTCAGCACGAACATTATGAAGAACACGACAAAACTGGTAAGCATGGTAAGAACTACTCCGGATATTCTGAAAAACAAAGTCTCATCCGGTACTTTCCAGCGGTCT
>QKDR01000072.1 GCA_003252515.1 Candidatus Delongbacteria bacterium | reverse complement strand
CGGAGACGGAAATTATTATATAAGACCCGAAATGCTGTTTACTGAGAAAAACTACATATATACCGCTGAACCTAGTTACATACCGCCTACATCCCTTAATGAAGGTTCAAGAGGATCCGACGATTTCTATGCGAACCTGTATTCAATCTATCCTGCGCAGAATGTATCTTTAGGCAGACTGACAGTTAGTAATCTTTCCGAGTTGAAAAATATAATATCAAAGACGACTGCCTTTATGAAAAACGCGGATGTTGATAACCAGAGAGCAAAAATTCTTTTGATCGGAGATGATGAAAGAAATACTAACTACTCAACTATATCGTGGACAGAAAGTCTCCATATTTCCAATACGGAATCATATATAGTTCCCGCTATTCCGGAGTATTATTATACAGACAAACTTTACCTGACAGAGTACCCGTTTGAATATTCGGTCGCTACCGGGATGTATCTTAAACCTAAAGCCGAACAGGACCTTGTGAGGAAATTGAATACTGGGTTGAATTTTGTATGCTATGTGGGGCATGGAGCACCTATGCAGCTTGCTCACGAGAGAGTTTTCACGCCGTCATCTTTCTCAAATGTAAACAACTTCGATAAATATTTCTTCTTTTTCGGGGCTACATGTTCTTTCGGAGTCTTTTCTAACCCTGATATGAAATATCTTTCTGAACAAATGCTGATCAGTTCCGGAAAGGGTAGTGTGGGACTTATTAACAGCGTGACAGAGGTTTATTCATATGCTAATGAGTCTTTGGTAAGGTCTTTCCTGAATTCAGAATTTAATGACCGCAATGATAAACTTACAATAGGGAAAGCACTTAAAGAGGGGAAAAATAGCGTCCGGAGCTGGAACAGCGCCAAATATATGCTTATAGGTGATCCGGCTTTAAAGCTTTTCGGAGATAAGAACATTGTAAGATCCAGTTCCTCGGTCGAACTTTACACGCTTACACCTGATTCAATAACGTCCTATCTCGATCCAGCGGTTTCCATACCTGAAATGAACGGGACTCTCAATACTGTTATCGTGGATTCGAAAGTAAAGAGAGCATATTATAATACCGAGCACTGGGAGGGAACTTCGATCGATACGCTGAGATATACACTTCCCGGAAAGATCATTCTTTCGGCTAAATCTGAGATCAAAGACGGATCGTCGGTTACGAAGTTCATTCTTCCGAAAGACCTTAACTACGGTGACAACAAGGGTAAAGTTCTGTTTTACGGCAGGAATCTTGACGGGATTGAATTTACCGGATCTATCGACAGCGTATCTATAAGAGGCGACGGAACTGTGCTGACGGTGGATTCGATACCTCCGAAGATAAGCCTTTTTTACAACAGTTTCAACTATCTGCCGGGTGATCCTGTCGGACAGAGCCCGGTTATACTGGCCAAGATTGAGGACGAGAACGGAATCAACACTTCCGGCGGGATAGGGCACAAGATACTCATGGAAGCAGACGGTAATCAGGTCGACGTCACACCGAATTTCAGCTACGACATGAACAGCTGGCAGAGCGGGTACACCTCATATCAGTTCGTCGGTCTGTCACCGGGAGAGCACAATATTAAAATATCCGCATGGGATAATTTCAACAATTACAATGAGAAGACCGAAAGCTTCACCGTTGTAGACGAAAGTTCGAAAAGCAGCAAATGGATAGGGAACCTTTTAAATTATCCCAATCCTGTGGGAAAAAAAGGAACCACTTTCGGGTTCAGTGTAAATCTTCCTTCCGAACTCAGATCGTATTCAATAACGATCTACACGATAAACGGCAGAAAGGTTAAAACCGTCGAAGGCTCTCCGGTGGATCTGTCCGACCAGTTCCAGTCCGTCGAATGGGAGGGGAAGGACGCGGACGGCGACATCCCGGCGAACGGAGTTTATATTTATATACTCAGAGCAAAATTCAACGACGGAAAAACTGTAAACAAAAAAGGTAAACTTATCTTCGCCCGATAACTTATGTACGAGAAAGTAAAAGAATTCATACTTAGTCTGACCATTCCCGGCAGGAAGTTAAGAACGGCGGTCTCGTACAGCGGCGGAGCTGATTCCGGGGTTCTTCTGGACATGATGATGCGTATGTACAGGGAGAACCTTATCTTCATGCCTGACGCGATATACTTCAATCACAACCTGAGAGGAAAAGAATCGGCAGAAGAAGAGGCTTTTGTGAAAAAGACCTGTACGGCATATGACATCAGGCTGGTAATAATAGAACTTGACGTAAAAACTTATGCACAAAAGAACGGACTTACCGTAGAGACTGCCGCCAGAGACCTGAGATATGAGAATTACGGAAAACTTTTTCCCGCATACGATCTCATAGCTCAGGGACACCATGCCGACGATAATGCCGAGACCGTGTTCTTTAATATCATGAGGGGTAGCGGGCTCGAAGGCGCTTCAGGCATAAAGAGAATAAGGGATAAAATGACACGGCCGCTGCTGGATATGACCAGAAATGATATACTCAGTTATGCTAAAAAGAACAGAATAAAATTCGTTGAAGACTCGTCCAACTGCAAAAACGAGTATTCCAGAAATAAGATCAGGAACATAGTTTTCCCTCTTATTAAGAATGTGCTCAACAGAGAAATAACCGGCTCGATAAACAGCTTCTCGGATTCGGTCTCTGAGGCGGCGGATTTTATTTCGGGAGAAGCGGAAAAAAAAATCAGGAAGATCACGCGGACATCGAAAGGTCTGGTATTTATAAAACGGTCCTCTTTTCTGAAGCTGATTCCGGTAATAAAAAAAGCCGTGCTTCACAAAGCTGTTAAAGCCGCAGGCGCAGCATACAATCCCGACAGGATCAAGACAGGTATTATCATGGAAGGTATCTTAAAAGGGGAGAGATCGGTTTTTTCTACGGAGAACTACAGCATCACTATCCATACCGATAATATAATTATATTAAATCCTGTGGAATTTATGAATCCTGCGGAGATCACTTTTAAAAAAAAGAGCAGCTCAATACACTATCTTGATCCTTTAAAAATAAAGGGAAATGTGATCTGTAGAGATATTGTGCCTGGTGACGTTTTCCGGCCTTTCGGGAAAAAGAAACCTGAAAAGGTGAGTAAAGTGCTCAGCGACAGAAAAATACCAGTCGTATTGAGAAAAAATCTGAAATGTCTCGCCGATTCTGAAAAGATAGTATTCATTCAGGGAACAGGTATTTCGGACTCAGTCAGGACGGATGTAAACGAAGACACAATGTTTATTAATGTCAGGAACGATATTTTAAAAAAGCTTTTCAAATGAAAGAGATCATTTCCCTCTGCACCTCGGCGGGCATTAAAAATCCCGTTATTACAAGGCTTAAAGGGGATATGTCTGAAAGAAAGATATTCAGAGTAAAATACGGCAGCAGCACCCTTATAGCTGTATCAAGCCGGAACATACCTGAGAACAGCGCATTTTTGAGTTTCAGGGATACTTTTGAGGCTAACGGGTTCAGCGTTCCATATTTTATCGCGGGCTCGAAGGACATGAGCACGTATCTTATCGAAGATCTCGGTGACGTGACAGTCAAATCGTACTGCGACGAAATGATAAGGAAAAACGAGCCGGATGCAGTAAAAGATATATATAAAATAATTATAACTGAACTGGCAAAGATTAATTCCGCGCTATATGATAAGATAGATTATTCAAAATGTTATCAGGGTGACACTTTCGTCAGGGAAGCCATGGAGAAGGATGTTTCCAGATTCAGGGAATGTTTTCTCGGAAAGTATCACGGAAGATTCGATAAGGTAAAATTCGAAAAATTCAGCGATGCTGTTCTTTCGGAAGCTGATGCGCAGAACAAAACTTACTTCATGTACAGGGATTTTCAGACCAGGAATATTATGGTTAAGGACAGAAGGCTGTATTTCATAGATTTCCAGTCGGGAAGAAAAGGATCGTTCTTTTATGATCTCGCCTCTTTCATATACAGCTCCAATACCATCCGGTACGAAGGGATTGAAAATGAGTTGTCACGCATATATTTAGATCTTCAACACTGCTTGGGAGCGGATATAAAAGAATTTGAAAAAACGCTTGAGATATTCGGGTGTCTCAGGATCATGCAGGCTCTCGGTAATTATGCATATTATTATTATACCAGAGATTCTTCAGAAATTGAGAATAAAAAAAAGACAGGCTTGGAGAATCTTTTGAATTTAAGCCTGTCTTTGGATCTTGAAACGGGTATTATACCGGATATTTACCGGTAATGTAATCCTGAAGCATTGTATTTAATTTCTTAGCATCATCCAGGAACGTTTTAATAATATCGCCGATGGATATCACGCCTATCAGCTTTCCTTCTTCCATCACGGGGATATGTTTAATTCTTTTCTCGGTCATTGTCTCCATAAGATATTCAAGAGTGTCTTCTTTTGTGCATGTAAAAAGCAGTTCGGCCCTTGTCATGAAGTCTCTGACGGTCAGTTCTTTGGGACCCTTCGCCGAGATATGGCAGATCCTTAATATGTCTTTCTGTGAAATAATACCTTCCATTCTGTCGCCGTCCATTACGAAGAGAGCCGTTACATTATAGTCCAGCATCTTATCCATAGTTTCGCAAAGACTAGTGTTAGATTTTACAGAGTAGATTTCTCCTTTTTTTCCTTCCAGAATTTTTCCTGCTTTCATAACGGTCTCCTGTATTGGTTGTTATAGTTAAATTAATAAAACTTTAAAGCGAAATCAAGAAGAAACTGAAACAATTTGAATATATGGATATTAGGAAACATACAGACCATGGATCAAACAGTAAATTTATGCCTGAAAATGAAAAATACTCCTATAAGTATGAAAACAGCCGCAAAAATATAGTCTGAAGTAATTTTTTCTTTTAGGAACCATACAGAGAAAGGCATGAAGACAAGAAGCGTTATCGACTCCTGAAGTATCTTGAGCTGACCGAAGTTCATAATACGATTGCCCATCCTGTTAGCCGGAACCTGCAGAAAATATTCAAAAAATGCTATACCCCAGCTAATAAGGATTACAGTGATCAGTGGCTTCGAACCAAGTTTCTTCACATGTCCGTACCACGCGAAAAGCATGAAGAGGTTGCTGAAGCATAACAGTATCAGGGTTTTTATAAATTCCATTAAGAATATCTCCTATATTATTTGACGGAATTCTAATATCAGTTTTAAAAAAAAGAAATACAAAAAATTAAAATATCACTTGACTTGGAAGTTTTTATTTGTTATATTTGTAACAGTTGGTGTTCTAATGTTAACAATCAAAAAAGGGAGATCATCATGGAAAGAAAAAAAGCACTGATAATCGACGATGGGATAGACTTCATCGCGGCTTACAAGGCAATTCTTGAGGCGAACGGAGTGGATGTATTGTCATCTACTAACGGTAAAGACGGATTCGAGATGCTGAAAAATGAAAACCCCGGAGTAGTCGTTCTGGACGTAATGATGGAAACACCTGATTCAGGATTTGAGTTCCTTCAGAAAATGAAAGAAGAGGGAATTGACACTCCTGTGATACTCTGCTCATCAATAGCTAAAGCAAGTCAGATGAATTTCGACATCAATTCACTCGGCGCCAAAGTCGTGATGCAGAAACCGGTAGATCTAGATAAACTTGTCGAGAATGTAAAGAGATTTATTTAACATATGCCTTAAAGGAGAAGAATACCATGAAGGTAATAATCGCACCCTCCAAATATATACAGGGTAAACATGCGTTAAAAGAACTGGCAAAATATGCAAAAGTATACGGAGAAAAACCACTTGTGATTGCCGATGAATTCGTAATGAACCTGACAAAAGAAGTTATAACAGAGGGAAGTAGGGCAGAAAGCATAGATATCGATTTCGAGCTTTTCAAAGGCGAATGCTCAAAAAACGAGATCAACCGAATTACTGAGATCGCCAGATCCAATGGGAATAATATAGTAGCTGGTGTAGGCGGAGGAAAAACTTTGGATACGGCAAAAGCCGTAGCGTATTATTCTAAATTACCTGTGATCATCGCTCCGACAATTGCATCAACGGATGCTCCGACAAGCGCGTTATCCGTGATCTATTCAGATAATGGTGTTTTTGAAGAATATCTGATACTGCCGAAAAATCCCGAAATAGTATTAATGGATACGGAAGTGATAGCAAAAGCCCCTACAAGATTACTCGTATCAGGAATGGGAGATGCAATGGCGACATATTATGAGGCTAAGGTCTGCTATGATTCCAAGGCTGTAGCAATGTCAGGCGGTCAGCCGACAATGGCTGCTATGTCTCTTGCATCTCTTTGCAGAGATACGCTCTTTAAAAAAGGACATGCAGCTAAACTGTCCTCGGACGCGAATATACCGAGTGAAGCTCTGGAGGAAGTTGTTGAGGCGAATACATATCTGAGCGGTATAGGGTTTGAAAGTTCAGGACTGGCGGCCGCTCATGCTATACATAACGGATTTACCGCTATTGAGGATTGCCATCATCTCTATCACGGTGAGAAAGTTGCGTTCGGTACTATAGTTCAGCTGGTTCTTGAAAATGCTGATCAGAATGAAATATACAAAGTGATAGAGTTCTGCAGGTCTGTTGGTCTTCCGTCAACTTTAACAGAAATGAATATAACTGAAAATATTGAGGAAAAAGTTAGAATAGTAGCTGAAGCGTCATGTGCGGAGGGAGAGACTATACATAACTTCCCGTATAAGATCACTCCTGACATGGTATTCAACGCTATTATGCTTGCAGACAGGCTTGGCAGATATAAGAGTTGAATGCTGTTCCGAGATATGTTTGAACTGTTATTAAAATAATATAAAGGTGGTTGTCGTGAAAAAGATGGGGTCTGTAAACGATCTGGAAAATTTTAGAAAAGAACTTGCATCAAACCTGAAGAATACGGAAAAAAATAAAGTGATCATAAAAATAGCGATGTCAACATGTAGCATCGCCACTGGTTCAAAGAACATACTGGATTATTTTAATGAAGCTATGTTAAAACAGTCCTCCAGTTACAGGATCATTACGACAGGGTGTACGGGGTTATGCCATTCTGAGCCGACTGTGGAAGTAAAACTCCCCGGTTCTGAACCTGTGATGTTCGGACCGGTGGATGTTAAAACTGCTGAAGCTATAATTAATGAATATATAGTTAACGGAAAATCAGTAGATTGTGTAATAGGAAGGAATTGAAATGGATACAAAACAGCTTAAGATAGCGCTGAGAAACTGTGGTATTACCGATCCGGAGAATATAGAAGACTACATTTCAGGGGACGGATATGCCGCTCTGGGTAAATGTCTGTCGGAAAATGACAGAAAACAAGTTATAGAAGAGATCAAGAGATCCGGTCTGAGAGGAAGAGGCGGCGGCGGTTTCCCTACCGGAAAGAAATGGGAATTCGCGGCGGCGGGATCGGATAAGAAATATGTGATCTGCAACGCCGACGAAGGTGATCCGGGCGCATTCATGGACAGGTCCGTGCTTGAGGGCGATCCGCATTCAGTACTCGAGGCGATGGCTATATGCGGTTACGCGATCGGCTCGGACGAAGGATATATTTATATCCGGGCGGAATATCCGCTCGCCATCAAAAGACTCCGTATCGCCATAGCTCAGGCGGAAGAAGCGGGTCTTCTCGGAGAAAACATTCTCGGATCCGGATTCAGCTTTAAGATAGGGCTGAAATACGGCGCGGGAGCTTTCGTATGCGGAGAAGAGACGGCACTTATAAGGTCAATGGAGGGAAAAAGGGGAGAGCCCGTCATGAAACCTCCTTTCCCTGCAGAGAAAGGGTATATGGGTAAACCGACCAATGTCAACAACGTCGAGACTTTCGCGAATATACCCGCTATAATCAACAAAGGCGCTGACTGGTTCGCTTCTATCGGTACGGAAGGCTCGAAAGGAACTAAAGTGTTCGCCCTTGCCGGAAAAGTGAATAACGTCGGACTTGTCGAGGTTCCTATGGGAACCACTCTCAGAGAACTGATCTACGACATCGGCGGCGGCATTCTTAACGGCAGGAAATTCAAAGCCGTTCAGTCGGGAGGGCCTTCAGGAGGCTGTTTGACAGAAAAACATCTGGACACGCCGATAGATTACGAAAGCCTCAAGGCCGCCGGCTCTATGATGGGCTCGGGCGGAATGATAGTTATGGATGAGGACGACTGTATGGTCGCCGTCGCTCAGTTCTATCTGGATTTCACGGTCGAGGAAAGCTGTGGCAAATGCGTTCCTTGTCGCGAAGGAAATAAGGTGCTCTATCAGATACTGAATAAGATCACGCACGGAAAAGGTGAAATAACCGACCTGGACAAACTGAAGAATTTCTCGGAAGTGATCAAATCGACCTCGCTCTGCGGACTTGGCCAGACCGCTCCGAATCCGGTACTTTCAACCATATCTAATTTCTACGAAGAGTATTACGATCATGTTGTGAACGGCAAATGCGCTGCCAAACAGTGCCGCGCGCTGATCGAATACAGGATAATCGGAGATAACTGCATCGGATGCGGCGCGTGTAAAAAAGCATGCCCGTCCGAAGCGATATCGGGTGAGATCAAGCAAACTCATCTTATAGATCAGGAAAAATGTATCAAATGCGGCGCGTGTATCAAAAAGTGCAGGTTCAACGCGATCGTGATAGAATAAATTTATAACGGAGAGCAAAAAATGTCCTGCTGTGAAAATAACATACAGATAAAAGAGACCGTCAGATCGATATGCGCGGAATTCAACAACGACCCGAATGAACTGATAGCGATCCTTCATAAAGCTCAGAACCATTTCGGATTCCTGCCCAAGGAAGTCCAAAACGCGGTGGCGGATGCCGTAAAAGTACCCGCTTCGAAGGTATACGGGGTCGTGACTTTCTATTCGTATTTTACAATGGTACCGAAAGGAAAGCATCCTATATCGGTCTGTATGGGTACGGCATGCTATGTGAAAGGCGCTGAGAAAGTACTTAAGGAACTTGAAAAGGAACTGAATATAAAGAACGGGCAGACGACATCCGACGGAAGGTTCTCAATGAACACTTTAAGGTGTATAGGAGCCTGCGGTCTTGCACCTGTAGTGATGATCGGCGATAAAGTCTACGGAAATGTAAAACCGGAAGAAGTAAAGAATATAATTAAGGAATACGTCCCGAATGTTTGATATGGATTCAATAAAAGGCATTCTTAAGAAAAAACTTATAAACTTCCCGACGAAGATAAGGCTGTTCATACCGATCCTGATAATAATAGTCATATCTATATCGGCAATAACATATTATTCGGTCTATGTCTCCAAAAAAAACCTCTATGATTCTCTGGAGAGTTATCTTCAGATCGAGGTTCAGTCGCTTCTGACCATGTTCGAACGCGAATACGAGCTCAAGATGGAGAACGCCCGTAAGGACATCAAAGTCATACACGAGTTCTTCTACCAGAAAGGGTTCTTTATTTCGGACGAGAAGATCGAATTCGATTTCATTGATCCCGCAACAGGGGTAAAAGAGATCATATTTCTTAACAAATGGATGCTCGGCGGCAAAGACATACACAACAGATACGATTTCGTTGATAAAATACTGTCGCATCTCGGTTCAACGGCTACGATATTCCAGAAAACCGAAAGAGGATATGTCAGGATATCGACCAATGTTATGACCGACGAAGAGAACAGGGCTGTCGGAACTGTTATCCCGCTTGATTCTCCCATAGCGAAAACGATAGAGACCGGAGAGAGCTATTTCGGAAGAGCGTATGTAGTCAATGACTGGTTCATAACCGGATACGAGCCTATAAAATATAAAGGCGAGACGGTCGGGATGCTTTTCGTGGGTACTAAGGAAAAGGACCTGCCTGTGCTTTCACAGAAATTCCTCGAGCTGAATATAGGGAAATCAGGTTATCCTTTTGTATTCGACAATTCGGGCAGAATGATAATAAACCACAGCCCCGACGGACACGACTGGACAGGTTTAAGCGTGATAAACGACATCATGTCAATGAAAAAAGGCGTTCTTAGGTTTTTATCACCCGTGGACGGAAAGAGAAAGATCATAGCGTTCGATTACTTTAAGGAATTCGATTTTTATATATGCGCTTTCGTGAACAAGGAGGACGAGACCCAGAGCCTGATATCGCATCTGGTCTACGGTTCAATTCTGCTGTCATTCATTATTATACTTATAATATCTCTGACAGTCTATTTCATGACTGTTGAGAGGCTTCATTCTTATCTTGAGACGCTGGAGAACAGGAACAAAGAGCTCGCCTCTATGAAAGACGCTCTCAGGCACTCAGAAAAGCTCGCGACAATGGGTCAGCTTTCCGCGGGTATCGCGCACGAGGTCAACAACCCGCTCGGTGTAGTTCTCATGTACAGCAACATTCTCAAGGACGAATGCGATCCCGGATCGGAAATGTATAAAGACCTTGAGACTATAGCGACACAGGCGAACAGGTGTAAAACGATACTTTCAGGCCTTCTGAATTTTGCCAGGAGGAACGAGATAAACAAAAAACCTGTTCAGGCCGGCGTATTCGCCGCATCTGTCAGATCGAGCATGATCATCCCTAAAACAGTTGAGCTGAACATAGAGACCCCGACGCCTGATGTTACCGTTGAGCTTGATGAAAATCAGATGACGCAGGTGTTTGTGAACCTTGTGAACAATTCGGTCGACGCGCTGAGATCCGAGGGAAAAATAAACATCTCCGTCTCTTATGACAGGGAATTCGTGAATTTTACCGTAGGGGATAACGGTCCGGGAATATCGGAAGAGAACAGGAAAAGACTGTTCGAACCTTTCTTCTCGACGAAGACTATGGGAAAAGGGACCGGTCTCGGGCTCGCAGTGTGCTACGGTATAATAAAAATGCACAGCGGAAAGATCATTCTGGAATCTAATGCGGACCCGGCAAAAGGACCGACATACGCGACTTTCATTATAAAACTGCCGAGAAGTTAACGGAGGTCACAATGGAAAAAATGAACATACTTGTCATAGACGACGAGGAAGGAATAAGGGAATCGGTCAAAAGAGCTCTGAGGCATTTTAAAGTAAGCCTGAGCTATATCGAGAACGACTACGGGTTCGATATCGACACCGCCGGATCGGCCGAAGAAGGCCTCAGTATGCTCAACTCGAAAAATTATTCCGTTCTTCTGCTTGACAACCAGCTTCCCGGAATGAACGGTACTGAACTGCTTCAGATACTTCACGAAACGGAAAACCCGGTCGTTACGATCATGATAACCGCTTTCGCTTCTATCGAGACCGCCATAAACGCAACGAAGAACGGAGCTTACGATTTCGTGACTAAACCTTTTACTCCGCAGGAACTCAAAGATTCCGTGTTCAAAGCCGTAAAACATCAGATACTTACCTCGACTGCGAAAAAACTCATCGAGGAGAAGAAAAAGATCAGGTTCCAGTTCATATCCGTACTTTCGCACGAACTCAAATCACCGATCGCGGCGGTCAGCAATTATCTGAAACTGATGGAAAAAAGGATATTCGGAGATGATATTTCATCATACGATGAGTTCATCAGACGATCCCAAATAAGAATAAAGGATATGGAGAAACTTATATTCGACCTTCTTGACCTTACGAGGATCGAATCGGGAGAAAAGAAAAGAGAACTTACTGATGTCGATCTGGACGAAGTGATAAAAGAAACGCTTGAAAATTTCAGCGACGAGATGGCGAAAAAAAACATCACTGCCGAGTACGAACCCCGACCGGTCGTAGTAAAAGCAGACAGGACAGAAATGGCGATAGTCGCGAACAATCTTATCTCCAATGCCGTCAAATACAACAGGAATAGAGGAAAAGTGACCGTAAAACTTACTGTGAACAACGGGAAAATTGTTTTTTCAGTGAAAGATACCGGGATCGGTATAGAAGAAAAAGATATGGAAAAACTGTTCAGGGAATTTTCCAGAATAAAGAACAACGATACAGTCGGTATATCCGGCAGCGGTATCGGGCTGTCTACTGTAAAGAAGATTTCCGAGCTGTACGGAGGTTCTGTCGGTGCTGCTTCAGAACCGGGAAAAGGATCCGAATTCGAATTTATTCTTAACACTGAGGTTTAAAAATGGAAAGTATCAACGAAAGAACTGTGGAAAGGCTGTGCCTCTACAGAAGACTTCTCAGAAACCACGCGAAAGAAGGCAGGAAGTTCTTTTACTCTCACGATCTTGCAGAGATGGCTCACGTGACATCTGTACAGGTGAGGCGTGACCTTATGTATATCGGCTATTCCGGCAATAACAGGAAGGGTTATGAGACCGACGGCATACTGAAAAACATTTCGAACATACTCGACACGAAAGAAGGTCAGAAAATGTGTCTGGTCGGTGTCGGCAATCTTGGAAAAGCCCTTGTAAATTTTTTCTCGGACAAAAGCGACAAACTGACGATAACCGCCTTATTCGATATAGACCAGAAGATCGTAGGAAAGTCATATCAGGGTATACACTGCTATCATATCAGCCTGCTCAAAGATATTATAACCGAGAAAGGCATTACGATCGGCATAATATCTTCATCTGGAAAAAGCGCGAAAGAGATAGCTTCCGACATGTCCGAAGCCGGTATAGCCTCGATAATCAATTTCACGACGACGCCGCTCAACCTTCCCGAGACCACTCATCTGGAAGAACTTGACCTTACTGCATCTCTTGAAAAGGCTTCCTATTACGCCAAGCTGCTTAAGAATAAAGAGAAGAAGCCGGCTAAGAAGAAAATACTGATAGTAGATGACGATCCTGATATAACTTCGGCTTATACCGCGCTTTTCGAAAGCAGGGGATATTCCGTAATTACTTCGGCAGATTCGGGATCGGGACTAAAAAGGGCCGAAAAGGACAGTCCTGACATCATACTTCTTGACATAATGATGGAACAGCCGGATTCCGGATTCATGTTCCTGCATGAAATGAAGGAAAAAAAGTTGGAGATCCCGGTGATAATGTCGTCCTCGATAGCTAAAGCTACCGCCAGCATAATAGACGTTTCCCAGCTTAATATAAAAAGCATTCTCCAGAAACCGGTCGATCTGGATGAGCTTGTAAGAACTGTTCAGAAATATATTTGAGGTAATGAATGATGAATAAAAAGATACTTATAATTGACGACGACCCGGACATAGCTACTGCGTACGGAGCTTTTTTCAGAAGCAGAGGATACGAAGTGGGTACCGCCTACAATACTACTGAAGGACGAAGCAAGATGAACGAATTCAATCCGGACCTGATAATCCTGGACGTTATGATGGAACAGCCGGACGAAGGTTTCGTTTTCGCCCAGCAGCTCCTTGATGAGAAAGTGACCACTCCCGTCATAATAACGTCATCTATAGCGAACGCAGGCATGGAGATCTTCGACATGAACATACCAAACGTAAGATCAGTGATGCAGAAGCCCGTCGACCTGGACAAACTTTCCGCCCTTACAGATAAAATACTGGCGTAGATAATGGAAAACAGTAATAGAAAATACACCGAAACTCAGATAACGCAGGCCCTGACGTATGTCGACATCTTCGATAAATCGGGAGAGATCGACTGCGGGGGATGTGGGTATAAAACATGCCGGGAATTCGCCGCAGCCATGCTGGACGGAACGGCTAGACCGTCGCAATGCACTGAACTGTCGAAAAAGATAATAGAAAAGCTTAAGAAAAAGGAAACGGAGCTCCGTGAGAATCTTTTTCTCAATCAGGAGATCCTTGACGCCGTTCCTGCGCCGATACTATACGAGGACCTTGACGGTAAGGCTATCGGATGCAACGGGGCTTACGAGGAACTGGCCGGTATAAAACGGCACGATATAAAAGGCAGGAAACTGGTCGACTACTCAAAAAATGCGGAATATGATGAGCTCAATGAAAAACTTAACGCGAGTCTTTTAAAGTCCGGAGGACGCCGTACAGTCGAGACCGCGGTCAAAGACCCTGACGGGAATAAAAAGGACATCGAGCTGCAGAAGGGGATATTCACAGACAGATACGGTAAACCCGCCGGTTTCGTAAGCGTTATCTTTGATATAACCGCAAGAGTAGAGAACAGCAGACAGCTCACTATCGCAAGAAACACCGCGGAACTTTCAGTATCACTTTTAAAGAAGAACCCCACCGCTTTCGTGATCGTCGATAACAATCTCAGGATTATAGACTGCAACACAGCTTTCGCTTCGCTGATGGGAAGCGAACTCGAAGAGCTCTACGTATCCAACGACGGGCTGAAGAACGCCGATATCAGGACCATGTTTGTCCGACACGGCCTTTTTTCAGCCGTAATTAAGGAAGGTGAACCGCTTTCCAAAGATGTGGAAAATAACGGAAGAAAGATCAGGATATCTCTGTTCTCAATAGAAAAGAACAAAGCCGCCGGTGCTATACTCTCAGACCTTACGCAGCCGGCAGTCAGGAACGCTGAGGTGAGGGCCAGAGCGGAACAGGTGATCAAAGAGAACCTTGAGACAGTTCAGAAAATAGCTTATCTTCTCGGAGAGAACGCGTCCAGGACTGAAAATGTTCTAAGTTCTGTGATCAAATTATTTTCGGATGAAAATGAATAGTATTTTCACGGATACCGGTTATTTCCGGAAAGCGAAGCACGGTCAGAATTCGTTCGGGGACGTCATAGCGAAAAAGTTCATCAGAGAGGAGAACAGGAGGATCGTAGTGCTCTCCGACGGAATGGGCAGCGGGATAAAAGCCAATGTACTCGCTTCTCTTACAGCTTCAATGGCGCTTAACTTCACGGAAGCTCACAAAAGTATAACTCAGGCGTCAGAACTTATAATGAACATCCTTCCGGAATGCAGCGAAAGAAAGATAAGTTATTCCACATTCGCGATATTCGACCTGAAAAGTGACGGGAATATGAGCATGATAGTTTACGACAGCCCGCTTCCGGCAGTTATCAGGAACGGATCGGAACTCAGTATAGATTGGAACCGTATCGAATTGAGCGGAAAGAATAAAGATAAAACAGTATTCACATCCGAATTCAAACCCGAACTGAACGACAGGATATTCGCTTTCACAGACGGGGTCACTCAATCCGGCCTGGGAACAGAGGACGGCGAATGGGGAAGGGACAATGCAGTCAAATATCTGATCGGATCGATCAGCGAAAAGCCTGATATCTCAGCTTCTGAAATCGCCGCGAAGATCGTGAACAGAGCGGAACTCAATGACAAGTCTAAACTGAAGGACGACGCAAGCGTATTGAGCCTGTATTTCAGAGAGCCCAGAGAACTTCTCATCTGCACCGGAGCACCAGCTTCAAAAGAAAAAGATTTCAGCTTTGCTGAAAAATTCCGTTCATTCAAAGGTAAAAAGATCATCGCCGGCGGGACTACTTCGGAGATCATCGCCAGAGAACTTGACCTTAAATTCGCCGACGACATGATCATGCTCTATGATGGTCTGCCGCCGATCAGCGAGCTTGAATCGGCTGATTTGGTCACGGAGGGGGTCATGACCCTGACGAAAGCGGAAAAACTGCTCAGGACTTCAGGGGAAACTCAGCCGGTCAGGGACGGGGCCGCCGAACGTATTGTAAAGCTGATACTCAACTCCGACCGCATACATTTTCTGGTTGGTACGTCGTCGAACGAATTCCATTACGACCTTCAGTACAAAATGAGGGTACAGATCGTTAAAGACATAGCCGAAACTCTCGAATCCGTTCGCTTTAAAGAAACTTCAGTTGAATTTTTATGAACCCTTCAAAAAATATTAT
>QKDR01000138.1 GCA_003252515.1 Candidatus Delongbacteria bacterium | reverse complement strand
AAAGGAAAAGAACTGATAAAAGATGAATTCGGTAATAAAATTTCCATACTATCGAAGAATGGAAAAACATTTTATTCATCTGACACAACAGAAATGAAAGTCGGAGAGACAAGGTTGTTTTTTCTTTCATATAAACTTGGAAGTGAAGATAAATTTGCTTCTCGGTCTTTATCAGAAAGAATAATTAAAGATGGTAAGCTTTATGACAGAGAAGGTAAAAAAACAATCGGAAATTTAGATGATGAAATAATAAAAATAAAAAAGATCATCGAGATAAATGATTCTGATAATTTCTACAAACGAAGCTATAAGGTGGAGGAATGAGATGAAGACCTACATATTTCTTATAGCAATGATCATTACATCAGTCTGTTTCGCCTATACTCTACAATCAAAATGGATCAAACCTGAAACTATAACGGTTTATCAGGATCTGTCATTAAGAAACCATGTTTTCAACGGTGCGGACTCATTGGCGAACTTTGATTTCAACGCTTGTGTCGAAGCTATGAACGTGAATTTGTATGTGGACAGTCTTCCGCTCTTCATTCCGAGTGATACTGATTATAGCGATTCATGTTTTGTAAAATATGGAACAATTTATGATGAATATGGGCAGATAGCAACAAAGACTTATGGCACTCATACTACAGATTCATGTTCAGTCGGTCAGTTTGACAGTTTCATAATTACTTTGAATGACGCTGCTGAAGCAGACTGGAGTGAATTACCCGGTAGCTATATGGACATTAACACAACACTCAGGCACGAATTATGCCACAGCCAAGGAATCGGGCACAACCGCGATGCAACAAGTTTAATGTATGAATGGTCAGTTGGTGATCCACCTTGGAATAATCCTATTACATATATCGGAAGTGATGAGATTAATGGCCTCAGGCATGTTTATACACCGCCAAAACTTCTTGATGTGTATGGAATTCTCGGGCCAATTGACATGAGGAATGATTCTATTTTTGTGCTTTACAAGGATACGCTGGTTATTGATTTGGCTGCACCGCCAATGCTGACTTATGCAGGTTTGACTCCACCACCTCTCAGAATGGAAGGTTTTAAAGATGCTAATACAATGGATTCTCTTTCTTACGCCTGGATTGATTCCAGTTATTTCAGATATAAACTTACTGCCGATACTGCTAAAGCCGGTACTTTCAGAAGTTTTATAAAGCGTAATGAATGTAACAGTGACCAAAGCGAGTATGTTGTTCGGAAATCACCATGTACAACAGTTAAATATAAGTTCGTGCCTTATGTAAGTATTTTTCCGGGTACTACTACAAAATCCTATTACTCCCTCGACAACACCAATACTTTCAATGCTACCTGCACGGACGCATACGGGAATGATTATCCTTATATGGATGAGGTTGACGGGCCTATGAAGTTCTATTACAAGGAAGTGGGGAGTGAGGATGCTTATACAGAGATACCTGAACCTCCGGCAAAAGACCTGACGGTCTACTCAAGGGTTTGGGACAAAGGAGACCTGAAAGGAGATTATATAGTCAAAGCGACGGCTTTCTATTACGAGAGTGCAGAGAGTACCGAAGTATTGACATGGAGTGATTCACTCACGATCAGACTTCTTGACAACTATCAATGCGAGATAACGGAACCTAACTCTTATGATGTGGAGGCTATAGACTTCGAGAAATTTGTTGATATTAAAGGGCTTTTTTATCATGACGGATCTGTTGATCTTGATTCGATAAGTTTAGGTTACAGTTATATTGATTTGAATAATGATTATGTAAGAGGAGCTGACACTAAGCATTATTGGTATTCTTATCAGTTGCCATATTTGCCTGGACTTCCGGTAAAAAAAGAAAAAAGTGATATCGCGGTATTCGAGCTGGAAAATTATTCGGATAAAGATGCGGTAAGAAAGAATCAAAAAACAGTATTTGCAGATACAGTAACCTGGTGCGAACCTTTGAGGAATGATACTCTATATATAAGTGAAGATCGTTTCTATTCAACAAAACCCGGCCTATATACTATCAATGCTAATATTTACGATACACGTTACACACCGGAGTTTACAAGCCATGATACCCTCAGATTCATAAAACCGTCGTGGAAACTAAAACTGCAGGGTGATTTCTGGTATCAGTACGGCTTCCAAAAAGGAGTTCCTTATAAAGAGAAGACTATATTCGCTCCCGAGGAACGGATAAAATTGTACCAGTGGCGTCCGTTTATAGAAAGAGCGATAGGAACTACATATTTCGATGTTTCTTCAGAAGGAATAAATATTGACGATTTCTCTTATGACGGTCTAAGTAACAACGGGTACGTTCAGTTCGTCGTGAACAAACCTGAATCATTATTTTATAATTTTGTCACTCACACATGGGAATGGGAATGCCTCCCGGATTCTTTTTTTGTGTCTACTGCATTGCCGGCGGAATGGGAAAGGACAGGATCTGAAACACCGGGTTTTTACACGATCACCGCCACAGAATATGATCCGGTTGCAGGCTGTAACGCTATACAGAGAAAGGAAATACAGATACCGCCTCTGTATATAACGGCAGAATCAGGATATGACGGAATAGACTGGCCAAGCTTATTATGGCCCAGAGGCGCTGAATATGAGGATATGGATAATTATAATAACTGGAAAACATCAACCCATGCATATAATTATGCGACAGGCAGTGTTTCTTTAGCGTCGTATTATGATTCAGCGGAAGAAAAAGGCAGAATGGAACTGACCCATCCGGGGATTACTATCAATAAATCCTATAACACTGAGTTCCAGTTCGCTATCGGATTAAAGAAAGAATTAAATCAGTCAACACAGGAATACAACTTTGAGAAACTGCTGGCTGACTACTCTATCGCACTGGAAATTGACGGAACGGAAGAAATAATTAAAACTGCGACCGTGGATGAATGGAACGAATACGACGCAATGAATCAGTGGGCTGGAGACGGAAACGATTCTATCCATTATGTCGTTAAATTCACAAAACCGCTTGGCGGGAGAGTGGGAATGGGAACGGAAGTCAAAGTAAAGCTGATAACTGAAGGGATACCGGAGTTCTATATTGACTCACTGGAGCAAACAGTGCTTTATGATGAAATTTGTATTTGCTACACCAGAAAAGTATGTCCTGAAGGACCCGCAATGGCGACAGGTTATTACAAAAATGTCAAAGGCAATGATTTCGTCGAAATATCCTTTAATTCGCCGAGTGATCCTAAGTACGTACCTGAAGGTTATATAATTTACAGGAACGGCGTGAAAGTCGGAGAAACAACCTCCACGACTTTTATTGATTACAATATACAGAGCAATACAACGTACAGATATGCTGTAACTGCTAAGTATACGGGTTTCGATTACGATGAGTCTTCAATGCTTGATTGTGCTTTCACTGTATCAACAGGGCAGATTACATATCCGAGGCCGCGTGATCTTGTTTTGACACAGGGCAGCGGCTATGAATACAACAATGTATATCTGAACTGGACAGAACCGATAGAGGAAGATTCAGTTGCGGTATATAATGTTTACAGAAATGATGTAATTATAGCCAGTCCGGACACGACTGTATTTACGGATCTGTGGCTGAATGAAGGTGAGTATGACTATTATATCACAGCAAGCTATTCGGATGGTGGAGAATCTATAAATACGGATACATGCTCTGTAGAAATAGTACAGTCCTCAAATACTTCCGCATTGCCTTTAACTGAATATTTCGAGAATGGAGGAACATCTCCAGAACTATGGACAAGCGGTACTTATATTAACTATGGTTATCCTACTTTACTAAATTATTGGAAATACGGCAGCACGAATCCGTTAAATTATTCTGCTTACGAAGGGAGTTACCTTGCTTATATCGGAGCAGGACCTGTTACAGGACAAATGAATGAAACTAATGAATGGGCACAAGATTGTCTGACCTCCCCGATATTAAACTTAACTGAATTTAAGAATGTTACGATAACCTTTAAATACCTGCTTCAGGGAGATTCAGCTACAATTGACAGAACTCCGCAGAATTTCTTGAGGATCGAATATTCAAATAATGAACCGAGTTTCACTCCTGACGGAAGTCCTTATTGGTACTGGGCTTACAGTTCCGAATTATACAAATTTGAATTTGATACTGCCTCGGATTATACTTCAGAGTGGGAAACATTTAATTTGACCGTTTCTGATTCCATATTAACGGATCATACGGTCTTTCAGATAGTAGGTCAGGTAGATTTAGATGAAAGAAATGAATATTTGTATTACAGCATCGACAGCTTAGTGATATCCGGCACAATAAAGGCGGAAATTCCGACCGGAATACAGGTGTCCAGAGATCAGGGCGTGACGAGCGTGAACTGGACTGCGGTTCAGGACGCGACTATGTATTACATATACAGATCAGACAAGCCTGACGTGGGTTATGTGGAGATCGGGAATACTACATCTGCTTCATTCAACGATCCTGATACTGAACTTGAGGACGGTGTGTATTTCTACAAAGTAGTCTCGGAGGTGACGGAGAAAATACTCTCGCCCGGGAAAGTCCCGCTTAAACAGAAGGAGGTGTCGAGATGAAGAAATATACAGTTATAATATTTGCTGTATTCGCGTTCGCTCTTTTCGGATACAGGTCATTACCCAGCGAAGCGGTCGGTTTCAGTATAACGCACTGTGATACTATGCCGGGATTAGATTGTTATTATGTTTCATTTCCGTTTGTAGCTGAAGGAGATTCTGCACATACATTATACCCCGACGGAGATAAATTCCGGAGCATCAGCAGATGGGATAATTATTATCAGGCATGGTATAGCTGTAGTTATTTTCCATTTCTCCAGGTATGGGCAAGCTCTAGATTCCCGATATATCAGGGTTACTCATATGTCATTGCATCTATTCAGAATGATTTTGAATTTACAAAAACCGGAGCATATGAGATACTGCCGCAATATGATCTGATTACATCTGAGTACGGATCTGCAGATATGAATCTTATTATGGTACCTCTTGAAAAATATGATCTTTATATGGCTGGGTCGGGGTTAGGTAACGATATTGGTAGCTGTAATCGTGTTGTCAGATGGGATCCAACAATCCAAGCATCACAGGTTACTCAGCTGGATCAGTATGGTTTTTACTGGCAGTGGGATTATCCGATCAAAATTGCGGATCCTATCTATGTTAATATGACAGCAGATGTAACGTGGCCGTACGGAGAAAAAAAGGGCTCAATAACAAAACAGAAAGATGAGTTCTTTGAACTTAATTCTCCGAAAGCCGTTTATCATGCAATTTTAAATTCATCAAAAGAAGCATATGATTTTGGTAAGGACGGACAAATTACATTCAAAGCTTGGGTAACGGGAAGAGAGGACGACATGCTTACCGATCAGAGCTTCGGATGCGGATTTGAGCAGGCAGGTTCTTTTTCGACGATCTATATCAATCTCGGTAACTTTAAGAATAAATGGCAGCCGGGAGATATTTTAAATTTTGAAGTCACCGATCAGTCCGTTAAAGGTAACTGGATGACGGGCAAAGGCACTTTTGAGATCGATAAAAGTTCTGATGCCGCTTTCAGAGGATTCGAACCGCTGATCAAAGGTTCAGGTGATCCGATCATATTGAATACGCCTACAGGTGAAGATGAAATGATCCCGTATGAAACGGCTCTCTATCAGAACTATCCCAATCCGTTCAATCCTGTTACGACGATAAAGTTCTCATTGGAAAATGACTGTGATGTTAAGCTGAGAGTATTCAACTATAAAGGTCAGGTAACGAACCTGCTTGTCAACGGAAAGATGGACCGGGGATTTCACAGCGTCCAGTTCAATGCGGATATGCTAAGTTCCGGCGTTTATTTCTATACTCTTGAAGCGGACGGGAAAAAGCTGATCAGGAAAATGGTGCTGGTGAGGTAAAACAAAATTCTATAGGTTAAAAAAACCCGTCCTTTGGCGGGTTTTTTAATTGAAATACATTAAATTATTTTGTATGTTTCACAACGGGACGATAAAAATCCATTTAGGAGGCCAGTTATGAAAAAAACAATCTATATCGCAATGATAGTACTTACGGCGGCATTGTTTTTCGGATGCTCGGACGACGATAAAAGCCCGACAAAACCGGAACCTGAGACTATTCTCAAAGTGACCGTTCAGGACAAAGCGGATTCTTCCGCCGTTATTAATTCAAACGTTGTTGTTTATGAAGCCGAGACGAACCAGTCGGTCATCAGGGATCTGACCGACAATGAAGGCGCGGTTTATTTCAAGCTTGACGAGGGAAATTATTATCTGGAAGTGACCGCTCAGGGTTACGATCCTTCACCTGCGCCGAACGTTACGCCGGTACCTTTTTATGTGACCCCGAAGGATACAACGGAACAGATCAGAAGATTATACCCGAACGGTCTGACAGCTATTGGATACATCGAAGGAAATGTCGTACCCGCTGAGAACAATGTGCTGATAATTGCCGAGAACTCCGCTGATCAGAGCAGGTACTCCGGGATAACCGGTCCGGACGGTTATTTTGTACTCTATAATCTTCCGTACGGCACTTACGATATCGAAGCTTTCAAGGCCGGATTTAAGCAGACCGCTGCTGTCAGCGGAGATATTAACGCGGGTGCTGTTTCAGATTCCGTATCGGTCAATATAGAAGTTTATGCAGGTTCGTCCATCTCGGGATCAACAAGTTTTATCGCCGGAGCGGTAGCCAAGCCTACAGATATAGTGCTCAGAGACAGAAAGACTCTGGATGTAATTCCGGGGCTTTCAGTAAGTACCGATTCAACGAACAGTTACACTATAGATAATATTCCCGACGGTGATTTTTCGATATGGGCCTCTTTAAAAAATGATGACAACGTGATCGATCCTGACTGGCTTTTCAAGAATCCGGGAGGTCTTGATCTGACATTCCCTGCTGACAACGGTACTGTACTCGATTTCACACTTACAGGTGCAATCGTACAGAATTCACCTACAAATCCCGCGGATTCAATTTATGCTTTTATGGCGGATTCTATCGTCCCGACCTTTGTATGGACAAAGATTTCTTCATATGCTTCGGTCAAGCAGTGGATCATAGAAGTCAGAGATATTAACGGCAACAGGATATGGGGCGGATTTGAACAGAACGGAACAGTGAACCATGCGTTTATCGGAGCCGCTGTAACGAGCGTCGAATTTGATTTTGACGGATCGGCTTCATCCGCATTAATACCCGGAGAAATTTATCAGTGGAGCATTTGGGCGGACGATGATACCGCTCCCGGGATACAGACACTTCTTTCATCATCAGAAGACCTGAGAGGTTTATTTCAGGTTCCTGAACCGGAAGTTAAAAAATAATATTCTTCATTATTCAGAGAAGAGCCCGGAATACCGGGCTTTTTTTATTTAAAAGTTAGTAAAATTAAAGTTTGACAAACATAGAAAATCAATCTATTTTTCAGGAGTTTTATATATGTGAAAAAATTCACAATGTTGGATTGAATAAAAATTAAAATCATAGAAGGGAGCTCGCAGATGGTAAGTAAGGAAATCAAAGACAAGATCCTCAGACTGAAAGAAAAATATCCGCGGAAGGAGTCGGCTCTGATGCCCGCGATGATGCTTGCTCAGAAAGCTAACGGAAATTACCTTTCGAAAGACGATATGGATGAAATATCCAAAATTATCGGCGTTACTTCGGGAAAGGCATACGGTGTAGCGACGTACTATACAATGTATAATACCAGGAAAGTCGGAAAATATCATCTTCAGGTGGATACGAACATCCCCGCGACTTTAATGGGCGCAGGCGATATCCTGAATTTTTTGAAAAAGGAACTCGGTATCAGTCCGGGTGAAACTACTGACGACGGTCAGTTCACGCTGAATGAAGTGGAATGTCTGGCTTCGTGCGGGACATGTCCTGTAATTCAGGTCAATGATGTCTATTATGAGAATATGACGATAGAAAAGACAAAAACTCTTCTCGACTCTCTTAAAAAAGGCGTGATGCCGGAGAGTAAGACCGAATACAACTGGGGAAGCGAGTGCAACGTTCTTCTCAAGAACAGGGGAACAGCGAACTCGACAGCTATCGAAGTATATAAAAATAACGGCGGCTATAAAGCATTGGAAAAAGCTTTGGGAATGGAACCTCAGGCCATCATTAATGAAGTTAAAGCGTCAGCTATCAGAGGAAGAGGCGGAGCCGGATTCCCTGCGGGAGTAAAGTGGGGATTTCTGGCAAAAGGCACAGGCAAACCTGTATATCTTATCTGCAACGCCGACGAGGGAGAACCCGGAACTTTCAAGGACAGGCAGATCATGGAATACGATCCTCATCTGCTGATCGAAGGTATGACGATAAGCGCTTACGCTTTGGGTGCTAAACTTGCTTTTATTTATATCAGAGGAGAATTCGACTGGATAGCCGACATACTTGATAAAGCAATTGACGAAGCAAAAGCTGACGGCAAACTGAAAGATCTGGATATAATCGTTCACAGGGGAGCCGGAGCTTACGTCTGCGGAGAGGAAACAGCTCTTATAGAATCGATCGAAGGCAAAAGGGGACAACCGAGAATGAAACCTCCGTTCCCGGCCGTTGAAGGACTGTACGGATGCCCGACGATCGTTAACAACGTTGAGACTCTGGCAAGCGTACCTTTCATAATCGAGAAAGGTGCTGAAGAGTTCAGGAAATGGGGTTATGAGAATAATACAGGATGTAAACTTTTCGGTATCAGCGGTAACGTGAATAAGCCGGGAGTTTACGAGTTCCCGATGGGTGTCCCGTTCAAGAAACTTCTTGAAACGGCGGGAGGAGCTAAAGGGAATATCAAAGGTGTGATCGTCGGAGGACTTTCAGTACCGATCTTAAAAGCCGACGAGCTTGAAGGACTGAATATGGACTATGATTCCTGCATTAAAAAAGGTACCATGCTGGGATCGGGCGGCGTAATGGTCATTAATGACGAATTCTCTATACCGGAACTGGCTTACAGAACTATAAGGTTCTATGCTCATGAAAGCTGCGGAAAATGTACACCGTGTAAAGAAGGTTCGCACACGATCGTCAGGATACTGGGCAAACTGCTCAAAGGTCAGGGAACTCAGATCGATCTGGACAACATGATGAGAATACTTGCGTCCGTCAACGAGGGCGGATCGACACTGTGCCCGACAGGTCAGGCTTTCGCTATGCCTATAAAAGCGATGTATGAGAAATTTACGGATGAATTCAAGAAACTGATAAAATAAAAACGGAGCTACTATGAAAATCACCATTAACGGCAACACTATTGAGGCGAAGGAGGGTCAGACCATACTTCAGGCCGCGCTTGCCAATGGAATTTACATCCCGCATCTGTGCTATCATGAGAAAGTCGGCGCCGCGGGAAAGTGCAGGGCATGCGTAGTTGAAGTTGAAGGTATGAGAGGACTCCAGACATCCTGTTCGGTTCAGCTGAGGGACGGTATGGTCATCAACTCTGTATCACAGAACGTAGTAAACGCGCAGAAACTGGTCATCGACCTGATGCTCTCATCAGGAACGCACGACTGTCTTGCCTGCGAGCAGAACGGTAACTGCGAACTTCAGGACGCGGCATATTTCCTCGGGATAGAGAGGGCTTCAGTCCAGTATGGAGAGATAGACAGGGAATTCGACACTTCATCCGAATTCATCTATGTCGAGAGGAACAAGTGTATTTCCTGCGGAAGATGTGTCGCCGCATGTAATAACACCGTGGTAAATCAGGTGCTTGACTTCGGTCACAGGGGACACCACACCGAGATAGTTTTCGATACCGATCTGCCGATGGGCGAATCATCCTGCGTTCAGTGCGGAGAATGTTCCCAGATGTGTCCCGTAGGCGCTATCGTTGACAGGAACGCCATCGGAAAAGGAAGGACATGGGAGCTTAAGAAAGTAGAAACTGTCTGCCCGTATTGCGGGGTAGGATGTAAACTTGAACTTCACGTTGACGAGAGAACGAACAAAATAGTGAAAGTGAAAGGTGTCGAGGACGCTCCGACCAACAACGGTATGCTTTGTGTTAAGGGAAGGTACGGATTCGATTTCGTGGGACATCCTGAAAGACTCACCACACCTCTTATTAAAGAGAACGGCGAATTCAGGGAGGCAAGCTGGGAAGAAGCAATAGAACTGGTAGCGACCAAATTGTCGGGTATAAAGGAACAGTACGGACCTGATACAATAATGGCGCTTGCGTCCGCAAAAGTGACCAACGAAGAAAATTATACATTTCAGAAATTAATCAGGGCAGCGATCGGAACGAACAATATCGATCACTGCGCCCGTCTCTGACATAGCTCTACAGTGGCCGGTCTGGCCTCTACTTTCGGTTCAGGAGCAATGACGAACGATATTAAAGGAATGAAAGATTCAGATGTAGCTCTGATCATAGGATCAGATACTTCTGAAGCGCATCCTGTTATCTCAGCAAGGATAAAACAGGCTGTCAAAGAGGGAAGAACAAAACTTATCGTGATCGATCCCAAGAGGATAAAAATGGCCGATCACGCGACAATATACGCCTGCCAGAGACCCGGGACGGACGTCGCCGTACTTAACGGTATGATGCATCTTATTCTGAAGAACGGCTGGGAGGATAAAGAATTCGTGGCTTCAAGAGTAGAACCTGAAAGTTTTGAAGCTCTTAAAGCTGAAGTCGAGAAATTTACACCGGAATATGTCGAGCAGATAAGCGGTATACCCGCGAAAACTCTCGAAGAGATCGCGGAACTGTTCGGAAAGGCTAAAGTCGCAGCTCTTTACTATGCGATGGGAATCACCCAGCATACTACAGGAGTTGACAACGTCAGATCTACAGCGAACCTTCAGATGCTCTGCGGCAACATGGGCGTGTCCGGCGGCGGCGTCAATCCGTTAAGAGGACAGTCTAACGTTCAGGGAGCCTGCGACTTGGGCGGCCTTCCGGTCGTTTATACCGGCTATCAGCAGGTTGTAAATCCTGATGTCCACGCGAAAATGGAAAAATTCTGGGAGGTAAAGCTCAACCTCAAAGCCGGAATGCCGATGACAGTCGCTTTTGATAAAGCGTATGAAGGTGAAATGAAGGCGTTCTATATAATGGGTGAGAATCCGATGATATCAGATCCTGATCTTCATCACGCAGAAGAAGCGTTGAAGAAACTGGATTTCCTGGTGGTTGAAGATATCTTCCTGACCGAAACAGCTAAACTTGCGGATGTAGTTCTGCCTGCAACTACTTACGCGGAGAAAGACGGTACTTTCACCAACACAGAAAGAAGGGTACAGATACTGAACAAAGCTGTATGTGCCCCGGGCAGCGCAAAACACGACTGGGAAATTCACCAGATGCTGGCAAATAAGATGGGTCTGAACTGGAACTATAAAAATGCTGAGGAAATATTCAGTGAGATCGCGGCTGTAACACCGTCATATGCAGGTATGAGCTACGAAAGGCTCGGAAGGAACGGACTTCACTGGCCCTGTCCGGCAGCGGATCATCCGGGAACACCTGTTCTTCACGTCGGAAAATTCTCAAAAGGGCTGGGAACGATGTTCGCGATCCCGTTCAAAGCTCCTGCGGAAATGCCTGATGAGGAATATCCTACTTATCTGACTACCGGAAGGATACTTCAACATTTCCATACCGGGACCATGTCAAGAAAGTCAGCAGGTCTGAATAACCTTGCGGGTCCACATGTTATGATATCTGTCGAGGATGCAGAGCGCATCGGTGTAAAGAACAGTGAAAATGTGAAAGTGACTACCAGAAGAGGTTCTATCACAACGAAAGCGTTCATTACGAAAAGAATTCCGAAAGGAACCGCATATGTACCGTTCCATTTCTGGGAAGCGCCTGCTAATATTCTTACGAACAACGCTCTTGATCCTATAGCTAAAATACCTGAATACAAGGTATGTGCATGTAAACTTGAAAAAGCTTAAATCAATAGAAGACAACAACAAACAAAAAAGGAGAAACAAATGTCAAATTTCCTAACACCTGCAGAACTGTCTAAGACCTTTGTAGGCATCAGCAAAGCGAAGGGAACAAACACTATTTCCAAACTGTTCGTTCTCGGAATTTTAGCCGGAGTTTTCATTGGATTCGCAGCTCACCTGGCAACAACAGTAGCTACAGGATGGACGATCGGCGGAGAAGCTGCCCTGTTCGGACTTCAGAAATTCTTCATCGGTGCTGTATTCAGCGTAGGACTAATGCTGGTTGTTATACCGGGATCGGAACTTTTCACCGGTAATAACCTTATGACTATCGGAGTTCTGAACGGCGATATCACCTGGGGCCAGCTATTCAGGAACTGGATCGTAGTATGGATCGCGAACCTGGTCGGATCTGTTTTCCTTGCATGGATGATAGCTTCTATGTCCGGACTGACAGACGGCAATGTCGGCGCTACTGCAATAAATATCGCTTACGGTAAGGTAACTGCAGGCGGTGACAGCCACACAATGATGTATTTCTTCAGAGCGATCGGCTGTAACTGGCTGGTATGTCTTGCAGTTATGATGGCCGTAGCTTCAAAAGATATCGGCGGTAAAGTACTCGCGATATTCTTCCCGATCATGGCATTCGTAACTTCAGGATTTGAGCACAGCGTTGCAAACATGTATTTCATCCCGGCTGGTATTTTCTCAAAAGGATTTGATAAAGCTGTAGCTGCATCAGGAAAAACAGTTGAAGCTCTTGAAGCTCTTAACTGGGGAAGTATGTTCGGAAGCAATATCCTCATAGTGACTTTAGGTAACATAGTCGGCGGAGCGATCTTCGTCGGAATGGTTTACTGGTGGATCTATGTAAGAGGAACAAAAGAAGCGTAACAACAAGCTTCTGTTTATCAAAGACCCCGAAAAAATTCGGGGTCTTTTTTTTAATAACGGAAAAAGACAGATATCTGATCTTTTATCAGATTGAATAAAAATTGACTTACAGTGTTATAAGTGTTATATTTAGGCATGACTATTTTATGTTTTGACACATTGAACCGGACACCATAACTTAAAGGCGGTTATATGAAACTTTCCAGTTTTATTCATGAAGAACTGATAGTGCTCAACGATGATAAGATCCATTCTGCCGAAGAACTTTTCAGAAAAGTTTCCGGAATGATCTCTGATCAGTTCAAACTATCCAGGGATGAGGTGTTTTCATCTTTTATGAAAAGATATGATCTCGGTTACGATGTTTTCGAGAACAGATTCGCTCTTCCTCACTGCCGGCTGGAGAATTTTAACGATCTGATATTTCTTATAATCAAAACCAGGAACAAGATAGAATTTTCCGGTGGAGAGGCGGATTTCTTCTTTTTTATAACGACCAGCAACACAGGATCGAACAGCTATCTGAAAGCCCTGGCCGGTCTTGTCAGGATCATCAAAGACAGCGGTGTGGAACTGGCGGAAGCTGGCAATACTGCTGAAGTGATGAATATAATAAAAAATTCTAATGTCAAACTGGAAGAAGATGTAACCGTTGCAGAGATCATGAGCAGAGAGATCTTTTTTGCGAAACCGGGACAGACTGTTTCCCATGTGCTGAATATCATGAAGCTGAAAAATCTGAAATTCATGCCTGTTGTTGATGAGAAAAATGAATATCTCGGAAAGCTTGATCTGCTCGATATACTTGATATCGCTTACCCTTCATACCTGTTCCTTATGAATAATATTTCTTTCCTCAATAAACTCAGGTCTTTCGAAGATTTTATAAATAAAGAGAACGATGTTCTTGTAAAAGATGTATATGTTCCGGCAAACAAAGGGAAAAAAAGAATTATCAGAGATGACGCGAGTATTGTTGAATTAGGATTTGTTTTTAAGAAAGAACATCAGCAGTATCTCACGGTCATAGACGAGAACGATAAGGTCGTCGGAGTGGTATCGATGCGCGACGTGCTAAATAAAATAATAAGAGCGTAATATGGAACAGATCCTGGCAGTAGCTATTTTTATAATCGCGTACTTTTTTATAGCTACGGAAAAAATTAATAAAACGATCATAGTATTACTCGGCGCGTCACTGATGATGATCCTGCATCTTATTCCTCAGAAAATAGCTTTTGAGCATATTGATTTCAACGTGATCTTTCTGCTTATCAGCATGATGATACTGATGAAGATACTTGAACAGACGGGGCTTTTTGAATACATCTCAATAAAACTGACTAAAATGGTCAAAGGCAATCCGTATTCGATATTAAGTATTCTGTTCTTTCTTACAGCTATATTTTCAGCATTCCTTGACAATGTGACAACGGTGATCCTGATCGCGCCTGTGGCTATACTGCTTGCAAAGGAACTCGAGATAACACCGCTGCCTTATCTTATAGCTATAATATTCGCCTCGAATGCAGGAGGGACCGCGACACTGATAGGAGATCCGCCAAATATTATGATAGGAAGTTCTGCTGAGCTCAGCTTTATTGATTTTCTGATAAATCTGGGTCCTGTAGTTTTAGCAATACTGATCGCCTTCGCGGTCATATTCTATCTTGTTTTCAGGGGTAAGCTCGTAGTCACCAATAAGAACAGAGCAAGGATCATGGAGTTCAATGAAAGCAGGATGATCAAGAACAAGACATTACTGAGAAAATCGGTTATAATATTCACCGGAGTAGTTACAGCTTTCGTTTTTCATAGTGTAATTCATGTTGAAGTGGCTACTATAGCGCTTGGAGGATCGGCACTTTTGATCCTGATAGGAAAGATAGATGTCGAGGAAGTGTTCAAAGAGGTTGAATGGACTAGTATATTTTTCTTTATAGGATTATTTATTATGGTCGGTACGCTCGTGGAGACAGGAGTAATTAAGATCGTAAGTTCGAAAATGCTGGAAATGACGGGCGGTGATATAAAGCTGACTTCAGAGATAATAATATGGTTCTCGGCGGTATTTTCCGCTATTGTCGATAATATTCCGTTCGTGGCAACCATGATACCGCTTGTCCAGGATATGGGTGCCACTTTAGGCGCAGAAGCGATAAAGCCGATCTGGTGGGCGCTTGCGCTTGGAGCCTGCCTGGGAGGGAACGGCACTCTGATAGGTGCTTCGGCTAACATCATTATCGCGAATTTTGCGGCTAAGGCCGGGCATAAGATATCTTTCTTCAGTTTTCTTAAATACAGTGTTCCTCTAATGCTGTTATCTGTACTTATCTCATATGTTTATATTCTGGCGATATATTTTTAGCGCTTTCGTATCAAAATAAAGATTTCATTTTGTGCCGTAATTTCGTACATTATCAATACTGATCTATACAATAGATCACTTAAGATCTTTCAGACCGGAGATATTAATGAGAAGATTTTTTTTAATACTTCTGACCCTGACCGGAATGTTGTTCAGTTCCCAGAATGAGAACGTTGAGATAATACATCAGATGACCGTTTTTATATTCCAGCTGGGGATTATAATATTCTTCTCTAAAATATCAGGAATGCTCTTTGAAAAATTCAAACTGCCCGGGACGCTGGGGGAGATTACGGTCGGAATTCTGATAGGACCTTATATGCTGGGTTCAGTACCTCTTACTTATTTCGGTTACCGCCACGGGCTGTTCCCTCTTAATTACGGATCGATCCCTATCTCTACGGAGCTGTACGGTGTTTCGATAATAGCATCAATACTCCTGCTTTTTATTTCGGGACTTGAGACCGATATCAAATTGTTGATGAGATATCTTTTCAGCGGAGGAATGGTCGGTATCGGCGGAGTTGTATTTTCTTTTTTTCCCGGAGTTCTCATCGGGATGTACTTTCTCGATAAACCTTTTATGAGCCCCGAATGTTTGTTCCTTGGTATAATCAGCACGGCAACTTCA
>QKDR01000180.1 GCA_003252515.1 Candidatus Delongbacteria bacterium | reverse complement strand
TTCAGATCTTACAGTACCGTCCAATATTATTTCAGAATATGACGGCCAGACACTTACATTTTCCTGGGACAGTGTGCCAGGAGCGACTGAATATGACGTATATATATCTGACGATCCTTCAGGAACTTTTGTACTTGAAGGTTCTACTCCTGACTGCTTCTGGATGATAGAGCCTTATGAAACAAAAATATTCATTTACATCGTAGCCAAGAATTAAAAAAGGGTCTTAAAGCCCCTTTTCTATTTTATCACGATCGTCTTTTTATTTACGAATTCTTTTATCCCGTACTCCGACAGCTCTCTTCCGACTCCCGATTTTTTGATCCCGCCGAACGGCAGTCTCGGGTCTGATTTCACGAAATCGTTTATCGCGACCGTACCCGACCTGATCATGCGCGCCATCTTTTCCGCCCGTTCGATATTTTGAGAGAAGATCGCAGCTCCGAGCCCGTATTCGGTGTTATTAGCAACTTTGACAGCTTCTTCGTCGTTCTTCACTATGATCATCGGCGCGATCGGACCGAAAACCTCGTTCTTTATTATATCCATATCGGCAGATGTGTTTATGACCGTGCAAGGGCGGAAGAAAAAGCCTTTTCCCGGAACGGGCGGTCCGTCCAGTATCTCAGCGCCTTTATCAGCAGCATCCCTGAGCTGTGATTCCAGCTCTTTCACGAACTCCGACCGGGCAAGCGGTGCGATATCTGTAGCTTCGTCGAGCGGATCGCCGGCCCTGAGCGAACCCATCGCCGCGCTGAACTTGTTGATGAACTCATCCGCGACCTTTTCCTGTACAATAAACCTTTTCGCGGCGATGCAGCTCTGGCCGCTGTTGAGGGTCCTCGAGAACACGCCGGCTTTCACAGCTTTATCTATGTCGGCGTCATCGAGGACTATGAACGGATCAGATCCGCCGAGTTCGAGGACCATCGGCTTAATTCTTTTCCCCGCTATTTCACCTATTTTCTCGCCGGCCGCGTTACTTCCCGTTAGCGATACAGCGTCGATCAGGTCTTCTTCGATGATCCTCATTGCCGTTCCCGAATCAGCAAGCAGCGTCGTGAAGACACCTTCCGGATAACCCGCATCTTTGAATATCTGCTCGATCGCAAGAGCGCACTGCGGAACGTTCGACGCGTGCTTAAGCGCGAAAACGTTTCCCGCGGTAACGGATGGGACAGCCTGCCTGAAGACCTGCCAGAACGGGAAGTTCCACGGCATGATCCCGAACACTATCCCCAGCGGCTCGTACGAAACGTAGCTTTTCAGGTTATCAGTCTCAATGTGTTCGTCTTCAAGATATTTCTCGGCGTTCTCAGCATAATAATCGCACAGTCTGACGCATTTTTCCACCGATGCAGTCGAAGCCCTGATTATCATACCCATCTCTTTCGTGATAATTTCGGCATATTTTCTCTTATTCTCCCTGAGGACTGAAGCTAATTTCTTAAGATATTCCGCTCTTTGAGCAACTGGAACATTCTTCCAGGTTTCGAACCTTTCACGCGCTTTTTCAATTTTTCCGATAGTTTCATCCCAGTTCAAAGTCTCGAATTCAGCCATCAGCTCTTCGTTATACGGATTTATCGATCTCATTTTCATATTATCTCCTGTCCAGGCTCATCATCAGAAATCCGCAGAAGCCGGCATTGTTCCCGGTTACCTTCCCGCCGGTCATCTTCTTCATCTCGTTTATGACAGTCCGGTACTTTTCATAGAACTCCCAGGTCGGCTTGGGGCTGTATTTTATGCCTTCTATCTCGAAATATTCGATAATTCCTTTCGCGGTCGTCGGTTTTATGAACACTTCTTTTTCCGGCTCGAAGTAGGTCAGTACAGATGTAACTACCGGCCATTTCGCAAGATCATATTTCTGAAGTACCGATACGATATTACCGAAACCTTTCTTTTGGTTCCCGTGGAAAAGGTCTTTCAGCCCCTGGGCGAGTACTATCCTGTCTCCGGGATCGAAGCCGGGAAAAGCGTTCCTGAACTTAACTTTCTCAAAGACGGACACCATCGACGATTTCGTTATCATCTTCGCGAAGTTCTCAACTATCAGGTAAGGGTCGTCGAAGTTCTCTTTAGCAAAGTACTCTCTCGTAAGTTCGGTCATCTTTTCCATCTTATGCTTCTTCGCGATCGCTTCTATCTCCGGATCCGCGAATCCTCCCGGATATCTTACCAGAAAATTCTCCTCCGCCGCTTTCAGTTTCTTTATGTTCATAGACCTTTCCTTTTTAATCGTTCCTGAACACCCATTTTATGATAGTACCAAGTTTAGGAGCTTTGCCTGACATCAATATACCGATCCTGAATATCCTTGCCGATGCCCAGACCGATAACAAAGTGAACAGTATCACCCCGATCAGGCCTGTCCACGGCTGCCATGCGGGAATATGATAAGGCGTACTCTGCCTTAACAGCATCAGCATCGGGGTGAGAGGCGGGATCAGCGAGGCTATGACGGAAAAACTGCTCAAAGGCTCTCTGACTATCATGAACCATATCATCATCGGGACTATCATGGGGATCATACCCGGGAACGCCAGACTTTGAGCCTCTTTGGCGGTGCTGCAGGTTGAACCCAGCGCGGCCATTATCGCTCCCATCATCGTGATCAGAAGCGTCGCGTAAGCGAAGAACCACGGAATGAGATCAAGAGGTATAAGGTCGCTTCTTCCCATATACCTGAGCGCGATAACTCCCCCTCCGACATAGACGAGCGCCGCCGAAAGCGAAGCACCCACCCCGCCCAGTATCTTGCCCATCATGAAATCGAAGGTCGAGCACGAACCGAGGATAACTTCTGATATCTTCTGGCTCTTCTCCTCCATCGTGGAATTGAGAAGCGGCTGGGCTCCGAGTATCGAAAGAATGAACATTATCATCATCATCGCCATCGGTGCTAAAATCGCTTCGCCCTCACTGCTCTCCCTTGCCTCGATATACTCGCCGGTCTGCGGATCTACAGAATACAGGCCCATTCCGTTCACCGATACCCATCGCATAAGTTCTGTTACCTGAGCGGGATCGATACCGGCCTCCTTCATCCTCAGCTGCCTGAGTTCGTTATTGAGCGGATTCCCCAGCCACCTTCTGATATCGTCAAGGGCTGCACCTTCCGCGTAATATCTGATCACGCTGCTGATATCACCGTCCTCCGAAGGCTGCGGGTGTAACACATTTTTCCCTATCTCAACGAACGAGAATATCTGTTTTTTCCTGACTTTTTCCGACAGTTCGTATCTCTGCTTATCGGGGTTCTCATCATCCGGTTCGACTATCGTAAACAAATAGTTCGGCCTTACTTTCTTTAATTCCCCGTTGTCTTTCTTTTCAAAAACTTCGTTTTTATTCCGCTCCTCTGCTATCGTCACCAGTCGTTCGGCCACGATGCCGGACCTGTCGATTATCATTATTTTCTTGTCGGTAGTGTCGACGTTATCCTCGAACAGTTTCATTATAATAATTCCCGCGAACATCATTATCGGAACAAGTATCATCGAAACGAGGAAAGTTTTAGTTTTGACCGTAGCTTTATATTCTCTTATCGTGATGGTTTTTATTTTATCCAGCATTCTGCACCTCCCCGATATTCTCGACTGCAGGTTTGGCTATCCTGACAAATATGTCATGAAGCGAAGGTTTCGATATCTCAAATTTCATGACCTGTGTTTTTTCGACAAGCGATTTCAGAACATCCTGCGGGTTGCAGTTCTTTTCTATCCTTACTTCCTGAATGTGACCGTAATCGTTTATGTTCTCGATACCTTTCACTTCGTTTTGAACTTCTTTGAGAACTGACATTCCTCCGCCTGTCATGACCCTGATAATGTCGGTCCCGTAAATGTCCTTGATCGAATCAAGCGTTCCGTCTAGAACCTTCTTTCCTTTATATATCATGAACACGTAGTCGCACATCCTTTCTGCTATGTCCATATCGTGAGTGCTGAATATTACGGTCTTTCCGCTTTCTTTCAGTTCGAGTACGGCGTCTTTCAGAACGTCCCTGTTGACCGGATCGAGACCTGAGAAAGGTTCGTCGAGGATAACAAGTTCCGGATTTGTAACGACCGAAGCTATGAACTGGATCTTCTGCCCCATACCTTTGCTCAGCGTCTCGATCTTCTCGTCCTTCCAGTCGAACAGTTCAAGCTTTTTCAACCATCCTTCCGATTCAGAACGGATGTTCTTTCCGTTCTTGAGCTTCCCGAAAAAATGCAGAAGTTCGCCGACCTTCATGCTTTTATACAACCCGCGTTCCTCCGGCAGATATCCTATCCTGTCCTTGAAAGACTGCCTGTATTTTTCTCCGAATATATTAAT
>QKDR01000128.1 GCA_003252515.1 Candidatus Delongbacteria bacterium | reverse complement strand
ATCTACCGCTTTGCACATGTCGTATATCGTTAATAGGGCGACAGATACGGCAGTAAGAGCTTCCATTTCTATGCCGGTCTTTCCGATGCATTTGGCGAAACTTTTTACGATCACACCGTCACTTACAAGTTCAGTGGTCACATCTAGTTTTGTGATGTTTAAGGGGTGGCAGAGAGGTATGAGCTCCGAAGTTTTCTTTCCTCCCATTATACCCGCTACCAGAGCGGTCGTGAGAACATCGCCCTTTTTGTTCTTATTCTCGATTATAAGCTCTATAGCCTGAGTGCTGAGATGGATCTTGCCTTCTGCTTCCGCAGTTCTTGCCATGTCAGGTTTTTCACCGACATCGACCATGTTCGCGCGGCCGTTCTCGTCAACATGTGAAAATTTCATTTTTAGCCTCCCACGTTGTAAAATTCATGCGTTCTGCTCAAAGTACCCTTTTTCGGTTTCGAATCCACCGCGCGCCTGATCGCCTCGCAGGAACCAAGTTCCCTGACGGAGAATCCGATGTCGGAGAAAAGGCATGGCAGAACGTCGCCTCTGGCAGACAGCCTTATGCGGTTGCAGATACTGCAGTCGCCGCCGATCCCTCCGTCCACGACCCAGAACTCGCCGGTGTCGAGGTTCATCGTCCTGATAAACCTTACATCCAGACCCTTTTTTTTCGCGTATGCCGCAACGCCGAAAGCGTCCGGCTCGTTCCTGTCCCGCTCGACTACGCAGTTCAGCTTGATCCTGTCGTACCCGCAGGCTATAGCCTCGTCAATTCCCTCGAACACCGCCGGAAGGCTGTCGCGCCTCGTGATCCGGGCGTAATTTCCCCTGTCCACCGAATCGAGACTTATATTAAGCCTCTGAAGTCCCGCTTCTCTTAAGGGGACGGCGAACTGTTTCAAAAGCACCGCGTTCGTCGTCATGGAAAGGTCTTCGATCCCTTCGACTTCCGAGATCATACTCACAAGTCCGACTATGCCCTTTCTAACTAGCGGTTCCCCTCCCGTCAGACGCACCTTTGTGATCCCTTTCGAAACGGCACATTTCACGAAGTCCGCGATCTCCTCGAATGTCAGAAGATCTGAATGCTGAAGTTCGTCAATACCTTCTTCCGGCATGCAGTAAGTACATCTCAGATTGCATCTGTCCGTTACCGATATTCTCAAATAAGTGATATTTCTGCCAAAGCTGTCTTTCAATATTCCTCCTTTCCAATTCCGGGAGACCGAAAACTTTCGCCTTCAGCCCTGTCGGTCCGGTTCCCGTGGTTTCGATCTTTAGGGAAAGGGACTTCGGAGTTATCGCACGGTAATTTATGAAATATTCGGCAATAAGTCAAAATAATATATTACGGATTTACTGAATTCCACTTGTAGTAGAACATTAAAAAAGGGCGGTTCAAACTGACCGCCTTTTCCATTACAACTCTTTTACATCTATCACATTATCATCCCGCTTTCTGTCGATGAGGATGACGGACGGATCTATTCCTGCTTTTTCGGGAAGTACATCGGTTATGATATCGAAAGTGGCCGAGTCGGTATCTATAAGATATTTATTCAGATAGACCAGTTCGTCATCCTTGTCCAGTAAGCCGATGCTGAAGTAATCCTTAGACGGGACCTTGTTCTCGTTCCCGAGTGAATCGACCCTGAACTTTTCTGATGAAACGCTCAGTCTGGTCAGATATTTACCGTCATCCGTTCTTCTGCATTCGGCCGAAAGCGCCCTGTTGTCATAGACTACTATATCCTCGAACAGGTCGTGCACCAGGTACTCTAGACTGTCGGGTGTGACGGCGGAGAGATAAGGTATGATGTCGATCGACTGTGGATAGGGTCCGGTGGCGTACCTTTTGTCCCTTACGAACCTTTTTAAAGTCGCACTCAGGCTGTCTCTGCCGATAAAATCATCCATCGCCACCATCGCCATTATACCCTTATAATAGTGAAGGTACCCCTGATTCTCGTTCAGCGTAAGCGGCAGTTCTTTCCTGTTCTCTCGTTTTCTGCCTGACAGGTAATTGTCCAGTGCGTATTTAATATATGTTCTTATTGCTTTAGGTTCCTCGGTCTGCAGCATAACAAGATAAGCGGAATACTGAGCCATTACCTCGGTCAGAAGCGTAGTGCCTCTCGTGTTCGCAGAAATAACCTGATGCGCCCACCACTGGTGACCGATCTCATGAGCCGTGATGTCTGCGAGATAGTCCGTTCCTTTTTCGCTTGTCTTTTCATAGTCTATGATAAATCCCAGATTTTCGGAGAACGGGATCGTCGTGGCGAAAGACTGAGCAAAACCGCCGTGCGGGAATTCGATTATTCTCAATACCGGGAACTGGAACGGACCGAAATTTTCTGAAAAAGTATTAAGCGAAAGCTCCATCATATCAAGCATATGATCAATATTCCTTCCGTGTCTCTGGTGATAATACACTTCAAGGTCTGTATCGTTCCATTTTCTCCTTTTGACTTCATATCTGGCGGAGTTGATGTTGAAAAAATTCAGGATGGGCCTGTCCGTACTGTACCTGAAATAATTTCTGCCGTTATCGCTCCATTTTTCCCGGAGCGCTCCCGGAGCGATCGCCGTCTGATCCGCCGACGTGCTGACGACAGCTCTGAATTTGATCCATGACGCGTTCCCGACATAATTCCTGTTGATCTCGTACGGATCGTTCACCGGAGCCATTCTCTCCTTGTCTTTCAGACCGTATTTTTTTCTTTTGTATATGTCCGAGATCTCCATATCTGAAGAATATCCGATCATAGGTAAAAATTCGAAATTATTTAGAAAGGTACCGTTATATGCCGCTCCCCCGCCTTTGAAACCCTTTGAATAATGATCCATAGTGAAATCCATAAATATGCTGTCGCCGGGCTGTACCGATGACTTTAGATCATAAATATTATACTGACCGTATTCGCAGCTGTCAGTAAGTTCGGCATTGACCGAAAAGGAATAGTGGTGAGGGACTTCTTTTGAAGAAAGTACATGTATCTGCGTGACAGGAACGTCATTATTGTTCTTCAAGATATATTTTCCTTTACACATGACAGATCTTTCTTCGGGGAAGATATCAACTTCAACATCAACGTCCGATATTGCCAGTTGTGGAAGCCTCTCATATCCGCCGTATTCTTTTTCATAATTCACTTTTGACTGCTCGATATCCGCATTGGTCAGATATCTGTTGAGGATGTTCGTATTGTAGTATATATATGATCCTGAAGCTAATGCTAAAATAGCGAAAACTCCAAAAGCCGTCATGGTTTTTCTGTTGAACCCGTTCTTTAATATTTTCAGTCTGTTTTTAAAACCAGTCTCATTTCCTCTCACCCAAAGTGTTTTTGCGATGATAAGCAGAAGTACGGCTATGAAAAAATAGTAAAGTGAAAGGACGGCGAATTTATGTAAATACCCGAACCCGTCTATATCTGAATATGAAACACCTACACCCGCGTAATTATACAACGGATGCTGAAAGTCAAAAGCTCCGGCGAATGCCTGCTCGATATAGTAAAGTATGACCAAGGCATAACCTATGAACTTATGATTGACGATGATATGAATACCGAACGCCAGGAACCCGATCAGAAGCAGGAAAACAGGAGAGTAAATGAAATAATATTCAAAATATAAACCCGGTTCGAGATCATAATATCCTTTGAATAGCTGTATCAGGACTCCGAATGCGATATTTGAGGCCATCAGGAAATATATCATCAGTACAAGCGACGAAAGCTTTGACAAAAACAGCGTCATCGTCGATACAGGATATGAGTTGATTATTCCGTCGTATTTTCTGTCCCGTTCTCTCCATATTATCTCTCCGGCGTAGATCGTGATCAGAGCGATCACGAAGACAACTGAGTTCCCGAACAACCTTTTTGCAACAAGTGAAGTAACCGGATAGACTGTCGTTTCATGCATATCGCCCATCCATCGTGCGTTGATCAGCGTTTGAACGAACCAGAACGAGTATAGTCCGATGAACGGTCCGCTCTTGATTATATGTTTAAAGTTGTCGAAAGTCAGACTGAAGAATTTTCTGATCTCGGTGCCAGTGCCTTTCGTTATTACCGGGGCGGGTGCCTGCAAAACCGGAGCAGTTGTTTTTTCCTGTTCCTTCAGCTTTTTCGAAGAAGTTGTAAGTATGCTGAAACTGAACTTTTTATATGCCGCTAAGAAGCAGACGGCTGCGAAAGCCAGACTGATCAGACGGTTGAACAGGAATACGCCCGAAAAGGGGATGAGCTTCGTGTTCTGTTCCGCAATTGTCCAGTATTTCGAGACATGATCGAGAGTGAACATCCCGAACGGATCTATGAGCGC
>QKDR01000165.1 GCA_003252515.1 Candidatus Delongbacteria bacterium | reverse complement strand
TTCAATAAATCCGTACCTAGATAGAAATAATAAGTATAGTTCTCCAGATTTATTCTTAAACCTCTCATTTGATCCTGCTTCTAGATCATCGAAAGAATAATGATATAAATTATCACCTTTTACTTTTATAAATTCCGGTATTTTGCTATACTCTGTTTGATTATGTATTACTTCATGAATCCGAATATTAAATGTTACGGGATAGGTCAGTTGATTATTTCTTTCGATTTGAAGATCTTCAAAAGACGCCACGACGATTATTTCAGATCTTAAAAGAAAATCATTTATATTACATAAATCATCTGTCCTATTCAAATCTATTTCGTAAGTAGCGAATTTGTCCTTGGCGTTTAGATTTATTTTATGATAAAATCTACTTTTAGCCTTATAAAAACCTAATTGATCCTGAAAGGAAAAATAATCCTCTTTAAATTTTTCATATTCTTCTTTTGTCATCCCAGTATCAACACCATACTGATCTTTAACGGTATCATTTGACTTGATTTGATCAGATTGAGCCGATTGTCCTGACTGAACATTTTGCGTATCCTGTTTTATTTGCTGTGCTTCTTTCGCAGGATCATTGTTACCGCCGCCTGACATGGCGAATGTTGCGGTTAATAAAGCAAATGTAAGTATAACAGCTACGATAATTTTATTTTTCTTCATTTTAAATCCTCGGTTAGTTTTTTTAGTTTTACAAACTTTCTTTTCTCTATTGCACATCCATAAAGACACCACCTCCCTTGATTGAGGTCCGATGCCTTTTAGCTCCATAAAAAATACAGGCACCGACACTCTGTTATACCTACACCATAAGGTTTACCACAACCCAACCGTAAGATATAAAGAGGCGGTGCCCCATATCTATTATACGGAACACTCGCTTCTTCTCCTGTCCTACGGTTTTTATTAAAGTGGTAATTTAATGGTGTAAGACAAGATAATTTAGCAAATTATCAATATGTCAATTTACAATAATGCCGCTTTTCCTTTTAATTATTTCCGTATTTTGTTGCTCTCGTCTAAATATCATTAAATTATGTTTCTCTGTCAAGGTTTTTGTGGTGTTTTTCCTGGATACCGAACTAAATGACATAATTAAACAAAACGTTAGTATAGTTCGTTAACCCTCATAATTAGAATTCACGTAAATTTCACCATCAGGTTTGCGGTGAATTGGGAACTTTTTCTCACACACACCACATATACACCAATTTGTAGAATTTGGAGCAATACCCAATTCTGCGAAGTTAATTGTATTACATTGTGGGCAACTAATTACTTCTATTTGTTTGCCAAAATTTTTCTTAATTTTAGGTGGATTATAATGGCGAGTAGACACACCGTCTTTGGTTCTGTGGAGGTAAAACTTACTACCACATGCAGAACATTGAGGTAAAGCTGAAGACCCAATATTTTCAGCCAAGTCATACTCTCCTGAAGTCTCACATTCAGGACAATCAACATTAACAGAAGTCGCTTTACGTATTCTTACTTCCTCCGTTCTAATTTCATCTACAGAACTTGCTTCGGCCTTCTGCAGCTCTAGAAGTCGGCTCAATGGAATAATATATAAGTCATTTCCTTCACTTATTCGTCGAAATTCCGCTTGCAACTCAAATCTAGGAAGAAAACCACTACCTTCTACCCCATGAAACCAGTCAGCTTTCTCATCACCGCTTACAAAAATTACGCTACGCTTATTCACTTTACCTAAATGAAGTATTGTTTTCCAAATTAGAAAATCACCTATTCCACCGTCGGGTTTTGATGCATCTTTATAGCCTGGTGGAATATTGTGCTCATATCTCTTCATCATTTCTTCAAATAAGGCCTTTCTGTCAAAATCTGGAGATTTTATAATATTCCTGGAAAACACAGAACGATACGCTTGACTTACAGGATCGTTCCAACCCCAATTCTTTATATTATTACGAATTTCCTTTGCAAATGTTTTCAATATTTCTTTATGCTTTTCGATATCACCAATAACTTTATTAAACTCTTGAAATTCTTTTACAGATTCCAAAATTGGATAAGTCAACCTTTCTGGAATTGCTAATTTGCTAATTCGATCAGATATTCCTTGATATAATTGTGCTAATTTATTAGGCCTATTCTTTACAAACTCTCGTGCCACTTGAGCAGGAATGGAAAGTCGATCACGCTCTTTTATTTTTGAATATATAGTAACAATCTCAGAAAGGCTACTTGCTCCTGCACCGTAAGGAATCAAAAGAACATTTGTATCAAGAACTATATCTGCATCTTCAATCGCAGCTTCCAAGCTAAGTGGTTCATCTTCAAAAAATTTTGTCGAATCTGGAAGTATATCTTCCATTATAAAGGCCTGATCGTCCGTTAGTTTTTTTTCTTCTGGCATTTGAGAATTTTCCTTGATTTATTTATTGTATAATGTATCAATTCACCAAACTTGAAATAAACAATAAAAACTTTAATCGTCAGTGGAATTGAATATTACATAATTTAACGTAGGCTTTCCATACACTTTCTCATACTAATATATTTTTCAACACGATTTGAATTTAATGAATAAAATATAATCTGTCAAGAATAAATAAATTTTAATTCACTTATTTATCTTCATTTATCCACTTCTTCCACACATCCTGACAGTCCGCACCTACGGTAGCTTTCCTTCCGTTCCTAACGACCGGAAGTCTGATCATTTCCTGATTGGTAAGAAGTTCTTCGGTGATATCGAAACTCAGGTATGCAAATTTCGACTTATATAGCTTAGATTCTTTATCGATCAGATCCTCTTTATCGCCGACGCCGGAAATTATGCTCTCAAGCTCTCCCCTGCTCATTTTCTTCTCGTCGAGATCGACCGAATGAAATTTTATCCTGCGTTCCGAAAAAAACCTCTCAGCTTTTTTTGTAGCTGAACTTTTTTTTCTTCCGAATATCTGAATATTCATGTTTTTCCCCTCAAATAAAAAGAAAGTCCCGCCTGGGCGGGACATTGATTTAGAACGTTGTCGTGTCCGCGAAATTGAAGTCTTTTATGAGCATGGTCGGTACTTTGACGCTCGGGGTCATGTTCTCCTCTTTTCCCAGCATCAGAATGTTCTTCGCGGCTTCATGAATGACCTGATTGAACCTGAGGTTGTTGACGGAATGTTTTATCTTACCGTTCTCGAAATAGTATATACCGTCCCTTGTCAGACCGGTGATCTCGTTCTTTCTCATGCTCACTGTACGGATGTACCAGAAGTTGTTTATCAGCAGACCGTTCTTCACTTTTTTCATCATTTCTTCTTCGGTAGCTTTTCCGCCCCTGATGATGATGTTCGAAATAAAGCTCGGATCAGCCTTTATCTTAGCCGCATAGGACCTGTCCGTATTAAGCGCATTCAGAACACCGTTCTTTATCCAGTCGATGTTCTTCGCGACGATTCCGTCAGCGCTGAAAGGCTGCGCGGTAACTCCTTTCTCATCAAGCTTAGTGAGAAGCGAGAAATTCTTTCCGAACATATTTTTCCCGAGCTGACCGGACATCGCTGAAATACCGTAATCGGCAATTTTCCTGTCCGAAAAATAAAGAAGGAATTCGAAGAAATTGAGAACTGCCTGAGGTCTTAAAATGACATTGTATTTACCCGCTTCGATCTTTTTCGGTGTTGTAAGCGCGTCGAACTGCGAGTTAAGAAGAGCGATCTCTTTTTTGACGGAATAGTCTTTTATGTCCATCACGCTTCTTGAAACCTTTGTCTCCTTCGATTTATTGTCTGCCATAGTCATCGAGTTCCCGAATTCGGAAGACGAGTCGAACCCCTCGAACCCGTTCTTGGTCTTCATGTAGAAATCGGTTATTGTTTTAGTGACCAGCCCTGAGATGAAAGCTTTCTTTTTCTCAGCATTCTTAACGACTGCGTCGATCACCGAGATCATTTCTTTCATCGATGCCTTAGCCGTGTTGTCAGAAACGTTGCCCACTTTCGGTATCTTCGCTTTCTTCGCGCTCGGAACGTATTCGGGATCGGGTTTGTTAAGCTTCGCAATCGTCTGGGCGGTCTCGATCATTTTCTTAAGTTCCGATTCGTCTAGCGTATTTATTCTCGCGCTTCCCGTCCTGTTCTCGTAGGCGACGCTTAGCCTGATAGTGTATTTTACTCCCGACATATTCTGAGTGACCATATTCTGAGCATATCTTGTAGCCTGCTCGTCCGACCTGTAAATAAAGAACGAGAAATCGTCTGCATTACAGTTTGCCGCTTTCCGGAATTCTTTCATCATTTTGAACCTCCGACTCTGATGTTTTTAAACCTTGCCGTTGAAGCTCCGTGCGTCATTCTGGCAGCCTGCATAGGCTGTCCCTTTCCGCAGTTCGTAACGCCGAAATCCTGCCAGTATCTATCATCGCAGATAGCGTCGCAGGAGTTCCAGAATTCAGGATTGTTAGATTTATACAGGACATCCTTAAGCGGACGTACTTTCTTACCGTTCTTTATCTCCCAGAACATATCTCCGCCGAACTGGAAATTGACCCTGTGCTGATCTATTGAGAAGGAGCCTCTACCCTCGATGTATATGCCGTCCTCGGTATCTGAGATCAGCTCCTGGGGAGAAAGTTTTTTCTTGCCCGGTTCGAGGTATAGGTTCGGTATTCTGTTTATCGGAAAATCGAAATAATTGGTGGCTCTGCAGCATCCTCTGCTCATTCCGTCGTCTAAAAACGGTCTTGAATCTCTGGTTGAACCGTACTCGTTTAATATTCCGTCCTTGATGATGTACCATTTCTGACCGGGCACTCCGTCATCGTCGTATCCTGCGGTCGCCAGTCCGAAAGACAAAGTATTATCGCCTATGAAATTAACTATTTCTGAACCGTAGCGGTATTTTTTTAGCTTTTCCGGTGTCGCGAACGAAACTCCGGCCATATCAGCTTCCCATCCCAGAACTCTGTCGAGCTCCGTGGGATGTCCGACGCTCTCGTGCATCGTCAGTCCAAGGTGGTTCGGGTTCAGTATAAGATCTCTTCTCCTGATCTCACCCGGTTCGTCGGCCTCAAGTTTCATTATAGCTTCTTCGGCGATCTGTGACGCTTTGTTCAGAAGGTCCATCTTGAGTACGTGCTCCCATCCGGCTGCATAACCGCCGTCGTCGTGCGAACGCGACTGTGAATCTGTTTCGTTCACGGCCGTCGCGACGATCATAGGATATACATAGTAAATGTTCGAGTGTATGCGTGAGCCCAGCGTTGATGCGAAGAACTTGTCGTCGTTGTAGTTCTCCAGCATGAAAAAAGCTCTCTTGATCTTCGAGTAATTGAGCAGAGTCTTGTTCACTTCGAGCATAAGATCGACTTTTTCGTTCAATGGAACTGTGAACGGATCGATCTGGATCTTCGTCGAATATGAGTCGATGTAGCCTCTTTCGGGCGCCAGGGTCAGACCTTTGCCTTTTTTAATTTTAGCTGACAGATCGGCGACCTTTACCGCCTGTTCGACCGTTTTTTTCACTTCATCGTTCGTGAATATGTTGGAGTGGGCGAAACCCCAGGCTCCGTTCTTCATGACCCTGATGCCGTATCCGTGCTCGACGTTCATGCTCGTGTTCTTCAGGCTCAGATCGGAAAGAACTATAGTTTCCCTTCTCGTTTTCTGAATCCTGATATCGGCATAGTCGGCACCCAGGCTCTGAGCATGGTCCAGCGCTACTGAAATATGGTCCATCGGTACCTCCGTGGAATTGTTTTATCAATAGATGAAAAAATAAATAAAGGATGTGATTAAATCAAACGAAATCTGATAAAATGGCAGAAATCGGCGATGAAATAAAAAAGCCCGGACTGATCCGGGCTTCAAAACCAATTAATCCGGCGCTTAGGCAAAAATTGCGCCGTTGATAAGGAAAGTGACCGCGAAAGCCACGATAGCGTAAAGCTCCGGGAAAACAGCGAGTACAAGAGTCTTACCGAACACGTCGTGTCCCTGTCCGATCCCTGCAACACCGTTAGCCGCGATACCGCCCTGCTGAACGGCTGATACGAGAGCTACGACGCCAAGCGCAAGCCCTGCTCCGAACACACCCATTCCCTGAAGAAGAGTTATATTTGCCGTAACGTTAGAATACATGATGAAGAATCCGCCGAATCCGTAAAGTCCCTGAGTTCCCGCAAGCGCGGAAAGAACCATACAGTTACCGAATGCGTCTTCTCTTTTCTTGATAGTACCGATAGTTGCGTTACCTGCTACCGAAACACCGATAGCGCTTCCGATACCTGACAGTCCGACCATCAGGCCGAGGCCTATATAGGCCATAATTAGCGGCAGGCTCATTGCCGCTTCAACTGCTTTTACTGTTTCTTCCATTTTCTGCTCCTGAAATTTATTTTTTATTTAAATTTATTTTTTATCCTAAACACTTTTCTTGAACGGCTTGTATTCTTTTCCTCCGCCCGTCCATCCGGAATTCTTATAGAACTCGACGAAAGTGAGACGCATCGGATGTACCAGCGATCCCAGTCCCGAAAGAAGGATGTTGCCGATATGTCCGATAATAAGGAATACAATGAAGACCACCCATCCAACATACGGGATATTCAGAAACTCAGCGGCTATATTGTTTATAACAAGCCCGAGGATCGCGCCTGATACTCCGAGAGCGAACAGCCTGATATAGCTCAGCACGTCCCCGAAAAGTCCGGTAATGTCATACAGCTGCCACATTCCTTTTAATATACGGATGATCAGGTTGGCTTTCGGATCATTGAAAAGCAGGATCAGCGCAACACCTACCAGCGCGGTTTTCCCCGCTATACCGGCTATAGTATCCAGATATGTAAGCTGCGCGATCGCTTCCGGATCCATCTTGAGATATCCGAGTATAGCCTTGGAACTCATCGCTACAAAACTGAGCACCATTATCATCCACCCGAAAGTGGATAAAGCATATATAAAACTTCCGCCTTTTTTTATCAGATTTGCGGCTTTAATGCACATTCCGAACAGTATCTGGATCACACCGAGCCCGAGAGCCAGCCAGAACATTGAGTTGCTGTCAAGGAACATATCCCTGAAACTCAGATCGGTCTCTATAAGGTTTATACCGAAGAAAGTACCTCCTACCACACCCATCAGAATAGTCATCGATCCGAGAAGCTGAACGAGCGTAAGCATAGGTTTCCATTCCTTGTTCAACTTGAATTTCAGCACTGTTCCGACCGTAACGAGTACGATCCCGTATCCTGCATCACCGAGACAGAATCCGAAGAAAAGCATGAAGAAAGGCGCAAAGAAAACTGTCAGATCGATCTCGTTATATGCAGGAAGCGAAAATAATTTTCCGATAGGTTCGAACATCTTGGCGAAATAACCGTTCTGCATAAGGATCGGGACCTGCGGAACTTCTTCTTCCACGGGTTCTCTTTCAAGATAAACGATATGCCTTGATTCGAAATACTCTTTCGCTTTAGCTTCAGTTGTAGCCGGGATCCAGCCTTCGAGGATCATCAGCTTGTAATCAGCGGCGGGTGTAGCCTCGTCGTATATCTGCATATACTCTTTTTCATTCGAAGTATCTTTTCTCAAATATTCAAGTGTAGCAATATTGTCATGCGCAAATTTTGCAAGATATTCATTATCCTTAGCTATCTTGGCTTTATGTTCATTAATCTCTGCTCTGATAGCTGTTATTGATCTCTCGAACATCCTTACTTCATCGGCTTTTATGTCGATCTCTTCACCTGTGCGGAAGAATACGGCGAAATTAAGATTTCCTCCAAGGTGCGATATTTTCTCTACCGCGTATTTCGAACTCCATTCCTCTTTGAAAGCTTTCGGATTGATCGTGAACAGCTTTGTTTCTATCCCTTCTGCCTGAAGCTTTCTGACGGTCTCAACAGAGAAGTCGCCCCAAGGCTGCTGATTAGTAAGCTCTTTGTTGATCTGGTGAAGTTTCTGATGGTTCTGGTCTATATCCAGATAAAGTTTTTCGACTTCCGTTACGAGCTTTTCCGCGTCAGCGTCTTTATTTATTTCTTTGGAATAGCTGCCGTCGGTCACTTTCGTTTTAAGATGCTTGATCGAGGAATCAATACGCCTGATAAGATTTATCTTAGCTCTGACCGATTCTGCAGAAACATCTTTTTTCTCGACTATATGCACCATTCCCATGTCCTGAATATCTTCAAGGAACTGTTCATATTCCCTGTGATATATCAGAAATGTATATTTTTTCATTTTAACTATCATGAAGCATCCTCCATCATCTGGCGGGTTTTCACGATCTTCTGGGAGGATTTTGACAGATTCTCCTCGTCCTCCATGAATCTCTTGATCTTCAGCAGCGCTTCCTGGAAACCCGGGATCTGTACTTTCTCGTAAAGGTTCACTTTCTGAGTGGTCTT
>QKDR01000074.1 GCA_003252515.1 Candidatus Delongbacteria bacterium | reverse complement strand
AGGTATCTGTATGTCTTTATTTTCCAGTCCTTCATGATAGAACTTGCCTGATATTACGAACCATGTGGTGTAATACCATGAAGCCAGATCAAAATCATATATCATGAATTCATCATAGGTAGGATCCTGTATCTGAATAGAACGTGTATTGATGCGGATAGGCATATCTTCTATTTCTGCGATTGTCGCACCTTGCAGATCCTTTGCTGTGACCGATACAAGATAATCACCAGTTTCAAGACCTGTAATTTCGCTGAGTTCTTTTGTGAATTCAAAGTTGGTGGTTGAATTCGTAACCTCTGTAAATATCTCGGTATTCCAAAGCGTACCTTTTTTCTCAAGCAAGTATTCAACTGAGCCGATATTATGAATATCCGTGATCGGAATATCAGCATTTTCTGATTTCCCGAATACCTTAAATTCTAAAGGCGCGTAAATCGAATACTCCTTGTTGTACTCAGGCGATTTTAGAGTAAGGTTGGAGAAACGGATTTTAAGCTCATCGTGCGGAAATTTATCTATATTTGCTTCGCATACATCAAAACTCACGATTGGGAATCCCGAATATATAGCTCTCAGATTATAAGCTCTCGGTCGTACTTTAGTAGTATCCAAAACCCAATCGTAAGCGTATTTCTGAGCGACAGTCGTATTGTATTCCACGAAGTTCTTTATCCTGAAATTATATGTTGAGTCCGCATTCAGGAGATAAAGATCTATATCAGCACTATCAGTATCTACAACGGCAGGTTTATCAGCTTCGACTCTTACCTGCTTTCCATGCTGCAGAAGAAGCTCGCAATAATCCCCATCCTGTATGGGCTTTGTTATTTCAACAGGATTATAGATCGCGTGATAATTATACCTGTCAAAGTCAGTAATATACCTTTCAGGATTGTAAACATTATTTAAATCAGATCTCATCAATTCTGAATGCAGGCTGTGTCCGAGGCCGATTCCGTGAGCCGCCTCGTGCCTCATTGTATGTTCCTTGTCATATATTTTATAATCGCCGAAATTTCCTGTTGTCCAAACATAATAATTGCTATTATTATTTATCAGAATATCGAACTCCAAAGTAGTTCCGACATACAAATAATTCTCTGATTCCGCCTCAGGTGACGCCGGAGTACAGCATTTCGCTGCGAACTGATCATAATAATTAGCATATATTATTTGGCATTGATTATCATACATGGCACGCGGAGACTCGATATCCGTATAATAAAAGCTGTAATATTGCCCGACAACGGATGAAGGCTCAACATGATCGCACACGTCATGGAAAAGGATCCTGAAAGAATCAGGCAAGGAAGGATCTCTGTACAGATCATACCACGGAATCGTATTATCCAGCCAGTAACTGCCGAACCATAAGACATTGGAACTAATATTTTTTGAGTCTTCGTTTAAAGCAGTATCTGAACCGCCATACGACATTCCGTAAAATCCTAAAAGGAGAAACAGAAATAAAGGTATCTTTATCTTCATTTGTAACTCCTTTTGTAAAAATTATTTACATCATTGATCTTGTTTATTGCTTTTGCATTCTTTTTTAGTTCATCTAATTTCATCCTTCTGTTCCCTGGATAATATGGATGTTCGTTCGGCATAAACAAGAAACCTATATCTTTAATCTCCTGAAGTGAAAGAGCATTAAAGGTATATGGATCAAAACAATCATCCGTAACAACTGTTTTTCTACTGCCTTCTTCATAAGCTTTTTTATAATAATGGAAATCATCTCTAGTTAAAAACATTAAATACTGACTTCCTTTGTTAACCAGCCCTTCTTTCATTGCCTTCAGTTTTTCGTATGGAATATCCCAATTAAAACCTTTCAATGTGATATATTCCGGGATTGTCTCATATTCAGTCTCATTCGCAATGATTTCATTCACTTTCACTTTGTAAGTAACAGGATAAGTCAAATTCATATTCTCACTGACTTCAACACTCTCATAGGTACCGATTATGATCAATTCTGAACGAATTATGAAATCATTGAGATTACACATATCTAAAGAATTATCTAAATTGATCTGATATTTTCTGAAGTCAGCAGCTTTGAGTATGTTAATTTTTGTGTTAAAAATTCTATCAAATCGACTAATCTTGTGAGCTTTTTGATATTGAAAATATTCATCTTTAAATTTTTCGTACTCATCTTTTGTCATACCAGTATCAACACCATATTGATCTTTAATAGTCTCATTTGACTTAGTTTGATCAGGTTGCTCCGGTTGTTCAGCCTGAATTTGCTGTGAATCCTGTTTTACTTGCTGTGCTTCTTTCGAGGGATCATTATTACCACTACCTGACATGGCAAATACTGCGGTTAATAAAGCAAATGTAAATATAACAGCTATGATCATTTTATTTTTCTTCATTTTCTACTCTCCATTTATTTTGTTTTTCAAAATCACTTCTTTTCTCACACACTCATAAAGACATCGCCTCCTTTGTTTGAGGTCTGATGCCTTTCATCTCTAAAAAATACAGGCACCGACACTCTGTTATATCCACACCATAGGTTTACCACAACCCAATCACGAGATATAAAGAGGCGGTGCCCCATACAGCAATTATACGGAACACTCGCTCCTTCTCTTGCCTCGTGATGTTATTAAAGTGGTAATTTAATGGTGTGAGACAAGATAATTTCAGCAAATTATCAATATGTCAATTTAAAATAATGCCGCTTTTCCTTTTAATTATTTCCGTATTTTGTTGCTCTCGTCTAAATATCATTAAATTATGTTTCTCTGTCAAGGCTTTTATCTGTTTTAATGATGATTATCTATTGGCAAGCGAAGTTTTCTGAAAACTTTCAGCGCGTTATCGTAAAACACTTTCTGATGATGCTCTTCAGGGACGATCAGCTTTATCATCCCGATATAATCCTTCATCGAAGCTAGAGGCCAGTCCGACCCGTAAAGGAATTTGTCGTATCGGTTTGCGAAAATGAGCGCCGTCCTGAACATATTGAGGAACAGTTCCTGACCGCAGAACCAGCTGAACCTGTCGTTGCTGCCGACAAGGAGACCGGACATATCGGAATAAACGTTCTCGTTCTTGTAAACTATCTCGGCAGTATCCATCACCCACGGATTACCGAGGTGGCAGATCACGATTTTCATATCAGTATGAGCGCAGGCAAGTTCGTCCACGGCAAGCGGATGAGAGTATTTCAACAGTCCGCTGTCGCTGTATGTGTCGCCGGAATGTATGGAGACGGGAAGGTCATATTTTAGAGCGAGTTCGTACACAGGTTCATAGATTTTGTCCGTTACATAATATTTATAATATCCGGCGTAGAGTTTGATCCCTGCGCAGTCCGGTCGTCTGAGCATATCCTCAAGGCCGGCCAGATTTTTATCAGTCAGTTTTTCAGGATTCACTCCCGCGCTGAAATAAAAATTTTCGGGCATATCGTCAATATCGAAACCCATCGGGGTCTCGGAGTTTTTATCGGGGAATCCGCCTTCAGTGCTTTCGCTCAGGCCCATACATACACCACCTACCACCTGATGCTCTTCCGCTTCTTTCAGCAGTCCCGCTTTTGAATAGTCCGCACCGCATAATTCGGCGGCTTTATGGAATGCCGATATCTTCGAATAGTGAAAATGCGCGTCTATTATCTTCATTTTATTCTCCTGTATGTTTCCCGCGTCATGCTCTGCTGTAAAGAATAGCGCAGGCTCTGGCGTCCGACAGCGCGTTATGGTGGTCAAGTTCTATCCCGAGCACTTTGCAGCAGTTTCGGAGTCCCGCCGCCCTGAAACCTTTTTTCCTGTATATCTTCACCGTGCATTCCCACCTGTCGCTTATGTTCAGGTCGGAATAGTCGAGGCCGTATTCGTCCATAGTTCTTTTAAGCGCGGTCCGGTCAAACGATTCGTTATGAGCGACCACTGTCCGGCAACGGAGTCTTTTTTTGATCTCAGGATATATTTCCGCGAAAGAAGGCGCGTTCTCGGTATCCTTTTTACTAATACCGTGGATCTTTGTGTTATACCAGTTGTACTCGTTGTCCGGCGGCCGTATCAGAGCGTGGTATTCATCGGTGATGACCCCGTTCTCGACCGTCACTATCCCTACGGAGCAGATCGATGTCCATTTAGGGTTCGCTGTTTCGAAATCTATCGCAACGAATGAAATATTTTTGCCTTCGGTGTCCGTAATCAATCGAGCCAGTATCTTTTGCCGTCCGGAGTACGGTTGATCAGCTTCGCGGTCACGAGTTCTCTTCTGATCATCGTATGGTCACTGAACGTATGCCAGTTCTTTATCACCGCGTTGACTTCCATTTCCGTATAGTCCTTCCCTTTCTCGAACTTTCCGTGAAAATAGTTCAGCACGGCGTCTCTTTCAGGTTTTTTCGAAGGCCATCTGATTATCTTTCCGTCCTTATCCTTCAGCCGGTCTAAACTTACTTCGACAGGTTTATTGTTCTCTGTCATGATATTCTCCTGATTTTTATATAATTTATTCGGTCACTTCTTTTAGAAAACCGCTGATGTATTTATGAAGCACGCTGCCGATAAGGGTCTGATACGGAATACCTTCTTTAGCCGCCCGTCTCTGTAAAGCGGAAAGATCGTTCTCTGATATTCTTATATTAATTTTCTTATTCTTTTTTAAAGTGTCGGATGCGATGGCCTGATAATCCGCTGAAGTCTCAGATACTTTAAGCTGACCGTTTTCATAAGCTTCAAGTATTTCGTATTCATAGCCGTCGAGCCTCATTATTTTATTTTTCTTAGTCATCATAACCCCCGAAGTATTTTTTTGTTGCCTTCCGGCTCGGTATTATAGTTTTCAGAAAATATTCGTCTCCTGTTATCACGCACGGAACCAGATATGCGTATCCTTCTACGTCAACTATCAGGATTATCTGATTCGGATACTTAACTTTATTCGGATGTTCCGTTTCTATTACTGAGGCATCCGCCTCTATTCTTTGTATGATCTCCTCGAAAGTTATGCCTCTTTCTTTAGAAAGCATCTGGTTTTTCTCGGCATTCCACTTGAATATCTTCATTAAAACAATATAAGACATATGCCATACATTGTCAACATACTTTGTATTATTTCTCTACACCGACTTGACAAATTCTTTTTTCATTATTATCTTGCCATTCGGTTTAACTTTTTGGTTAAACTTTTCAGTAAAGACTGTCGGGAGCATAAATGAAGCAGGAAATTAACGAGAATACGGAAAATAAGATCCTTGAAGCCGCGAATACCGTCTTCGAGAAAAAGGGTTACGACGGCACGAAAATGCAGGAGATCGCGGATAAAGCCGGGATCAATAAGGCTCTTCTGCATTATTACTTCCGCTCCAAGGACAAACTCTTCGAAATGATCTTTTCTATGGCTTTCAATAAACTCGTCGGAGAACTGAAGTTCCTTTTTGACGAAGATATCCCCATGATAGAGAAAGTAAAGATATTCATTGACAGACATACCGATTTCATAGCAAAAAACAGATACCTGCCGCTTTTTATAGTCAACGAGATAAACAGACGCCCGGAAATATTCGTAAAACTTCTTTCAGGCATATACGAAAAGGACGACAGACTGCACAGACTTCTCGGTCAGATCGAAAAGGAAACGAAAGCCGGTATCTTAAAACCTTTCGATCCCAGACAGGTGTTTTTGAACATGATCGCTTTAAACATCTTCCCTTTCGCCGCGAAACCTCTGGTAGCCGGGCTGTTAAAGATGAGCAATGAGGATTTTTCACGGTTTATAGCAGAAAGAAAGAAAATAGTGACTGAAATTATAATAAACTCGATAGCCGCAAAATGAAGATCATAACAATGACAATACTTGCGTTCTCCGCTCTCATGACGGCAGAGACCTTTACGCTTGAAGAGTGCAGATCGGAAGTGAAAAAGAACTTTCCGCTGCACGGAACGACGGAACTGCTTCAGAGCTCTTTCGAACTTAAAAAGAAGAATCTGAGAACGAGCTACTATCCGAAAATGACCTTATCCGCCCAGGCGACCTGGCAGACAGACGTGACGAAATTCCCGATAAAGTTCCCGTCAAGTCCGCTTTTCTCTATTCAGACTCCCGAAGATCCCGATAAGGACAGATATCAGTTCCAGCTCGATGTCAAACAGCTGATATACGACGGGGGACTTATAAAAAGTCAGATCAGATCCGAACGGGACGGTTTCAGGGGTGACAGTCTCAATATAGCGTCAGAGCTGTACAAGCTTAACGAGACGGTCGATAATCTCTATTTCGGCATCCTTCTTCTTCAGGAAAAAGAAAAGACGCTCAGTATCAGCCTTGAAGACCTCAAATCCAAGACAAAAACCGTCGAATCAGGAGTGAAGAACGGCGTGATGCTGCAGACGAGTATGCTGGTACTTAAGGCCGGAATACTCGATATCGAACAGCAGATATCGGAGACGCGGGTTCTCAGGAGATCGGACGCCGACATTCTCGCCGGACTGATGAAAAAGGAGATCGGAGCGGAAGCGGAATTCGTCATACCCGACGTGCAGACGGCCGGGGAAGTATCGGGAAGGATAGAATACGAGACTTTCGCGAACGAACAGCGCCGCCTGGATAACGCCGCCGAAGCAACTGACGCGAAACTTATGCCCAGGCTGTACGGGTTCGCTCAGGCGGGTTACTCCAAGCCCGGACTGAACATGTTCAGCAACGAGTTCGATACCTACGGCGTTTTCGGCGTAAGAGCGGAATTCGATATCTCGAGCTTCTATACACATTCGCGCGAAAAAGATATTATATCGAACTCGAAAAAGGCTGTCGGGAACAGAAAGGAAGCATTCGGAGAGACTCTCGGCATACAGCTCGATATGGCACGGGCCGAAATCGACAACTACGCGGGACTGCTGGAGAAAGACGCCGAAATAATAGCCATCCGGGAAGAAATACTCGGCACCGCGGAAAAACAGCTTGATCACGGCGTCATCACCGTTTCGGACTACATCGACAGATCAACGGAACTCAGCCTCGCGAGACAGGCCCGTAAGTCGCACGAAATAATGCTCGCACAGGCTAAAGTGAAATACAACAACCTTTTAAACAGATAGGACGGCATCATGAAAAGGACAGCTCTTTATACCGCAATAATGTTACTTACAATATTACTCGCATCGTGCACGGGCAACGGAAAGAAAAGCGACGCCTACGGCAATTTCGAGGCTGACGAGGTGATCGTTTCCTCGCAGGCGAACGGCCTGATCCTGCACCTTGAATCGGAGGAAGGTAAAAATATTCCCGCCGGCAGTACGGTCGGGGTGATCGATACCGTGCAGCTCGCGCTTAAAAAAGAACAGCTTATTACTCAGAAGGACATCATAAGGGCCAAAACGAAGAACATCGCGGCTCAGGCCGAGGTGGTAAAAGCGCAGAAAGCCGCCGCCGAAAGGGAGAGAAAACGCGTGGAGAACCTGCTCAAAGACGACGCGGCAACACAGAAGCAGTCCGACGACATAATCTCACAGATCGGCGTTTATGAAAAACAGATAAAAAGTATAGATACTCAGGGGATCACGATAAACGACGAGATCAGAGCGTTGGACCTTCAGATAGAACAGCTGAACGATCAGATAAGAAAATGCTATATCGTCAATCCGATAGAAGGCACGGTACTCACAAAATACGCCAACGCTGGTGAAGTTACGGCTTTCTCTAAACCGCTTTACAAGATCGCCGGACTGAACGACATCTACCTTAAAGTATACATATCGGGAGACGCGGTATCGTCCGTCAGGATCGGAGAGAACGCGAAAGTCCTCATCGACGCCGGAAACGGAACGATGAAAACCTACGACGGTACAGTTTCACGGATATCCGACAAGGCGGAGTTCACTCCCAAGATAATTCAGACCAAAGAGGAGCGCATCAGCCTTGTTTACGCGGTGAGGATAAAGGTTAAGAACGACGGCGGACTTAAGATAGGAATGCCCGGCGAGGCAGTTTTCACAGGTATGTAAAAAATGAACGACAGATATAAGGATATGCTCCGTTCGTGCGCGATATGCCCCAGAAAATGCGGCGCGGACAGGACGGCAGGCAACAAAGGCTACTGCGGACTCGACGACGGAATATATATTTCATCAATATGCATACATAAAGGCGAAGAACCGCCCGTGAGCGGCCCGGATGGAATATGCAACGTTTTCTTCTCACACTGCAACATACAGTGTTCCTACTGCCAGAACTTTCAGATAAGCGACAATAAAACGGACATTGAACACTGCAGGATGAACCTCGAAACTGCCCTCGGGAAAATTACGGAGATACTCGATAAAGGTATACCCGCGCTCGGTTTCGTCTCCCCTTTCCACCAGGTGCCGCAGATGCTCGAGATAATTGATGAACTTCACAGAAGATCTTACGATCCGGTCATCGTATATAATACGAACGGCTACGATACTGTAGAGACCCTGCAGATGCTTGAAGGGATAGTCGACGTATATCTGCCTGATCTCAAGTACTCCGATCCCGTTCTTGCGAAAGAATTGTCGGACGCGCCTGATTACCCTCAGACTGCGCTTAATGCCGTAAAAGAGATGTACCGTCAGAAAGGACATGAGCTTAAGATCAGTTCGAATGGCTGCGCCGAAAGCGGCCTTATTGTCCGCCATCTAGTACTTCCCGGTCAGGCATCGAATAGTATCGGTGTCTTAAGTCTGATCGCGAAAGAGATATCGCCCGAGGTCTTCATGTCGGTCATGTCGCAGTATTATCCACCCAAACATCTCAGTCCGGACTACATGAACTACAGAGTGACTGCTGAAGAATACAGGCTCGTTACTGAGGAAATGGAAAAGCTCGGGTTGTACAACGGCTGGCTGCAGGAATTCGAAAGTCACATGAATTACAGACCTGATTTCGATAAAGATCACCCCTTCGAGGACAAATGAGCGCGATAAAAGTACGCAATATCTCAAAATCATATAACGGGACTAAAGCTCTCGGTGATATAAATTTCGACGTGGAAAAAGGAGAGATATTCGGGCTGATCGGTCCTGACGGCGCAGGCAAGACGACGCTTTTCAGGATACTTACGACCCTGCTTCTGGCGGACGGCGGCGACGCCGACATCCTGGGGTTCGACGCGGTAAAAAATTTCAAGGAGATAAGAAAGATCATCGGCTACATGCCCGGCAGGTTCTCGTTATATCAGGACCTGAGCGTGGAGGAGAATCTGAAATTTTTCGCGACGGTGTTCGGGACGACGGTGAGGGCGAATTACGATATAATAAAAGACATATACGTTCAGCTCGAGCCGTTCAGAACGCGGCGCGCCGGAAAACTTTCGGGCGGGATGAAGCAGAAACTCGCTTTGTGCTGCGCGCTGGTACACAGGCCTAAGGTGCTCTTTCTGGACGAGCCGACCACGGGCGTCGATCCGGTGTCGAGAAAAGAATTCTGGGAAATGCTTAAAAAGCTGAAGAATGAAGGAATAACCATTCTCGTTTCGACTCCGTACATGGACGAAGCCTCAATGTGCGACAGGATCGCGCTTATACAGAACGGCCGCATCATGGAGATCAACACGCTTCAGAACATAGTCGCGGAATTCCCGAAAGAGCTTTACGCTGTAAAAGCCGACAATATGTATAAACTTAATTCTGATCTCAGAAAGTCGGAAAAATGCGGCACGGTCTATATTTTCGGGGAATACCTGCATCTGACGCCGGGAGAAGAAGGCTGCGGAGGAATGAAGGAATATCTTGAACGTACCGGGCATACGGGAGTTACGGTCGAACGGATCGAGGCCACTATAGAGGACTGCTTCATGGAGCTTATGAGCAGACACGGGAACGGAAATGAGTGACATTATCATAAATACGGAAAACCTTACTAAAAAGTTCGGGAACTTCACCGCCGTTGACAGTATCTCTTTTTCGGTTAAGAAAGGCGAGATATTTGGGTTTCTGGGAGCGAACGGAGCGGGCAAGACGACCGCGATGAGAATGCTGTGCGGGCTATCGCATCCGACTTCAGGAAAAGCCGAGGTCGCCGGGTTCGACGTTTACAGGGAAACAGAGAAAATCAAACTCAACATCGGATATATGAGCCAGAAGTTCTCGCTGTACGAGGATCTGACGGTGAAGGAGAATATACAGTTCTACGGTGGAATATACAGACTGCCGTCTAAGGTGATAAAGGAACGCTCCGCTTCTCTCATCGCCGAACTCGGGCTGGAGGGCGTGCAGAACAAGACTGTCGGTTCTCTCCCGCTGGGATGGAAGCAGAAGCTGGCATTTTCCGTAGCGGTGTTCCACAGGCCGAAAATAGTATTTTTGGATGAACCGACAGGCGGGGTTGATCCCGTCACGAGAAGGCAGTTCTGGGAACTGATCTACAAAGCGGCGGACGAGGGCATAAGCGTTTTCGTGACGACCCACTACATGGACGAAGCCGAGTACTGCGGAAGGATATCGATGATGGTGGATGGAAGGATCGCCGCGCTGGGATCTCCGGCGGAGCTTCGCGGAAAATATTCGGCAGACTCGATGTACGAGGTGTTCCTGCATCTTGCGAGGGGCGCGAAATGAAGAAATTTCTGGGATTTGTGATAAAGGAATGCCTGCACCTCTTAAGGGACTGGCGGACGATGATAATCCTCGTCGGGATGCCGGTGGCGCAGATCATCCTGTTCGGGTTCGCGATAAGGAATGAGCTCGATTCCGTCCGCATAGGGATCCTCGATCATTCGCGCGACGAGGTGACGCGGAAGGTAACTGAAGAGCTGCTTTCGTCGGGATATTTTATTCTTGACGGGTATTACGGCAGCACGGATGAGATCGGGGCGGCTTTCAGGAAAGGCCGCATCAAGGAGGCGGTCGTATTCGGGAACGATTTTTCGAACAACCTCGTAAGGGAAAACCGTGCCGACATCCAGATCATAACAGACGCCTCCGAACCGAACATGGCGAACCTTGCGCTTTACTATACCGCGGGGATAATAAGGAACTACGCCTCTTCCCTTTCGGAACAGAAACAGATCCCGCTTACTATGAACATCGAAACGAAAATGCTCTACAACGAGGAACTCAAAAGCGTGTTCATGTTCGTCCCGGGAATCATGGCGCTCATTCTCATGCTGATATCGGCGATGATGACTAGCATCACAATAGCGCGAGAGAAAGAACTCGGTACTCTCGAAGTCCTTCTCGCCTCTCCCCTCAAACCCATGCAGATAATTCTCGGCAAGGTCGCGCCGTACCTCATGCTTTCCATGGTCAATCTGGCACTTATCCTCACCGTCTCTACATCGGTTTTCGGGATGCCCATACGCGGAAGCCTTCTCCTGCTCATAGCCGAATGCGCGCTCTTTATCACGACGGCTCTTTCGCTCGGGATACTCATCTCCGCCGTATCGAACTCAATGCAGGTCGCGATGGCCATCTCGCTAGTAGGTCTCATGCTTCCGACCGTGCTCCTGTCGGGCTTTATCTTCCCGGTTGAGAATATGCCGTGGCCGCTTCAGGCGATATCGCATATACTTCCCGCGAAGTGGTTCCTTATCATCATAAAGAACATCATGCTCAAAGGCACGGGTTTCGCGTACGTGTGGAAGGAGACGGCGGTACTTGCGGGGATGACGCTGTTCCTGCTCGTCGTCAGTATGAAGAAATTTAAGATCAGGCTGTGATATGAGAACGATATTCTACATAGTAAGGAAGGAGTTCAGGCAGATATTCAGGAACAGGTCGATGCTGCCGATCATCTTCGTCATGCCGGTCATCCAGCTGCTTATTCTCGCCAACGCCGCCACTTTCGAGATAAAGAACGTGGATTTCAACGTGCTCGACCTGGACAGGAGCCCTCTGTCTTTCAAGCTCGCTTCCAAATTCGAGGCGTCGCCTTACTTCACCAGATCGCGGACGGAGATTAACTCATATACGGCGGAAGAGGAGATCATCAACGGCAAAGCGAAGCTCGTAATCGTCATCCCGGCCAACTTCGAGAAAGACCTCGTCAGAGACGACGAAGCCGAAGTGCAGCTTCTCATCAACGCGATAGACGGTTCCGCCGCCGGCATCATCGCGTCCTACGCGCAGAACATACTTGCGGACTTCAACATCGAAGCCAGAATAAACATGATCAACATGTATCAGCCCGAACCCGTTCCCGTCATCGGCATCAGCTACAGGCACTGGTTCAACCCCGAGCTCGACTACATCACCTTCATGGTCCCCGGTATCATGGCTCTCCTCGTCACCCTCATCGGACTGCTTCTCTCGGCAATGAGCATCGTCAAGGAAAAGGAAATAGGCACAATCGAGCAGATCAACGTCACCCCCATCAGGAAACACGAACTCATCATCGGCAAGCTCATTCCCTTCTTCGTCATAGCGCTCTTCGAACTCGCCTTCGGCCTTACCATCGGCAAGATCGTCTTCAACATACCCATCGTCGGAAGCATCTGGCTCATATTCCTCTTCGCAGCCCTCTACCTCATAGTCGCACTCTCCGTCGGCCTCATCATCTCCACATATACCGACACCCAGCAGCAGGCGATGTTCATCACATGGTTCATCATGGTCATCTTCATCCTCATGTCCGGCCTCTTCACACCCATACAGTCCATGCCCATGTGGGCTCAGCGCATCACATGGTTCAACCCCGTCGCCTACTTCATCGACGTAATGCGTATGGTCATGCTCAAAGGATCTACCTTTTCCGACATACAGAGGCACTTTGTCATCCTCTCCGTCTATGCCGTCATTTCCACCTCCTATGCCGTTTTCAGGTATAAGAAAGTGAATTAAAATAATTATGGTTCTATAGGATTATTTAACTTCACCGTACTTTGCGACTTCTTCTCTCAGCATTTTCAGATGATCGTCAAAATCCGACCTGTAATAATGATCCTGTTCTTTTCTAAAATCCTCGTATTCATTTTTTGCCAGTTCGACTGCGACTTCATGACTGACTTTACCTGTATCGTTAAGAATTTCGTATTCGCTGAATTTTAAGAACGCATCAAGTTTTTCGACCCAGTCCTTCATATACATCGGTTTATTCCTGACTGCCTGCAGTTCCGCGTGATCCAGATACATCGTTACAATGCGGTTCAAATGGGTAAGTTCTTCGGCGTTCAGATAGTTCTTGGCGACCGAAACGTCACCCGGCATGACTTTTCCGGTCGGCGATCTTCTCCAGGAAGTCAGTCCCATATTCGGTTTTTTCGAGTCCGCCCGGGCCGCTATGATCTCAGCCGCAGTATATCCCGTGATTGCATAGTGGAGCTTATTCTGTACTGTCGCGAAAAAATTCTTCGTTATCTCGGCTTTTGCATTATAGTCGATAGAAGTCGCGTAAATATCGGTGATCTTCTGATATACCATTCTTTCGCTCGACCGGATATCCCTTATCTCTTCAAGCAGTTCGTCAAAGAATCTTGCGCTGAATCGGCTGCCGTACTTGAATCTGTCGCTGTCTAACGCGAAACCTTTGTGAATGTATTCTTTAAGGATCGTAACAGCCCACTGCCTGAACTGAGTACCCCTGTTGGAATTCACCCTGTAGCCGACCGCGATTATTGCCTCGAGCGAATACAGCTTCAATGTTCTCTGAACTTCACGCGAACCTTCTTTCTGAACTACCGAGAAATCCTCGGCAGTTGCCCGTTCATCAAGTTCTCTTTCGGCATAAATGTTTCTCAGATGAAGAGAGATATTATCTTTAGTACAGTCGAATAATTCCGCCATCTGCTTCTGGGACAGCCATACATTTTCGTTTGAATACAGCACTTCGATATTGATCTTTCCGTCAGCGGTTTCATAGACGGTGATCTGATTATCCGGTATTTTTTTGCTTTTACTCATCTCTTTTCCCATTTTCATTTCTCCCGTTAAATTACTCTTTTACGAGCAAGATAACAAGTACCCCGTGTCAAATAGTGAGCTACCCTAATCTTTTTTCAACTTTTTATCAGTCATTAACACTTCCGGTTGTATTTCTATCATTCCAATATACGCATTAATCATCATAATTTCCATAGATTTAGAACACATTCCAACACCGTTTTCAGGTATAATAAAGTGAATTAGTCATAAAATACTGACATGATCTATGTCATAACATGACGACTCCTGACAAAACGTAAATTCAATAACTCATTAAACTAAGATGAAATACAGAATGTTGTCTGGCCTGATTATTGTATTAAATATATCGAGGAAGAATTCTTTAAAAAGGAATGTTCCGAATAAAAATTAACAGTAGGAGTATGTATTATGCAAATGTATGCTAACAGAGGCGGAAACTCTAATGTATTAGGATTCGAAATCAGTGACAATTCAATAACTGTATGGTTTAAGGGGACAGCTAGGTCTTATACTTACAGCTATGTGTCTGCAGGATCACATAATGTTGAGCGTATGAAAACTCTCGCATTGAATGGAAGTGGTTTAAACAGTTATATCAATAGGAATGTGAAATTTAATTATGTTTAATATTCACTGATACAATTTGGTTTAATTTTCATATTTAAATGTAAATAAATTCATTTGACTTTACATTTGATAACAAGTATCATTGTTCTTTAGTTTATTATATAAATCAGGAATAATTATGACCGATGAAGAAAGAAATGATGATGTAGCTTTTCATGCTGGAGCGAATGCTGATACAAACGAAGAGATTCAACACTATATAAACAGTAATATTTTACAAAAATATGATGTATATAGCTATAGACATGCTGCATCAATTTTAAAGAATTCATTCCCAACTGAGCTGAGAGAAATCGAAAATGCGTTAATGAATTTTTCAATGACAACTGAAGAAATTGCTGAACCTGGAGGGAACGAATCAAAGATTCCAAAGAAAATTTCAGCTTTTATGAGACCGTTGAACTGGTACGAAACTAGAATTCAAGGTGATTTGATCATTAGAGTTCATGAACACAGTGAAGAAATATTAGAAACTGGAAAGATAAGAAAAAATACTCTGCCAGCTAAAGATCCTATTACAATCAAAAACTATATTGATGGGCACAAAATTGATTTTGTGAAAGGTAGAGTTGCTCTTGATATGGAATGGAATAGCAAGGATCAGACATTTGATAGGGACCTTTACGCTTTTAGGATGTTCCACGAGTGTGGAGTCATTAGCTTAGCTGTTTTAATTACTAGAAGTGAGAAACTGAACGAAGTTTTCAGCGCACTTCCACTCAGAAAGAAAGACGGAAGTATTGATACCGACTCTAATGGAGAACCTAAACTGTGTAAACAAAAATATGGCGCAAGCACAACTTGGATGGGAAAATTACTTTATAGATTGAATGCTGGAAGGCATGGTGGTTGTCCAGTTCTTGTATTTGGCATAAGACCTGAAGCTATTAGTGATTGGCCACAACAAACACCATAAAATAGGAGAAATATGAAAACTTCGAACGATTTATTACGAAAAGTAGATGTAAAAAAATATTCGACCATTTTAGCTGACCCTCCTTGGCAGTTCCAGAATAGGACTGGGAAAATGGCTCCAGAACATAAAAGATTAAAGCGCTATGAAACAATGACCTTAAAAGATATTAAGGAATTACCTATAGAATTACTCGCTCAAGATAAAGCACATTTATATCTATGGGTACCAAATGCTTTGCTTCAAGAAGGTTTAGACGTAATGAAAGCTTGGGGATTCACTTATAAAACAAATATAATCTGGCATAAAGTAAGAAAAGACGGAGAACCTGACGGCAGAGGTGTTGGATTTTATTTCAGAAATACAACTGAAGTTCTTCTTTTTGGAGTAAAAGGATCAATGAGAACTTTAGATCCGGGACGAAGCCAAGTAAATATTATCAAATCTATTAAGCAAGAACATTCCAGAAAACCAGACGAACAATATACTTTAATCGAAAAGTGCAGCCCTGGACCTTATCTTGAATTGTTTGCTAGAGGAACTAGAAAAGGCTGGGCTGCGTGGGGAAACCAAGCAGAAGATTATCAAATTCTCTGGAATACTTATAATAACAATAGCAAGAATAAGTAACATTGATTTCCTTACATTGTACAATGAAAGATTATATAAATATTTTGATGAATGAAACCTATTAGAAGATAAAAAGTTACTTTTTTCATAAAAAATGAGATAGAAATGAAAGACTTAAGACCAAAAATATTACAAAAATTTAAAATTCAGAAT
>QKDR01000083.1 GCA_003252515.1 Candidatus Delongbacteria bacterium | reverse complement strand
AGCGGTTGATGTCGGCGGGAATAAAAGGAATAGAATATTATTTACCTGAAAAGTTACTTTCCAATATTGAGCTCTCAGAAATATTCGGCGACTGGACTCCTGAGAAAATTCTGGAGAAAACAGGTATTGAGAGCAGACATATTACAAGTCTCGATGAGTGTGCGTCCGATCTGGCAGTTAAAGCCGCTGAAAAACTTTTTAATTCAGGTATTATAAAACCCGAAGATGTCGATTTCATAATACTGGCTACTCAAACCCCTGACTACATTCTCCCGACAACAGCCTGTGTTATACAGGACAGGTTAGGTGTTCCCAAAACATGCGGAGCATTTGATTTTAATTTGGGCTGTTCGGCATTTATTTACGGCCTGGCGATCGGGAAAAGCCTTGTGGAAGCAGGTATTGCGAAAAATGTACTTTTTCTTACATCAGAGACTTATTCAAAGCATATTAATCCTTTGGATAAAAGTACACGAACGATATTCGGGGACGGGGCTGCAGCAGCTCTTATTTCTGAGGGCGGTCATAAAATAGGAAGTTTTGATCTTGGAACGGACGGCAGCGGATACGATAAACTGATCATCCCCGCCGGAGGTGCAAGGATACCGAGGTCCGCGATCACCGGGATCGCCAAAGAAGAAGGAGGATCAGTTCGTTCACAGGATAATATCTATATGTCGGGTACGGATATATTTAATTTCACGATCAGAGTAGTTCCTCAAAGCATCAGAAATATATTGGAGAAACACAAACTCTCTCTGGACGAGATAGATCTTTTCATATTTCATCAGGCCAATAAATTCATGCTTGATTTCCTGAGAAAGAAAATAAAGATACCTGAAGAGAAATTTATTATTGATATGGCTGAAACAGGAAATACAGTATCGCCTACAATCCCTATAGCACTTAAACATACAGAAACAAACGGACGGTTGAAAAAAGGCGACAAAATTCTGTTAACAGGATTCGGTGTCGGATTGTCATGGGGATCAACAATTATTGAATGGTAATTACTGCAGAGGATAAAGAATGATAAACCCTATGGATTTAACAGGAAAGAGCATACTTGTAACCGGAGCTTCTTCCGGCATTGGAAGAGCGGCAGCGGTAAAACTCAGCAGACTGGGCGCAAAGGTTATTTTAACTGCGCGTGATCAGGAACGGCTTGGAATAACATTGTCTCAACTGAACGGTGAAGGACACGCTTATTATTCGTACGATCTTAAAAGAATTGAAGGAATTGAGGAATTTCTTAGTAAAATTGTTGCTGATAACGGTATTTTAAATGGATTCGTTCACTCCGCAGGCGTAAGTGAAATGAAACCGCTAAAAATGTCGAAATTTAATTCATTGCACGATCTGATGCTGACAAATTTTTACTCTTTCGCTGAATTGATCAGATGTATCTCAAAAAAAAGCAGCAGTGCGGACGGGTCGAGCTTTATAGGTGTTTCTTCAGTATCATCAATAAAAGGGAATAAATCTCAGAGCGCTTATTCTGCATCGAAATCAGCGATGGACGGAATTATCAGACCGATAGCTAAAGAGCTCTCAGCAAGACGGATCCGAATTAATACTGTCCTTTTCGGGATGATCGGTACTGAGATGTTTAATGAATTCTTAAAGAAAGGCGGTGATATAAGTGCATGGAAAGATCAGTATATGGGAATAGGCGATCCTGAAGACGCTGCCAATGTTATAGCTTTTCTTTTAAGTGACGCATCAAAATTAATTACAGGCACCGGGCTTATAGCGGACTGCGGTTATTTATCCTAAATATAATTGGAAGACAGAATATGACGAACGGCGAAAAGATCGATTTACTTGAAGAAATGCTTGAACTGAAAAGCGGAACGATAAGCGAAAATACAGCTCTTGCTGAAATATCCGTATGGGATTCAATGGCGGCGCTGTCGCTGATAGCTCTTTGCGACGAGCATTTTGGAATTCAGCTTACGGGGGAAGATATAGTTAAATTCAGAACGGTTAAAGATATCCTTGATATTATGGTCGGCTGATCAGATTGGTCATTATAAAAGAAGCATATCCGGGTGACATTGATAGAATATTACCTGTACTTTCGGAAGAGTTCCATCTTAACAGCCTCCCGTCAAAAAGAAGAGAGGCACAGCTTATTTCTTTTAGGAGGCTGTTTGAGAATCACTGGCACTCTGATAAGAAACACATAGGATTCTATCTCGAATCGAAAGGAAGAGTTGTAGGGTTTCTGGCTTATATATTTTCTCAGAGAATAATTTTAGGAAAAAATTACAGGTTCTGCAATTTTTCAGCCTGGGGCGTGAACAGGAAATATCGTTCCCACAGTCTGGTTTTAATAAATCCGATAAACGATCTGAAGAAAGAAGGTTACATACTTACAAATTTCTCTCCTTCACCCGCAGCGTATAAAGTATTCAGTAAACTATACGATTTTAAGACTCTTGATAATAAACAAATTGTCGTTCCCTATCTGCCATTAAATTTCGCAGGCAAGAGCATTCATATCAATTATAATGAAGATATAAAAACAGCGGAGTTGAATGAACGGGAATTGGCTGATTTTGAAGATATAAAAAATTATAAAGCTCTGAAAATCCAAATCAAACATAGTACCGGTACCTGTCTTGCGGTATTTTCCAGGCATATAGAAAAGAAAAAAATCGCTTTGGCGGATACTCTTTATATAAGTAATCCCGGAGTTTTCATAAAAGCAGTTCCGAAAATAAGGCATACAGTAAACTCTAAACTTAAGACTGCAGCTGTTCTGATTGACAGCAGACTGATCAGGAATGAAGGAAAAATACTTTTCAGTTTCAAAAGAAACAATGAGTACGGAAGGTTATTCTGGTCAGAATCCCTACCTGAAGAGTTTGTCGACAATCTGTATTCAGAATTTCTGTTTTAAGAAACCGGCTCTGATCAGACTTTCTTTTACGAACCTTCTAAATAATTTTTTATGAAAACGATTTTCGCATTTATTTACGAACGACAAAATATTGTCGGAAGGTTCAACTTCGATTCTTTTCAAAGAGAAGATATCCTTTACAGTATTTACAGTACCGTATCTGGTTGAACAGGCGGAGCTGTAACCGTTTTTTTTCAGGCATTGTAAAGAAAAAGAATTATAATCATTTAACTGACCGAAAGGATAACTGAAATGCCTTACATGTTTTGAGATCCGGTCTTCAAGTTCTTTTCTGGAGTCCGTGATCTCCGACTCTATCTCAGGGCAATTTTGTAAAGAAAGACGTTTGTGTGATCTTCCGTGGGATCCGATCGTGACAAGTCCGTTGTCTGATATTTCCCGGATGTTCTTCCAGTTCATAATCTCTATTCTTTCCTGAGAATCCCAGATATTATATTTCCCGACATGATCGACCGGAACGAACAAGATTGCCGGAATGCCGTATTCTTTTAGAATAGGATAGAACAACTCATAGAAGCTTTTGTAAGAATCATCTACGGAGATCAGAGCTGTCTTTTTATTTTTACCTATGTTCTTTACATATTCATCTATAGAGACAAATTCAAAATTTTTTACCAGATAAGTTATCTGTTTTTTAAGCTCTGTTAAAGAGACAGTATTGAAACCGCTGTTGATACCGATGTTGTGGTACATCAGTATCATAACATGTTCCTGACCGAATCAATAGCGTCTTTCAGCTTCGTAACATCTTTCGCGCCGGCAGTTGCTAAATGAGCCGCCCCACCGCCGCCTCCGCCGAGCATTCTGGCGACTTCGCCGACTATTCTGCCTGCCGGTATAGTTGCCTTTAGATCGTCGGTAACAGCACACACGAGCGAAGCCTTACCGTCTATGTCCGCACCAAGTAAAATGATCGCAGAGTTCATTTGACCTCTCAGATTATCTGCAAGGTTCTTAAGTATCCTCGCATCGGAGACCTGAACGATCGATGAAATTATATTTATGCCGCTTATATTTATTTTCTTTGAGATCAGGTCGCTCATCTGTGAAAAAGCAAGTTTTTCGTTCAATTCGTTTATAGTTTTATCCAGATCACGTTTTTCCTGCGCTGATCTCTGCAGCCTGTCAAGGATCTCGTGTTCTTTTACGGACTGCATTCTGACGATCGCCTCGATAATATTTCTCTGGTCCGCTGCTGCAGATACGGCATATCTCCCGCACACGGCCTCGATCCTGCGGATCCCAGCGGCGATACTGGATTCTGAGATTATCCTGAAATACCCGATATCTCCGGTTCGTGATGCGTGAGTACCTCCGCAAAGCTCTGCGGAAACTTCACCCATCCTGACCACTCTCACTATATCACCGTACTTTTCGCCGAACAAAGCCGTTACGCCAGATTTCTTTGCTTCATCAAGAGGCATGATCTCAGTCGTTACAGGAATATTCATTCTGATATATGAATTTACAATATCTTCAACATTTCTGATATTCTCGTCCGACATCTTCTCATAA
>QKDR01000024.1 GCA_003252515.1 Candidatus Delongbacteria bacterium | reverse complement strand
TCCCGATATTGTTCTGTCACAGACGGATACTTTAAGGATATCAGCCGTGCCTTCATCTTCAGGCCAGGCGCAGTTCAGTATCGGCAACATTGATACTGAAGACCTGATCTACAGCATGTCGGCAGATTATATCAGATCGAAAGACTATAAGTCTAGCGGAGGTCCGGATTCTTTCGGTTATACATGGAAAGACTCGGACGAACCTGACGGCCCCGCTTACAGCTGGATTGAGATATCGTCATCCGGAACAGCGGTTTCACTTACGGACGATGCGATATCAGGCAGTATAAGCATTGGTTTTAACTTTAATTTCTATGGTACTGATTACACAACTTTGAAAATAGGGGATAACGGAGCTTTGACATTTACGGGCACATCGGTACCTTCGACTAATGCTGCAATACCCGTATCATCTTCACCGAACGCGCTTATAGCACCTTTCTGGGACGACCTTAACTGCGGAGCCACTCAGAGCGGAGACGTATTTTATTACAGCGATACCGCCAACGGAAGATTCATTGTTGAATATAACAATATCGTCACTTACAATACCACGAAAGGCAACACTTTCGAGGTTATACTGTATGCTGACGGTAAAATCCTTTTTCAGTATAATAGTATGAACGGGACTTTAACTTCATGTACGGTCGGTATTGAAGACGCCGCAGGTACGACGGGGTCACAGGTCATATACAACGGAACATACGTCAAGAACTCACTGGCGGTGGAGTTCAATCCGAACCTGCTGCCTGAATGGCTTACTCTCGATCCGGTTTCGGGAACTGTAGTTCAGTCGGGTTCCGACCTGATAACTGCTACTGCGAACTCTGAGGGTCTTGATTACGGATCATATTATGCCGATATCATTATATCAAGCAACGATCCTGACGAAAGCGTTCTGTACCTGCCTGTTAAATTTACTGTTTCCGATGTTATGTCCTCCCCGCTGAACGTTACTGTAGTATCAGTTGCGGCAGCGCAGTCGCAGCTTTCATGGGACGCTGTGCCCGGAGCGACGGTCTACAAAATATACAGGTCTTCGGACCCGTACGGCAGTTTTACCTACATAGGCACGTCAGGAACTAATTCCTATACGGACGGCGATCTGGGAACAGGGGTAAAATATTTTTATTATGTGACTGCGGATAATTCAAAATAGGCAGATAATTTGGGTTCCGACAGAAAAGATCAAAGGATAATATTAACGCTGGTCCTGTTCATGGCCGGCGTTTCTTTTCTCGTTTACGAAGTCGTATGGGACAGGATGCTTTCCCTTTATCTGGGAATTACGGTCTATGCTTCAACGATAGTAGTGTCGGCTTATATGGCCGGGCTGGCTCTCGGTGCATATTTTATAGGTAAGGCGGCAGGTAAAGTAACAAATGCCCGAACGTTCCTGGCGGGACTTTTATTTTCGATCGGAATTATAAATGCGGGAGTTTATTATTTGCTCGAACTCCTTCCGGTTATTCCCGGTTTGTGGCAGTCCTACGCATTCTCTCTGACCGCAGTGTTTATTTCGGCGTTCGCGATAGGCGGAGTCATGCCTGTAGTGAGCAGGATATATCTTAGTCTTGGAAACAGTTCGTCACAGTCGGTCGGTAATACTTTCGCGGCTGACACGGTAGGCAGCGCGACCGGCGGTATAATTGCGGGTTTTTTTCTTCTGGGTTCTGCAGGTATGAGAGGCAGCGTTTTTCTGATGTCGGCTTTCAATCTGATCCTGTCTATACTGATACTTATAACTTTAAATAATATCCCGGAATCTGAAGAAGAAAACAATCCGGCGGTAAAAAATAGAATTGAAGCCGACAGATTTCCTGTGAAAGCTATATTTCTTATTACTTTCGTTACGGGACTTACCGGACTTTCAGCCCAAATATTATGGATGAGGATATTCAGGATATATCTTACGAATACCAGCTACACATTCTCCCTCATAGTGTCAGTTGTGATCTTCGGATATTTTATAGGAAGTATAATATTTAAAAGATACTTCGGGAAAGAAAGGGACAGCGGGAAAGTACTGACTGTATCGCTTTTTATCTACGGATCGGTTTTTATATGGGGTGTTATGATCTTTATAAACGCTCCGGGTCTTATTATAATCCCTCTTCATGAAGCTTTAAGTGATCCGGCTTTCAGGATAATGATACCGCCTGTCCTTCTGTCGCTGATCACTGTACTGCCTCAGTCCGTTCTGTCAGGATTTATTTTTACGAGTTCGGTCGAGGCGTACAAAAACAGCGCGAGGAATATCTCCGAGGGTTTCGGCAGCGTTTATTTTTACAATACTGCCGGAGCTTTTATAGGACCGTTCATAGCTGCCTTCGTTCTGATACCGTATGCGGGAGTCGTAAGGGCTCTGCTGATAGTCTCGCTGCTCTCCGCATTAACGGCTGCATATATGGCCGTCAGGTACAACAAAAGAAAGAGCGCATTCAAATTTATATCCGTAATCGTCTCCGCGGCAATAGCGGCTGCGTTATTCATTCCGCAGATCAAGGTAATGCCGCCTTCTTTTTCACAGACCGAAAGAGACATCCTTTTTTACAAAGAGACCGTCGAGGCCACTCTTGTCGTAGGTCAGGACAGAAATACAGGATTGAAATACACTTATTTCAACAATAATTCCGTAATAGGAAGTTCGTACGACGGCATAAAAGCCGTAAAGCTTCTCGGTCATCTTCCGTTCCTGACGGCAGAGCCTCCGGAGAATGTGCTCATTGTCGGCTTCGGGATCGGGGTAACGACCTCGACAGTCCTGATGCATCCCGAAGTCCGCAAGGTCACGTGCGTCGAACTGGCTGAAGAACTGAAGGAAGCCGCCGTTCTTTACAGCGATATTAACAACAATGTGGTGAATGATCCGAGGTTGACAATAATAGGGAACGACGGCAGGCATTTCCTTCAGAATTCGGAAGACAGGTACGATCTTATCTCTTCGGACCCGACGCATCCGGTGCTGGGATCCGGCAACTTGTATTCCAGGGAGTATTTTCAGCTGTGTTACGATCACCTCAGCGAAGACGGCATGGTCACTCAATACCTGCCGATGCACAAGCTTCTTTTCAAAGATTATGCGGGAATCATCAAAACCTTCAATTCCGTTTTTGATAATACGACCGTATGGCTTGGTCATACGCACACCATTATCGTCGGAACGAAAAAACCTCTTAGTATCGACTTTGCGGATTTCAGTAAAAAAGCATCTCAAATAAACGACATTTATTTATACAACGACCCGTACAGCCTTGCATCATTTCTGATCCTTGACAGTAAGTCGATCGAAAAAATGACCGAAGGATCGGAAATATGTTACGATGACCGGTCTTATCTGGATTTTTTCAAATTCGACAGCTTTCTGCCTGAGAACTGGAGTATAAATGCTCAGAAAATTCTCGAACATATCGAACCTTCGGATATTATTTTTAACATTGACGATACTTTGAAATTCGAGCGCTTCAGAACTTCAACAAAACTGGTTTTGCAGGGACTGATCCGTTCGATGCTCGGCGACAAACAGGGTTATATGAATAAACTTTATGAAGCTAATAAAGCCAATCCCGAGAATCAGGAGATAGTTTTCCTGATAAGACTTGAAGGTATGAATAAAGGGAATTGAGAATTATAACAGAATATTTAGAGTATACCCGAAAAACCCCACAAAAGACTTGACATGGAATTCAAATATAATCATATTTATGATCGTAACAAAAATACGTGAAAATTAACAAGGAAAAGCGGCATTATTGTAAATTGACATATTGATAATTTGCTTAAATTATCTTGTCTTGGTCCATTAAACTACCACTTTAATACACCTGAAAGACAAGAGAAGAAGCGAGTGTTCCGTATAACAAATATGGGGCACCGCCTCTTTATATCTTTCAGGTAGGTTGTGGTAGACCTATGGACCGGATATAACAGAGTGTCGGTGCCTGTATTTTTTATAGATATATAAGGCATCAGGCCTCAATTAAAGGAGGTGATGTCTTTATGAGTGTGTGAAAGAGGAAGAAAAAAATTGAGAGAATAAAAAATCAAAAGAGGGTAGAAATGAAGAAAAATAAAATGATCTCAACTGTTATATTTGCATTTGCTTTATTAACCGCAGCATTTGCTATGTCTAGTGGTGGTAATAATGAGCCTGCGAAGGACTCGCAGCAAGTGAAACAAGATGTGAAAAATGTTCAGACCGAACAACCTGATCAAGCTAAGTCAAACGAGACTGTCAAAGATCGTACGGGAGTTGACACGGGAATGACGGAAGAAGAATTAGCAAAATTCAAGGCTCAATACTTAAAGAGAGCTGAAGAACTTGGAATAGATGATAATGCATTTTATTCTAAGGAATTTTTTTACGAAAACAAAGTAAATCTTAATTCTTTTGAAGCTTTAAAAGAGTTGGGTATTCTTTCAGCTAAAGATTCGCCAGCAATGGAAGAAAAATTTATTTATAACATTATTCAAGCTGATGTTATTGTTGTTGGAAATATTGAAAATGTTGAATATATCTACAAAACCCAAGAAGAAGAATCTGGTAGAGATGTCTATTACCGTTCAAGATATCATGTAAAGGTTGAGTCATTACAAAAAGGTTCCGAGTACTATAATTCAACACCAAAAGAAATTGCATACCCTAGTCCAATAGGCAAGTATGTTTGGTCAACAGGTGACAATCAATTGGAAATAGGAAAAAAATATGTATTATTCTTTAGAAAATATCCAAATGTGCACAATGATTTATTTAAGATAAGGGCTACTTCTTTAAAAAAAGATGGGCTTGACTTGTATTTGGAATCTTCGAAAAGCAAACTGATTTTAGATTATACTCAATTATTGAATAAAATCACTAAGTTTCAAGAAATCAATGATACTAATAATTTCTATCACAGATCTTATCATAGTGAGGTAGAAAAATGAAATCATATGCCATTGCGATATTGTTAATAATAACAAACTATATTTTCGCATACGATTTACTTGATATATGGTTGACGACAACTTCAGATAGCTGCATAGTATATCTTACACCCGAAGTAGACAATCTGAAAACATCATGGGGATTGGATTTCACTGCATGTGTGAATGCAGTAAATTCCCATGGGATAGATAATGTACCCATATTAGTTGCTGCTGACAGTACTTCTGAAAGTGCAATGTGTATTATTAGATACGATTCTTTACCAAGCCCAGCAGAAGATTCTACGGTCGCAATTAATGATTTAGGCGGTATTTTTGGAGACATTTCGAGTTTTACGATTAGAATTAATAAAAACAAATTTAATCCGGCAATACATGATATTAATAAAGTTTTGAAACATGAACTTACTCACGCATTGGGATTGAAGGATCTTACCAGTGATACATCTGCCTTGATGTATTATGATACAGTAGTTGGAACTGCTACAGGTTTAACGAATGATGAGATCAACGGAATCAAGAATGTGTATGAGCCACCAGTGATAGCAAATGTTTCCACGTTATCGGGAAACATAAAATATGTTTCACCGAATAAGATCGAGGTGATGCCCGGTGATTCTCTTGTGATAGATGTACAGTGTCCTTTTATGCTTGCGCATAACAGCGTCACGCCTCCGCCATTAATACCGGAATCATTCATGAATTCAGATAATCTTGCTGATACACTTGCCTATGCAGTAGTTGATACAAATTTATACAGATATAAAATATCAACAAGCCATATTAAGCAGGAATATTCAAATTATTTTAAAGGTTTTGTTAAAAGGAATTCATTACTTCATGACTTATCGAATTATATGTTAGAGCATTCATCTCTTACAATGTTATGTATAGATGTGAAACCAAATGTCGTACTTTGGCGCTCATCCAATAAAATGGAATACTCTCTTGACAACACCAATATTTTCAATGCTACCTGCACGGATGCATACGGAAACGATTATCCTTATATGGATGAGGTATACGGACCTATAAAGTTCTATTATAAGGAAGTGGGCACGAACGATGAATATACTCTGATCCCTTCGGACGAACCGCCTGTCAAGGGTAAGGAGGCAACGCCTTATACGTGCACATGGGACAAAGGGGACCTGAAAGGAGATTATATAGTCAAAGCGACGGCATTCTATTACGAGAATGCAGAGAGTACCGAAGTACTGACATGGAGTGATTCTTTAACGATCAGGCTTCTTGACGGATTTGAATGTGAGATAACAGAACCAAAGCCATATAATGTGGAGGCTATAGACTTCGAGAAATTTGTTGATATTAAAGGGCTTTTTTATCATGACGGAACGGTTGATCTTGATTCGGTATACAAGAATTATTCTTATGTGGACATGCAATTCTACTATGATTTTTGTAATGATTGTAAGTATTATTGGAAATCCTTACAATTGCCTTATTTACCAGGAACTCCAGCAAAAGAAGAAAGCGGAAATATTGCGATCTTTAAGTTAAAGGACGATTCATCGCAAGGATCTGAGAAAGATATAAAATCTGTTTATGTAGATGAAGTAACTTGGTGTGAACCGTTGAGGAACGATACATTATTCGTTGATGATGACAACCTGTATGCGATCAAACCCGGTTTATATCCGATCTATGCCAGACTTATAGATGCGAGAGAGAACCCGACTTATTACAGCGGAGATTCTCTACTATTCATGAAACCTTCCTGGAAATTAAAATTACAGGGCGATTTCTGGTATCAGTACGGTTTTCAGTACGGAGTTCCTTACAAAGAAAAGACAATATACGCACCTGAGGAAGAGATAAAACTGTACCAGTGGCGCCCGTTTATAGAAAGGACGATAGGAACTACATATTTCAATGTTTCTTCGGAAGGAATAAATATAGCAGATTTTTCATATGACGGGATAAATGGTTATGATCAATTCATAAAAGAAAAATATGATCTTTCAACGAATTTAACATTACCCGATACATTTCTTGTATCTACAGCTTCACCTGCCGAATGGGTAAGAACGGGGTATGAAACGCCCGGTTTTTATACAATTACAGCCACAGAATATGATCCAGTTGCAGGCTGCAACGCTATACAGAGAAAGGAAATACAGATACCTCCTCTGTATATAACAGCCGAAAAAGGTTACGAAGGAGATGAATGGCCGACAGACCTATGGCCGAGAGGAGCCGAATATGAAGATATGGAGAATGAAGATAATTGGATAATAGCGAATTGTAATTTTACGTATGCCTTAGGCAGTAAATCAATAGCATCATATTATGACTCTGCGGAAGAAAAAGGCAGAATGGAACTTACACATCCCGGTGTAACAATAAATAGACCTTATAACACTGAGTTCCAGTTCGCTATCGGATTAAAGAAGGAGTATGATCAGTTAACACAGGAATACAATTTTGAAAAACTGTTGGCGAATTATTCGATCGCGTTAGAAATTGGTGGAGTTGAAGAAATAATTAAAACTGCGACGGTGAATGAATGGAACGAATATGATGCAATGAATCAGTGGGCTGGAGACGGAAACGATTCTATCCATTATGCCGTTAAATTCACAAAACCGCTTGGCGGGAGAGTGGGAATGGGAACGGAAGTCAAAGTAAAGCTGATAACTGAAGGGATACCTGAATATTATAAAGACTCTTTGAAGCAAACAGTACTTTATGACGAGATATGCATTTGCTACACCAGAAAAGTATGTCCGGAAGGGCCCGCAATGGTGACAGGTTATTACAAAAACGTTAAATGCAATGATTTCGTCGAAATATCTTTCGATCCGCCGAGTAACCCGATATACGTACCGGAAGGATATATAATTTACAGGAACGGTGTGAAAGCTGGAGAAACAACTTCAACAACATTTAAAGATTACGATATACAGAGCAATAGAACGTACAAATATACTGTAACTGCAAAGTACACAGGTCTTGATTACGATGAGTCTTCAATGCTTGATTGTTCAGTCACAGTTTCGACAGGAGATATAACTTATCCGAGGCCTCGGAACGTTGTTTTAACGCAAGGAGGCGGTTATGAATACAATACTGTATATTTGAATTGGACAGAACCTGTTTATCCTGATTCGGTTAATGAGTATAATATCTATAGAAACGATATTCTGATAATGAAAACTGAGGATACATCTTTTACCGATCTGTGGCTTGAAGACGGAGAATATAGTTATTGTATAACTGCTTCTTATCTTGACGGTGTAGAATCTGAAGCAACGGAAATGTGTTCAATAAATATTATTTCCATGTCAGATGAATTACCACTGTCAGAGGGCTTCGAAAATGATGGAATCAATCCGGAATACTGGATAAACGAAGGTTTCAGTATTAATAATTATATAAATGACTTTTTGGTAAAATGGGAAGTTGATTCTACAAATACAAGAGAAATATTACCGTACAACGGAGATTATCTTCTGCGTATCGGAACAGGACCGTTTGATCAGGAGGCGACTAATGACGATGCTGAAGCAATGGGAAATATATGTTCTCCTATTATGGACTTAAGTAGGTTTACTGATGTGCAAATATCTTTCAAATATTCAATTGACGGATACAAAAACCTTGAACCGAAACCACAAAATAATTTTTATTTATACGGAATGAATTCTATAGCAACCGATACACTAAGCAATGGGACACCGATCTGGGATTATTTAACAAGAACAGAGCTTCTTGTTATTGACAGTATAGGCCCTTCTCAATATACTGACGGGTGGGACAGCGTTACAATATCAATTCCTGACAGTTATTTAACAAATTCTGTTCAATTCGGGTTTACAGGTAGAGTAAGTAACGGAAGCCTTTACAATCTTGATCAGAAACTTTACCTATATTATAGCATTGACGATATTGTTGTATCAGGCACAATAAAGGCGGAAGTTCCGACCGGAATACAGGTGTCAAGAGGTCAGGGCGTGACGAACGTGAACTGGACTGCGGTTCAGGATGCGACGATGTATTACATATACAGGTCAGATAAGCCTGACGTGGGTTATGTGGAGATCGGGAATACGACATCTACTTCATTCAACGATCCCGATACTGAACTTGAGGACGGTGTGTATTTCTACAAAGTAGTCTCTGAGGTGACGGAGAAAATACTCTCGCCCGGGAAAGTCCCGCTTAACAGAATGAAGGAGGTGTCGAGATGAAGAAATATACGGTTATAATATTTGCGTTATTCGCGTTCGCTCTGTTCGGATACAGGTCATTACCCAGTGAAGCGGTCGGTTTCAGTATAACGCACTGTGATACTATATCTGGACTGGATCAGCATTATGTTCCGGTCGTTTTCAGTTCGGAAAACGATTCCAGTTGTCATTTTGATCCTGACGGCAGTAATTTCTGTACTATAACCAAATGGAATCCCGTAACACAGATGTGGTCGGGCAGCAGCTATAACTCATTTCTCGGAATATGGTTATGTCCGTTCCCGATTTATTACGGTCAGGCATATATTCTTTCAGGTATAAATCAGCCTTTTGATTTTATTACTTGCGGAGAGTATGAAGTTTTCCCTTCATATAACCTGATAACAACAGACGGGACAGATCAGAACCTTATTGTACATCCCCCCTCAAAATACAATCTGACTATGGCGGGCAGCGGTATCGGGAACGATGTAGGATATTGCGGAAGCGTTACAAAATGGAATAACGAGACACAATCATATGAAGGTACAAGTTATAACCCTTATCTCGGATGGTTAGGCGATTTTGAGTCTTACATAGGGCAACCGCTTTTTCTGAATATGACAGACAGCGTTATCTGGCCGAGTGATGAAGCGAAATCGCGTAAGGATACGGATAAAGACGATATTGAGGTACCTAATCTGCCTAAATCGTTATACTACAGCATAGTAAAGTCAACGAACGAGAAATTCGACTCTGATGAAACAGGTAATCTGGATTTCGCCGCATGGATAACGGGGAGAGAAGAAGAGATATTGACAGAAGAAAATTACGGATGCGGATTTGAACAGGCAGGTACGGATTACTCCGTTTTGTACATAAATCTCGGTAATTTCAAAACGCAATGGGAAGAAGGAGATGTTGTAAATTTCGAGGTAACCGATAACAGTATTAAAGACACAGGTACGGTCTTAACCGGTAAGGGGGAATATGTTCTTGATAATACCTGCAGAACCGCTTTCAGAGGGTTCGAACCGCTGATCAAAGGTTCCGGTGATCCGATTATACTGAATACGCCTACAGGTGAAGATGAAATAATCCCGTATGAAACGGCCCTTTATCAGAACTATCCCAATCCGTTCAATCCTGTTACGACGATAAAGTTCTCACTGAAAAATGACTGTGATGTTAAGTTGAGAGTATTCAATTATAAAGGTCAGGTAACGAACCTGCTTGTCAGCGGAAAGATGGACAGAGGATTTCACAGCGTCCAGTTCAATGCGGATATGTTAAGTTCGGGTGTATATTTCTATACTCTTGAAGCGGACGGGAAAAAGCTGATCAGAAAAATGGTGCTGGTGAGGTAGGTTATCAGGCATTGGATCAATATGAAAAAGGCAGATTATTTAAATCTGCCTTTTTTTATTACCATTTATTCTTAATGTTCGATCTTTCTTTCTGGATCAGCGCTTTCTGGACCTTCTCCTGAGCGTCCTCCTCGTCTTTCTCCATTGCCTTCAGAAGCTGCTCGGCTTCCTCTTTAGACATTTTGTCCTTTTCCTGCTGCTGTTTCTGTTTCTGATCCTGATCTTTATCCTGATTCTGTTGCTGATCTTGTTTTTGGTCTTGCTGTTTATCTTTATTCTGTTCCTGTTTATTATCCTGTTGCTTCTGATCCTGTTGCTGTTCCTGTTTCTGCTGGTCTTTATTCTGATCCTGCTGTTGTTGTTGCTGCTGTTGCTCCAGAAGTTTTCTGACGATCTCGTAGTTTATTGCCGCTTCCCTGTTCTCAGGATCGAGTTTAACAGCGTCTTTGTAGTAGGCGAGAGCTTCTTCAGGTTTCTGCTGCATGAAGAACGTGTTCCCCATGTTATATTTAACCTGAGATTTTAAAGCTTTGTTGTCCGTAGACAGTGCTTCTTCGTATTTTTTCATCGCCTCATCATATTTTTTCTGCTGAAAAAGCGAGTTGCCGTGGTTATAGAACAGTACCGGATCCTTATCGGGATCTGAAGCTGATGCAGACTCGAATTTCTTTTCCGAGATGCCGAAATTGCCTTTTTTATATTCTTTTTCTCCTGACTTCGCGTCTATATATGATACGGCGTAAGAGTTAATAACAAGCAGGGTTATCAGTAAGGTTAAGATTTTCATAATGATTTTTCCTTTTTACGATCGTTCAGGAAAAGATCAGCAAGAAAGAAAAGCAGAGCCCCAAGAAGTACGAACTGAAATCTGTGGGCATAATCTTTGAAAGTTTTCTCATCGAACTCTTTCTTTTCAAGTCTGCCGATATCAGTAAATATTTCTTTAAGTTCAGTATCTCCCACCGACGAGTAATAATAATTCCCGTTGCCCTCCATGGCGATCTTTTTCAAATTCAGCTCATTAAGCTTTGTTATTACCGTATTGCCTTCGCTGTCTTTCAGAAATCCGTTACCCGACGGTATCGGTACCCCTTCCGGCGATCCTATTCCGATAGTATAAACTACCGCACCGCTTTCCTTAAGCTCACTTACGGCTTCAACGATCCCTTCCTCATGATCCTCTCCGTCCGATATAAGAACTACCAGTTTGTGTTTCTTTTCATTCTCAGGAAATACGGTGCCCGATGCTTTTAAAGCTTCAGCAAGAGACGTTCCGTCCTGAGGGAGAAGAGAAGTGTCCATCATGTCAAGGAACATCAGCGCCGCGTCGTAATCGCTTGTCAGAGGGCACTGCACAAAAGCTTTGCTCGTAAATCCGACAAGAGCGATCCTGTCCCCCTCCAGTCCGTTTATGAAGTTTTTTACTTCATGTTTTGTTTTCTTAAGCCTGTTCGGAGTTATGTCTTCCGCCTGCATCGATCTGGACAGATCAATGGCTACGACAATATCAATACCCTGCCTTTTCATTTTAACGATCTTCGATCCGATCTGGGGACCTGTGAGAGCAAGTATCAGCAGGGCAAGAGATAATATCTGAAATATTCTCTTAAGATAAAGTTTTCTGATTGACAGGCTTCCTGTCATATGTTCGCGCAGTCCGTTCCCGATAAAAGAACCTATGACGCTTATTTTTTTCGCGACCGAATAAAATATAAGCAGCGCGGCAGGTATGATCAGCCAAAGCATGTCAAAATATTCGGGTTTAAAAAATTTCAGTCTTTCCATAATGATTTTTTTTGTTTTTCAGCTCTTACTATTATTCAGTTATTTTTGTTCGCACAAAATTCCACGAAATATAAATTTTTTTATTAAGAATGTGAAATTATTTATTTTTTAATTGTAAAAACAGGTTCTTAATAGTATATTCAAAATATAAATAAAATTAAGGGAGGATTTATGGCATATTCAGTAAAAAAAGTGATCTTTTTGATTTTCTTTCTGATCCCGGCGGTACTACTCGTTTCCGAGCTTAATGCTCAAAACGGAAGAACAGTCACAGGAAGCGGAATTGAAAAAAGCGGTTCAGGGGTTACCGGTCCCGGCTCCGATGAAACTGATAATGATCTCGATGCGGATACTGATATCGGGAATGATCCTGAAGATCAGGAGGAAATATCCGGTTCCGGAAATTCTGTAAAGAAACAGAAGAAAATGTCCGAACCGAAAGAGAAGACAGGAATAGCGGGCTTAAGCAAAGAAACGTTACTTGAGAGAGAAACAAAAAGGCATGAGAACCAGATGAAACAGATCAGCGCCATCAGAAGAAAAGCAAAAGATATGCTTAAGAAAGCGGATGAAATGGAAGCAAAGGAACTGAGAAGGCATGATGAATCCGTTACCGAGATCAAAGATAATTGATAATATTAAGATCATAAAATTAAAAAAAGAGGCGTCAGGCTTCTTTTTTTATAAATAAAACTTGAATTTTTAAGTAAATTAGCTTAAAATTGCGGATGAATTAATTCCGGAAGGCACAATGGGTAAAAAAGTGTTAATAATCGACGATCAACCGGACATACTGGAAGTATTGACAGAGATCATCGAGATACTTGATCATGAGGTCGTGGCGATCTCATCAGGAAATAATCTCGATAAGAAATTCCAGACGAACGATTTTGATATCGTGATCACAGATTATCAGATGCCGGATATGACCGGAGTTGATATAGCTAAGAAAGTGAAATCAAAATATCCGGATACAAAAGTATACATCATTTCAGGATATCATCAGCTTCTTTCCGAAGAAAAAATGTGCGAGTACGGCGTTTCAGGACTTCTCGATAAGCCGTTCGAGATCGAGGAACTGAAAAGGATATTAAATGCGTAAACCCGTTGTCATAGGCGTAATACCGGCAAGATACCATTCAACGCGGCTTCCCGGAAAACCTCTTTCGGACATCAGCGGCAAGACAATGATAGTCAGGGTTGCCGAGCAGGCGATGAAATGCACGTCCCTGGATATGGTTATAGTTGCGACCGACAGCAGTATTATAGAAGAACATCTTAAAGAGAGTAATATAAGAGCCGTAATGACGGGTCAGGACATCAGAACCGGTACGGACAGATGCTATGAGGCCGTAAAAGATCTGGACTGCGATGTTGTCGTGAATATTCAGGGAGACGAGCCTCTGCTTGATCCTTTAGTTATCGATCAGCTGGTAGAAGAGCTTATTGATTCTCCGGCCGCAGTATGTTCGACTCCTGTCAAGCGGATCTCCGATCCTGCCGAGACTGACAGCAGAAATGTCGTGAAAGCAGTTATGGACATAAATTGTTATGCGCTGTATTTTTCCAGATCCAGAATACCGCTGAACTTCAGAGACGAGCCGGTTTATTATAAACACATCGGCATCTATGCTTACAGAAAGGAATTTCTTAAAACTTTTGTAAATTCAGACAGTACAAAGCTCGAATTGTCGGAGTCGCTTGAACAGCTCAGAATTCTCGAGAACGGGCACAGGATCAAATGTGTTGAAGTAACTGGAGAATTCATCGGGGTCGATACTCCGGAGGACCTTGAAAAGGTCAGAGATATCATAAAAAAGAGAGAAACCGCAGATTGAACGTACTTAACAGAATAAATTCACCCTCGGACATAAAAGACCTTACCGCGGATCAGATGAGGGAGCTTGCAGCGGAAACGAGGAAGTTCATTATCGACAACGTCGATATAACAGGCGGGCATCTTGCGCCGAGTCTGGGAACAGTAGAGCTTACGATCGCGCTTATGAAAGTTTTTGATCCGCCTGATGACAAGATCGTCTGGGATGTAGGGCATCAGGCATATTCGCATAAAATATATACAGGCAGAAGGGACGTTTTCAACACTAACAGGCAGTACCAGGGCATAAGCGGATTCATAAAGCCGTCCGAATCCGTCTATGACTCTTTCGGTGTCGGGCATGCCTCCACATCCATCTCAGCCGGCTTCGGTTTTGTGATGGCACGGGAGATACTGCAGGAGAAATACAAGGTGATCTCGGTGATCGGCGACGGTTCTATCACCGGAGGACTGGCTTTTGAAGGTCTTAACAATGCCGGCGCTTCCGGAAAGGATTTCATTGTGATCCTTAACGATAACGAGATGTCGATCTCAAAAAATGTAGGAGCGATTTCAAAATATACAACATCAGTTCTTTCCGATCCGAAATTCAACAGGATCAGGAACGATATATGGAATTATGCAGGGAAATACAAGCTCGGAACGCAGATCAGAAAAGGACTGGCGAAAATCGAGGACAGCGTAAAAAGTCTTCTGACACCGGGGATCCTGTTCGAGAAACTCGGTTTTAACTATATAGGACCGGTAGACGGACATGATGTTCAGATGCTTATAAAAGTGCTGGAAAATATTAAGAACAAAATATCCGGACCGGTATTTCTTCATATACTTACAGAAAAAGGCAGGGGATACAAACCGGCTGAACAGGACGCGGAAGGGACTTATCACGGCGTAGGACCCGGTATACTTGCCAACGGAAAAGAAAAGAAGACCGAACTTCCTAAATACCAGGACGTGTTCGGAAAAGCGTTATGCGAACTGGCGAAGACAGACGGAAGGCTGATCGCGATCACTGCGGCGATGAAAATAGGTACAGGGCTGAGTGATTTTGCGGATGAATACCCTGACAGGTTTTTTGACGTCGGCATAGCAGAAGAGCACGCTGTTACTTTCGGGGCGGCCATGTCCGTTAAGGGTTTAAAACCGGTCGTGGCGATATATTCAACATTTCTGCAGAGATCGTTCGATCAGCTTATTCACGATTGCGCTCTTCAGGAACTCGATATGATCTTCGCTATAGACAGGTCCGGACTGGTCGGAGAGGACGGTCCGACCCACCACGGTGTATTCGACATTTCATATCTCAGGATGATACCGAATATGATCATTATGTCGCCCAGTAATGAATCTGATCTCAGAAGCATGCTTTACACTGCCGCGAAGCTGAAAGGCCTTTTCGCGATCAGATATCCCAGAGGGTCCGGGACCGGTTCAGGGGACGATCACTCTTTTGAAGATGTGAGTATAGGTAAGGGAAAGAAAGTGAAAGAAGGAAGGGATACCGCGATCCTGACTGTCGGAAATATTACTAATTCTGTTCTGAAAGCATGTGATATGCTGAAAGAAAAAGGAATCGAGCCTTCTGTATACGATATGAAATTCATAAAACCGATTGACACCGGAATACTGGATGAAGTCTCTTCAGAATATTCAAATATTATCACTGTTGAAGAGAATTGCCTGATAGGAGGTTTCGGCGCGGCCGTTCTCGAATACTATAATTCAGCCGGTAAAAACGGACTGAACATAAAAAGAATAGGCATTCCGGATAAATTCATAGAGCACGGCAGGACTGCAAAACTTATGGAGATACTGGGTTTAGATGCGGAAGGCCTTGCAGGAACAATTGCCGGATTCTGTGGAAAATAGTTCAAATTTACCTTGCTTTTATATATTATATTAATTATATTTAGCCCGTTACTTTGATTCAGAACGATAAGTGGGAAAATTCCCGCTTTTTTTATATTGAAAAGGAGGAAGCTACGGAAGATATCAAAGCAAAGATCGGTGACGCGGTCAGGCCTATAGCCGAAAAGCACGGTCAGGAACTCGTGGATGTCAGCATAGCGTCTAATTCCAGAGGGGCTGTCCTAAGAATCTCGGTCGGATCGAAGAAAGGTCCTACAGTAGATGACCTTACATATATTACGAAAGAGTTCAGAAAATATGCCGATGCGGCAGGCGCTGATTTCATCCCTTTCGATTATCAGCTTGAGATAAGTTCTCCCGGAATTGACAGGGAACTGAGAGAGTTCAGGGATTTTTTCTGGAATGAGGGCAAGACTCTTAAAGTAACGATCAGGAATGATGAAAAGAACATCAACCTTGAAGGCGAGCTGATAAGAGCGGAAAAAGATCATGCGGTCATCATCGCGGAC